>CAJTVR010000018.1:15700-59238 GCA_910580075.1 uncultured Eubacterium sp. | reverse complement strand
TCCAAAAATATAATGTTTCGTCACAGGCATTTGAAAGGTTTGATTTTGATGTATGGAGATGCCTGTGGCAGTGGTGCAGACGCAGACACCCTAAAAAGAGCCATAAATGGATAGCGAAGAAATATTTCAGACGGGTTGGCACAAGAAGCTGGATATTCAGTGTTAAAATGCCGAATTCGTTCGAACTCAATCTGATATATGCCACGGACACCAATATTGTAAGGTGGCTGAAAACAAAATCAGAAGCGACACCATTTGATGACAGTTTTACAGGATATTTTGAAGAAAGGGATACGGAGAGAATGTTTCGTGAAATCAAAGGCAGAAAGAAACTGAATGCCCTCTACAAAGCACAAAAAGGAATCTGCCCTATATGCGGCGGTGCTATTACGGTAGAAAAAGGGTATAGAATCCATGAAGCTATGGGGAACGATTATAAGATAACAAGAATTTTAGTAGACGCAGGCTGTCACAGAAAGCTGCATTACTCAAAAGAAGTTGTTGAACCGGTTCTGGTGATACAGGGCTTATAAGTGCTTGAGCCGTGTGAGGGGAAACTCTCATGCACGGTTCTTAGAGGGGAAAGCGGTAGTAATACCGCTGACCTACTCGACCAAATACTAATAATATTTAAATTTAAAGATAAAGTTTTTTGTAAGCGCTAATTAAAATATTATTTTCAGTTACCGCATCTATTTTTATTTTGTGATTATTTGTTCAAAATTTTTTCTAATCAATCTTTTTATTAATTACGATTTCTGTCTTTTATTTTAGGGAATCTGTTTCCAATTGCAGATTAGAGGTTAATACTAATTCATATTATTCTTCATCGAACTCTAATGCGCATTAATTCTAATTCTAGATATTCTGTTGTAAATATATTTAAAAATATAAACACATATTTACTTATAGGGCGAAAAGGTTTTGAGTGATTTTAAAGAATCTTATCTATTACTTTTTTCAAAAATCCTTTAAAGCAACAGTTTCTGTTCTATTTTCATTATAAAATTTTATTGCTTTGATAACGTATTCTTCAGCTTCGTCATCTTTTATATTTTGAGGTATATATTTTCTTACTTTTCTAAAATCTAGTTTACGACTTTGAGTAACCGTTACTCGAAGCTGTAGCAGTTTTGATTCTATAAAAGTCTTTTTTTCATTATATTCTTTAAATTCTTTATTTATAATCTCATTTCTAATTACCTTAACCATTTTTTCATTTATTTTGAAATCATTTAAATAGCTTAATATTATTTGCTGTGCTTCAGAATCTAAAAAGGCCAATTCATAAGAAAGACGGATAGATATTTTTTTCTGATCTACTAATTCTTTTGCTTCATCAATTAGTTCGTTAAGTTTTAGATATATGTTAATCATTTTTCTTGTAAGTCCATGTTCTTCGCCAATCTTATCTCCAGAAAGCTTTGAGTAACCGTTACTCAAAGTAATTCCCTGATGCCGTTCAGCATCCATTTTAACTTTTATAGAATAAGCAAGCTGCATTGGTTTATAATCCGTTCTCTGTCTATGTATTAAATTATCGTCAATACAAATAAGTTCCATTTCTTCATTAGATAAATCTTTTTTCAAGATATATGGAACTTCTATATTTAACTCCTTGGCAACATCTACACGATTATGACCGCTTAGTATCATAAGTTTATCTTCTTTTTTAACACATATAACCGGTGTAAAAATTCCATTCAATTTTATGGATTCCTTTAATCGTTCTCTATCTTCTCCATAATGCAAATCTAATCTAAGTTTTTCGTCTTCATATGGTATAAATTCATCCGGCAGTGCAGTTTGTATCTCATTTTCTGATTCTGTTTCTTTATCTAATTCTCTGGCAATACTTTTTGTCAAATTATCTTCTGACGATTCATCATCCAGCATAGATAAGAAATCTGTTTTCTGATCCATAAATTTATTTTTTCTAGCCATTAATATCCTCCTCATAAATATCTATAATACGTTTTGCTATTTTTCGATAATCTATAGATGCATTGTTATATTTATCGTATATCTGTAGAGGTACACAAAGTGATTTTATTTCTGCCATTTTAATAGTTTTGCGTACAGTTGAAATAAAAACATCTCCTGGAAGAGCAGCAGAAATATTTTCTAAACTTTCCAATGCTTTCTTATGTGAATTTGTCGTTTCGTAAATCGATAATATTATTCCAATTATATAAGCATGAGAATCCTGATTTCTTGAATCTCTTAATTTTTTCAAATCCTGTTCAACCGCAATAATACCGCGCACAGAATTGTCATCGGACAGAGTAGGACAAATTATATAATCAGCCGCAATATACGTCATATTAAGTAATGTATTTCTTGCGGGAGGATTATCAATAATTATGAACTCATATTTATTTAAAAGAATTTCACAAACATCTTTTAATAAATAAACATCATCCCGTTCCATGTATATTTTATCTGCTTTGGATAATGCTGGAGATGCTGGAATAATATCATACCATTCTGTTTTATGTATCGCATCTGTTATTTTGCATTCTTGCTGAAAAACATCATGTATTGTTTTATTAGGTTTTTCTATTCCTGAATTTCTGCTTGCATCGCACTGCTGATCCAAATCTATCAGTAGCACACTATGATTTTCGGCTGATAAGCAAGCTGCTATTTCGATTGCTGAACTAGTCTTTGTTGTACCACCTTTTTGAGAACATAATGCAAATATTCTTCCCATTTTTGTACCTCATTTCTCTAATATTGTTATACTATGATGATTATAACAGCGGATGTAAAAAAAATCAATTAAATAAATTATTTATTAATTTAACCTGTTGTGCTAGATAAAAAATAGAAGAACTTCAACAAAATATGCTATCCTAAATTTGTAACGACACAAATCTGAAAGGGAGACACCATCGTGTTGAAGTTCCAAACAAATGATACCACAGCTATAACAGCTTTTGAAGACTTTATTTTAGCCGTTTATGTCATCATTGATGATCTATATCATCGTTTCGCCCCACCAGAGGTTACCAAAAGACGCCATGTCCTGGATACAAAGCTGCCGGACTCTGAGATTAGCACTATTTGTATTTGCAGCGAATTGACCAGCGTTGATTCAGAAAATGCCTGGTACTGTTTTGTGAAAAGAAATTACCGCCATCTTTTCCCAAAATTATGCAGCCGGAGCCGTTTTAACAGGACAAGGCGTGCCCTTGTGCAAACGACGGAACTGCTGCGCCAGAAAATCCCCTCTGTTTTTTCCCTCCCCGGCAGACAGTATTATATGGCAGACAGTTTCCCGCCTGCCGTCTGCAAATTTGGGAGAGCACGCTATTGCCGCTCTTTCCGTGGGTATGGCGCAGATTACGGCAGGTGTCCTTCGAAAAAAGAAACCTGTTTCGGCTATAAAGTACAAGCCCTGGTTACCCTGGAAGGGTATATTGCGGCATTTGATATTACAGCAGCGTCCACAGATGACCGGAAGGTCCTGCGTGACCTTGTAAAAGGGCGAACCGGAATCGCAGTGCCTACAGATAAGGGCTATGCCGGGGAAGCATTTACGCAGGAAATGGCCAGGCAGGGGATCTGCCTTATGACGCTGAAACGTTCCAACAGTAAAATAAATTGGCCAAAACCGGTACGCCGGTTGATGTTCAAATAAAGGCGCCGGGTGGAAACAATATTTTCCCGGTTAAGCGGGCAGTTAAACGCAGAAAGGGTGCCTGCCAAGAGTTTTCATGGACTATGCACCCGGCTCGAAAATAAGATCCCGGCATATAACTTTTGTTTAGCCTTAAACCGTTTTTTCAATGATACCTTCAAGATAGCAAAAATAAAACATTTAATTTTTTAAGCTGTGTAAAACAAGCGTTTTTACAGCATAGGGATTTTTTGCGCTTTCACAAGGGATTCAATCATTTTAAAATGAAGTAGCACAATGAGTTAATTTAAGAATATGATAATAGGTAAAATGGTTATCTGCATAGAAAGGTTTCATTACATCTGATTGATATACAATTTTTTTATAAGATATTTATGTAATGATTATTATAATTATAAGAACGTAACAGAAACAAATTTATCATCATTTTAAATTATATAAGTAGTTATATTAAATTAATATGTTGTACATTATTTAAGTAACAACATATTTTCTTTTTTTCTTGTTTCCATATGACATTACTTGTATGCAGCAATAGCTTTAAGTAAAGTGTAAAATTTTGTATTTTTAACGGTATAAAAAGTAGATTGACGCGGAAATAGAAGTTGGCATCTGCAGATTATAGCGTAGCACGTGACGGAGCAAAACGTAGAAATTATTTATATTATTTAAAGGATATTTTGGTAGATCGTAACGGAATAAAATTCCTTTTTAACGTAATATCTGTAGATGAAAATTAAGATAATGCTACATTTAAATCCGTTAAAAAATAATATATATCCAAAAACAAAAACGCTGTCATAATTTTTAACGTAATCATGTGTAGAAAAATGTAGATTTGACGTTATAATACGTAGATGCAAATCATAAAGAAAACATAATATAGAGTAGTATTAAGTAGAAAAAAGAAAGTTTTAACGGTAAAAAACGTAGAATATAAAACATCAAATACGTTTAGCGGTGAAATTGTAGTTGACTTTAGCGGTAGAATTGTAGATAATATATCATATAACGGTAAGATTGTAGAGCACAAATAAAGAAAGGTAAATACAAATTATGTGTAGTAAAGATTGTCCACAGCAGATAGAACCATATAAAGATGACAGATATTCAAAATCTAATTATCTGATATCTGCAAAATATTCGTCAAGCCTTCTTGAAAATAAAATAACTGCAATATCACTGGCGAAAATACAGAAAAAAGAATATACAGAAGATAAAAATGGAAGAATTGTATGCAGTATGACAGCAAATGAACTAAGAAAGCTGATGAATGCAAATGCCGGGTCTTTTTATTCTCAGCTGGAACCAGTTGCTATAAATATGACATCCAGAACTATAGGATTTAGCGATCCAGGAAAAAATGGTGGTGTATTTGATTATATTTCTGTGGTGGACAGAGCCAGATATGAGGATGGTGTATTTACTATATTCTACAATTCAGACGTTAAAGACTATTTATCGGATTTTAAAGCAAATTTTACAATATTAGAACTTCCAACCATGTTAAAATTCAAAAATGTATATAGCTTCCGACTCTATGAATTACTGTCGAGCAAGTCATATTATCGGAAGGGAATACCAAAAAAATTAAAAACACAGGTGTTTCGGATTGAATTTAATTTATCGGAATTGAAGCTTAATATCGGTGTGGTAAACGCTGAACTGGATGCTGTCAGGAAAGAGCTAAACAATAAACAGGCTCCTAATTTTGATAAAGCAGTAGAAAAATCACCAGAAAAAAAATTCAATACATGGTATGAGTTCAAAAGATGCGTATTGGATGTAGCAATAAAAGAAATTAATGAAAAAACTGATATGAAAGTTTCCTTTAGCCCATTAAAAGGGGGAAGAGGAGCTAAGGTGTATGGTGTAGAATTTATAGTTGATTTAACGGAGAGAAATGTAGAAACGATTGAGGATATTTTAAAATCTGCTGATGAAATGTCAGAAGATGATAAGTTAGATTTTATTGTCGATGCAAAAATGCTGCTTAATGGTTTTTCTACGAAAGATGTAAGAAAAATCTGTGAAAAATCTGAATATAATTACAGGAAAATAGAAACAGCATACAATTTATTTTGCCAGCAGAAAAATGTATTGAATCCTACTGGCTGGATGATCTCGTGTCTGAATGATGCGTATGATAATTTTCAAACAGGAAGTGAAGAAAAAAAAGTTAGGGAAAGTAGTATGAAAGCAAAAAGTACTAATAATAATTTCAGTAATTTTCATCAGAGAGAGTATGATTATGACCAGCTGGAACTGAAACTGCTCAAACAGTAAAATGTACATAAGTTTTATAGTATTTCAACGTTATAACTGAATAACAAGATTATAGCATTTAATTATATATAGTATGATGTCAGGGGGAAAAAGTGTTTAAAAATAAATACTTATAATTGTTTGATAATTTTGTATATAATTATTGGGTGGGGGGGAGGGATGGTGGCGGAGCAGAGGACATTTAGTAACAAACTTGTATATAAATCACAGATAAATCGAAGAGATTCTACACTGAAAGACCGGCTTTTGTCCCTGGCACTATAGTATTAAATTATGATATCAGGGAAAATAATAATTAAATAAATATGCTGCTTTAACTGATAATTTTAAAGTTTACAGGTTCATAATAAATTGAATAAACCTGAACTCATATGATAGGTTTTGGATAAGAATAAACAATAGTCATGCTGGCTATAGGTGAAGAAAGTTTATTAGTATTCTCATATATCAACATAATAATTTTTTAATATAGAGGAGACAGATTTACAATAACGATTATAAATAATATAGTTTATTCGCAAAACTATCATTTTGCGAATAATTAAGAAAAAATATAATGTTAATTATATTATTATCCATATGGAAGGCTGAATTATAAAATTCAAATGCAAATATAATAATATAAATACAACTCATTTTACTAGTTTCTACTGAAATCAAAATAGATTTCAAGGCATTTCATAAGAAACACTCTTAGCTTCAATCAGTGAAATCAATTCATTAAAACTGCGATTGATTTTAGAATATTTCCTAAGAGATTCTATTAAGAGAAATTGTTGTACGGCAGTTCATTCAATATGATTTAATGTACGTGTCCGCTGATGATTAGTATATTATTTTGTGTCAAAATTGCTTTCTTTTTATGAGGCCCAAATAATACCGATGATATTTTTCTTCGGGATATCAGATGTTTTTAATTATTGCCATAAGCATGCGTGTATCCAATATTGTTTGAAGAGACAATGAAAGTATAAAAGGTCTGAATGTTGTTTCGAATTCTGGAATAATTCAAAAACGCAATTAAATAAATCCAATGCGGTTTTACTTAGTGAAATCAATTCACTGAAAATAGCATTGGATTTTACAAAATTTTTAGGGAGCGTTTATCAGAGTGCTGCAAGGCAGTTTATGTAATGAAACTGTCTGCTTATGGATACTTAATCATTAAAAAATAATTCTGATAATGTCAGAATTGCATTTTCTTTTTTCATGCTGCCCTGAATAATGCCGATGATAGCTTTTTCCTCAGAATACCAGCTGTTTTTTAAAAATTCTGAATCTGTAATATCTATGCCATAAGCACCCGTGTGTTCCGGGTCACTGTCTGCAGAGACACTGCTCCAGCAGAATAAGTCTTTGTTTTGGGAGTCTATTTCTGGAATGACATTATTTAAGTCTTCAAAACAGCCAGTTTTCGCTAATTCCTGAAAATGTGTCTCATTTGTAATCAGCAGGTCGATTTCCTGAGCAGCCAGGTATGCAGAAAGTTTTGCATCTGTGGCATACCCTTCTGCAAAAGAATCATCTATATGTATTTCCTGAGTTTCAGAATCCGTAACCAGCAGTTCTGTGAGAACCTGATCTAAACGTTCTTCATCTTCTGAAATAAGTGAATTATGCACAACAGCCAGAAACAGTTTCTGTTCTTTCTGAGGTTTTAAAATATTCCAGATAAACAGAATGGATACAGCTGCAATTGCAGCTGTAAAGATACATTTTAATAAATAATAATCAAAAAAGTAATACAGTTTTTGACTGCTATTCATTTCAGCCCATTTTTGTTTTTCTGATTTTTTTTCTGTATTTTGAAACAGGGAAGCATTTTCATCCAGTACAGATTTATGGTTGTTATTTCCTATCAGAGCCATTAAAATTCAATTCTCCTTTTCGCAGACTAAACTGTTGTATGGATTCCATTCACATTTACATTTTCATTTGCATCCATAGGAATAACCAGACATTTTTGTCCGTCTATCATCTGGGATTTAATCTGTGATGCTTTTTCTGGTTTTACATGAAGAACAACATCGTATGTTTTGACTTCAAATTTACGCTTGTCCACTACATTTTCTGCATACAGCTTTACATTTCCCACTTTTTCGTCATAGATTTGTTCTGATTGTGCAATTTTTTCCTCATCAACTCCGCTTGTATTCAGAATATCTTTTAAAGTTTCTTTGGTCAGCTCGATAGGTTCTGTTTCTTCAGCGCTGTCTGGCATGCTGGTATTTTCTGTGATTTTTTCCTGGATTTTGTCATGAATTTCTTTGACAGTTTCATAACCGCATTCCTGTCCGAGTGTATCCTCTAAAATGGAACGGAATATTTCTTTTTGCTCAAAAGCAGTCATTTTTCTGTCACACCCGAGCACTCCTTCCATAAATTCCATTGGGGGTTCTTTGGTATTTTTGGTATAAAAAAGTGCTGCATGAATATCAGAACTTCGATCTGTAAAAGCTGGAAAAACAAATCCTGCATCCGGGACACCTACGATCCAGTCACGCATTCTTAATCCAATTTCATTGGATTCTTCCAGATATCCAAGTCCAGGCTTGGACAGTGTTACCGGACATACAGCGCAGAGAAGATATTCATAAACTTCTTCTGATTCATCCAGACTTTTATGATCTTTTGTTTTGACAGGAACGTCATAGGCATCATGGAATAAAAGAATCAGATAGTTGCCTGCATAATCGTAGTTTTCTGTTATCAGCTGATAAAAAAGATCCAGCAGATCCTCATTTTTTAGTCTGCTTTCACGAAGCCCGAGCATAAACTGCTGTTTCCCGCCTGGCGCTTCTTCTGAAAGAGGAAATTCCAGTTCCAGAAGATTGTTTCCGACTGTACCGGAAAGGACTTTTTTAGCGATTTCCAGATATTTGAACAGCTCTTCTTCATCCAGATTTAAAAAAGTTTTTGTAAAACGGGTTACCTGGCTGTGTTCACTGTTCACATAACAGCCGCACATCCTAGTGAATGTGCATGCATCTTTTTTCAGTCTTTTTTTAATTTCCATTATTTCTTTTCTGTTCAATATTATCACCTCTGCTGTTATACATGATAGCAAATTTTTGGTTACTGTTATCTATTATACACGTGCAGAGACATCCAGGCAAATCATTTTCATGAAAAAATTGGAATTTCATTGAATTGGATTCGCGTTATATGATAAAATAAAGTAATGGAAAATTTATAAGGAGGGCTTATCCCATGAATGAAAAATTATACAAATCCATTAACTCTACGGCTGTTTCCAGTCTTGTGCTCGGCATCTGTATTCTGGTAACCGGAATTGCATCAGGAGTTCTTTTGATTATAAACGGTGCCAGATTATTAAAACACAAATCGGTTATATTGCTATAGAATCGGTTTTTGAACCGAAAAAAGCCAGCTTTGTATGGAATACAGTGCTGGCTTTTACCAATATGCTGTTTTTAAAAACACAAAAGATTTTCATACGGTCTGCATTTGTGCTGCCTGCCCTGTTTTTCCAGCTATAAAATCTTTTACCTGGTCGCGTTCGATACCCAGTGCAATCGCAAATTCTCCATACAGGCGGTCTTCGGCTAGCTGAAAATATCGTTCGTCTGAGGAAGTTACTTTTTTCCCCTCGGCAATGCGTGCCTGCATGCGCTGGTAAATGGTTTTTATAATCCTTAGCAGTTCTCTGCAGTCACATTTGCGCAGTGTTTCTTTATACTGTGATTCTCTCTGCTTTTCATCCATAACCCACAAAGGCTCAATGTCCGGAATTTCTTCAATCAGCTGCAGAACCGCCTCTTTGCAGATTAAAGACCTCATTATTACTTTGGTACTGTCGACCGGCGTGAAAATCTGACTGTCTTTTGTATAATAAGGCACAAGTGTATAATAAATCCGTCCTGCCGGTATGCCCGGTATGTCTAGCGGCCCGATATCTTTGACCATGCAGACACCGTTGCTTCCATAAATTACATAATCATTTTTCTGAAACATAAGCTGTTCTTCCTTTCTTTTTTAATGAAATATCTGGTGTCAGTTTTATTCTACCAGTTTATTTTTGACTATGTAAACACTTTTTATTCAGAAGAAAGCTATTTCGTGATTATTTCCTATAAGTCTGTCTTTATTCTTGTGCAATTCTGCCTGCAAATCAGGACAATTGTTTGCCGCATATTTCCTGAAGTTTACGATAAATTTCAGAATATGAAAGGCCTGTCTGGCGGCATATGCGGATAACAGATTCATATTCCGGATAAATGAAAAGATGCCCGTTTGATCTGCAGATTTTTACCTGGACGTTTCCATATTCGGTCTGAATGGATGTGATTTCTCTTGGCAGGACAGTACGCTCCATGCGCTGTCTTCGGATGCCAATGGTCGTTGTCTGGCTGAAAATAATCTGCTCCATTTTTGGAATGTCTTCTTCACAGCACAGTACATTCAGCTGATATGCAGGACGGTTTTTTTTCATATAGACCGGAAAATAATGAACATCTCTGGCACCGGCATTTAGCAGACATTCAAATGTATATCCCATGACTTCTCCACTGCAGTCATCAATATTAGTTTCCAGCTTATAGATGACATCTTCATGAATCTGTACATGTGGGAGCTGGTCTGCTACGGCTGGCTGTATCAGCATGGCACGCAAAATGCTTGGACGTTCATAAGTTCGTTTTCCAGCACCAATCCCGGTGCGTATAATCTCAAAATGTTCTGGCAGCTGTCCGCTGGTGCGTATGGCAGCTGCAATAGCAGCACCGGTAGGAGTAACAAATTCACCCTGGACTCCTGTCAGACACAGTGGAATATGATGCTTCTGGATAATACTGGCTGTTGCCGGGACAGGAATAGGAAGAATTCCGTGCTGACAGCGTATTGTGCCAGAGCCTTCATATAGTGCAGGGATGACCACTTTTGTGATATTCAGATTGTCCAGGCACACAGCAGCAGAAATAATATCTACTATGGAATCTGCTGCTCCGGCTTCATGAAAATGTACTTCTTCAAGTGAAGTTCCATGTGCTTTCGCTTCTGCCTCACCAAGTATCGTAAAGATTTTTTCAGCTGTTTTTCTGGCTGTTTCGGTCATGTCAGCTTTCCGGATAATCGCATAAATATCAGACAGTCTGCGGTGCTCATGCGTGTGTGTAAGCTGCGTGGCATGTTCATGCGTATGTCTATGCTCCTGGGTATGTTCGGATTGTGTTATGTGTGTATGCGCATGCCGCGGTATATGTTCGTGCAGATGCGAATGTCCAGGCGTGGAATCCTGCGTCAGCGTGTGCGGGTGACTGTATGTCTGTACCGTCTGTTTATCAGAATGTTCCTGTGTATGAACCTGTATAGCTGTTTCATGCATCACAGGATTTACGTGGTTATGCAGGTAATTCATATCATGGTCATGGTTTTCCTGCTGCAGAATGACATCAAAATCGCATGCGGAAAGTCCGGCCTTTTTTACCTGGGAGATTTTGACTGTAAAACCGCTGAGGGGAAGGCTTTTTAAAACCTGATCCAGTACACTCCTGTCTGCTCCTAAATCCAGCAGCGCTCCGACCGTCATATCACCGCTGATGCCGCTGTAACATTCCAGATATAAAGTATGTTCCATCGTTTGTTCCTTTCTGTCTAAATGCAGCTTTTTATCAGGTAAACTGTTCTGTATCCCTGGCCAGTTCGGATAACAGCTGCTCTCTTCTGCTGCCAGTCAGAAGCTGTTCGTTATACTGATTATAACGTATGCATGGGTGCTCTGACAAAAATGCAGAAGATTCAATGCCAATAGTAAGATCTGTAATAAAAATAACCATTTCCTGTCCGCCTGTGAAAGCCTGTTCCATAAAATCAAAAGCGTGTTCCAGTGCAAGTTCTGCTGCAAGCTCTTTTTGTTCCAGTTTTTCCTGCTGCAGTTCAAATGCTTTCCGCGCCTGTCCAAAAGCGTTTTGTACAGACTGCCCGTTTGCAGGTGATGCATTTTTTAACTGAATCAGCAGCCATTCTTTATTTTTTAGCTGTATGCGGTTTAAAAGGTTTCCTTCCCGCTCCTGCCTGAAAGTTTCTTCCTGCAGTTTTAAAAGGCGTGTATAACACAAGGCAGGATCTTTTGCGTCGGACAGCTGGCTGCGGTATTCTTTTAAAAATGAATACCATAAGCTGGTACGTTCCTGTTCTTCAGCTGTCTGGATAAAATAGGCAGACAGTCCGTTTGTTAAAAGATTCACAATACTTAACCGTTCATCAAATGCTGCTTTATAAATGCGTGCATAGATCTGGGGGCGGACATGTCCCGATAGTATTTGAGGTATGTCATAGTCATCCCGATATTTATAAAAAAGCTCAAAGTAAGCAGCGGCATCAAAAGCAGTTTCTTCATGATGAATAAACTCAGATACAATCTGTTCTGTAACAGGGATATTCAGCTCTTCATAGATTTTCATCAGATGGCTTAAATCTTCCCAGCCTCTTGCTGTGACAAATTTAAGGCCGTCTACATCTGCTTCAGCGCGGTAAAACTGACGGGGGTGCAGTTCCAGGTAGCTTAAAACAGCCGGGTGTATATGTACTGTTTTTGCATATTCTTTCCAGACAGAAAAATCAGCGTCCAGACTGATATAACGTACGCGGTCTAGTGTTACCATGTCAAAATCACGTACAGATTTGTTATATTCTGGCGGATTGCCGGCAGCAGCAATAATCCAGCCTTTTGGAACAGCCTGGCCGCCAAATGTTTTGTTCTGCAGAAACTGCAGCATGGTTGGTGCGAGTGTTTCAGATACACAGTTAATTTCGTCAATAAAAAGAATACCCTCTTTCAGACCGCTGTTTTTTATTTTCTGGTAAATACTCGCAATAATTTCACTCATGGTATATTCAGTAATGGAATAAGTTTTTCCATTAAAAGTTTCTTCCCGGATATAAGGAAGTCCTACGGCGCTCTGCCTTGTATGATGAGTAATCGTATAAGCCACAAGTCCGATTCTGCATTCCTGTGCAATCTGTTCCATAATCTGTGTCTTCCCAATACCAGGAGGGCCCATAAGAAGAATCGGACGCTGGCGGATATCGGGAATGCGGTACATTCCCGATTCGTCTTTGAGAAGATATGCTTTTACAGTATGCAGAATTTCTTCCTTTGCCTGTTTGATATTCATAGATACCTCCCGTTTTTTTGTTTTGATAGAAATTCTTCCGGTTCGAGCCGGATGCGCATGGCCCATGGAGGAATTTTAGATTCATCAAAATCTGTTAAAAATAAAAATGCTGTCTGATATGGCGGGCGTTTTTTGGGATAGACACCAAGCCCGTCCGTAAAATATAAAAGCCCTCTGAGGTTTGAAAATACTCCGTTTTCGATCAGCTGGCTGACATAAGAAAATGCAGGACAGAAATCTGTACCTCCGCCTCCAATCATTGTAAACTGTGCAAGAAACTGATCTGTCTGATTCAGATTTGTAATTTCCTGGTCTGCGCGGACGCGGTCATCACACTGCAGAATCCGGATTTTGCAGGAATCGAAAAAATATTCACGCTGGCCAAGAATCTGAAAAGTTTCCCGCAAAAAATTTTTTACGAGTTCTCCGCTGGTAGAATCACTTGTATCAATGACGATTACAAATTCCTGTATTTTACTGACTTCCCTCGTCTCAACAGGTTCTATCAGAGGCATGTTTCCATAAAGCTGAAGACCATATGTATAAAAATTCAAATCAAATTCTTCCAGATCACAATGCAGTTCCTCTCTGAGTACAGTGAATTTCTTTAAGAAATCCCGATAGCTTCGGCGGCTTTTTTCAGCTTTTAACTGTGAAAACAGTGTTTTCTCGCCACTGTCAGGAGCTTTGTCATGAAATTCCTGCTGCATACGTGTCTGTCTAGCAATCTTGTTCCAATGATTCCTGGCCTTTTGATTTGCAGGGGACGGGCGGCTGCCTGGCTGCGGCCAGAAACGATGGTCATCGGTATAAAACTCCTGCTGAAGCTGAGAAATGGGCTCTTCGTCCAGACTGCTTAGTAAATGATAAATGACAGAAGCAGAAATATACGGGATGTTCTGGTCTATTTTATCATAGACCTGTTTGCGGAGCCAGGTCAGTATGCGTCTCGTACAGGGCTTATCAATCTGATCAATTGTGTATTCCACAGCAATGTCGCAGGAAAGATTCCAGAGCATGCAGTCCCGGTTTCCCCTGAGCCATAAATGGGAAAATATGCAGTGCATGACACTGTGGAGGTAACAGCGGTTTAAAAACCGGGGATTATTTTTAAATGTCCGCAGTATCTGTTCCGGGGAATACATGATATATATTCCGTCTGTAGCACATGTTAAAAGGGACGGATCTGCTTTTGGAATCAGGGAAGACAGGGCGAGATGAAAGAAACGCATGTCTGCATAAAGTTCACTGATAATAAAATCGATAATTTTTACAGACATTTCTATTTCCCATTCCGTCTGTGACTTAGGAAGCGGCATAAGCATCTCCTTTCTGGTTAAGGTCAGAAATCTTCAAATTCATACCGGGTACGTTTTTTATCCGGATAACAGGTCTGTTTCCAGCGCAGTATGGCTGCACTGCCTTCTCGCCAGCCGGCCTGTACAGCCATGGCCAGTACATCTGGCACAGACTGCCCAGATAACAGTTTTTGCTGAAACAGAAAACAAAGGGCATCTAACTGTCTGTTTCGGATCAGATGCTGGCAGAGGATTTTTCCGTTAGCCAGAATATAGTTTTCATATTGAATTTTATTCTGTAAAGATAAATCTTTTGGATAAAACAGACGGTAAAAGGCCAGCATGCATACTGTCTGTGCTGATTCTTCTGCGCAGGCTTTTTTAAATATTTTATCGTACTGATGAAAATCAATTATTCCGTCTTTAAAACTCTGCCTGGCACGGAATCCTTCACCTGAAATACTGCGCCCGAATATATGGGCAGGGGCAATTTCATCGTAAAGCTCAAAATATTCCGGATAAAAAACAGCGGCTTCTTTCTGGCAGGAGCCGTTATCATCTGTTAGAAATACTGCTTCCACATCCCAGGAAATCTGGAAGAGCATGCGCTGAAGCCCGGTTTTTTCGCTGACACTGCTTCTGATGTACAGCTGATGCAGCTGATGGCAGTTCATAAATATGTCGCTGCCAATAGACGAGAGTGCCTGACCGAATGAAATCTGCCTGAGATTTTTACAGTTATAAAAAACATAGTTACCTATTTTAACAACTGTATCCGGCAGCCATACTGACTGGAGATAATTTCCGGATAATTCGGCAGATGCAGAAAAAGTACTGTTGGTTTCCTTTTGTGCATTAAATATACAATAATGTTCTGGAAGATGACAGTCAGATGCAAAACAGTAGTCAGCAAGTTCAGTCACAGGGCATCCTTCAATCTGTACAGGCAGTTCTGCTGCAGGAGACGTTCCATAAATGCGAAGTATTCTGGCTTCATTTTTCTTTGTTTTTTCCCAAAAAATCTGAGAAGGTAAAGAATGAATGTTCATAAATGTTTTCCGCCTGATTCTGTAATAAAATAACTGGCTGTGCAGTCAGAGCCAGTATTCAAAGTATAACAGAAAATGCAGAAAGCTGCAAGATTTTAACAGAAGAGAAAATCCTGCTAAAGCCGCTGGACTTTAACAGGATTTTAGGAACTGGTTAATTTGCTAATTTGTGAATATTTGTTATCAAGTGATTGGAAACTCTTGTAATCTGTTCTGTGACTTCACGGCAGTCAGATATAATCTTCTCAAAATTATAAACTGTTTCAAGAGTAGTTTTTGCATTTTCTTCGTTCTGGCTGGAAAAGACATTCACATCCTGTACTTCGGTAAGAATCGATGACTTATGCTCATTCAGGCTCTGAACTTTAGATTCAATACCGCCAATTGCGTCAGCAACCTGGGTAACTTCTGAGCGGAGAGAATCGAACAGGCTGCTTGTATGATGAATTTTTTCTGTCTGTTCTGCAAATGCAGTTGTAACTTTCTGTGTTACTTCTACGCTGAACTGTGCATTGTCAATCAGTTCATTGACACTTTGATTAATCTGTTCCGTAGATTCTCTGGACTGATCAGCAAGCTTACGGATTTCTTCTGCAACAACTGCAAAACCTTTTCCGGCTTCTCCCGCTCTTGCTGCTTCTATGCTGGCATTTAAAGCTAACAGATTTGTCTGACTGGAAATACTTGCAATGATTTCAGTAGCAGTACGGATATTCATGGCTGATTTATTCGTAAGGTCTGTCTGCTTTTTTACCTGTTCAATGGAATCGCTGTTTTCCTGATTTAGTTTTATCAGTTCTGTTATGTAAGTTTCTACTGACTGATTACATTCCTGCATTGTCTCAGCGCTTTTTGTCAGATCTCCTATATTGGATGAAATATGATCAATTTCACTGCTGACAGAATCCAGTTCATTTGTGATGGACTGCATCCGGTCTGCCTGAGATATTATATTTTCGGAAATCGAATTCACATTTTCACTCATGCTTTCTTCGGATACGGTCATTTCCTGAAACAGTTCATTGAAACTTCTGGTTACATCTTTCAGTTCGGAAGTTGCATTTTCAATGGATGAAATAACTTTTGCATAAGATATAGCAATTTCATTTACAGATTTCATAATATCATTGATTCTGCCATTATTCTGATATACTGGCAGGTTCATATTTTCCAGTGAAACAGAACCGTCTGCGATACCTGATACATTGGATAAAAAACGATGAAACATATCAGAAATGATTTTTGCAACAATTAAAGAAGCTGCATAGCCGACAGCACATCCGCTTATAATCAGTATCAGAACCATCATTCCGGCATGCGATACCAGTATAGTAATCAGGATTGTCCATATGGCAACTGCTAAAACCGGAAGGCTTAGTATGACGGCCAGGACTGTTAATAGTTTTTTCTTCTGTTCTTGATCCACATGCATAGTTCCATCCTCCATAGAAAAAATTAACTCTTCTTATATAATAGTTTGAATGATGCCGCTTGTCAATGGATTCTATTTTAAAATCTTAAAAAAATCTGTATCCTGGGCAAAATTACTCATTTCATAAAAAATAAGTGCTTCATCCGGCTTTATTTCCTGTATCAGCTCAGAAAACGGTTTATTATAATATCTGAAATCCAGCATAATAATCCGGCCGTAATGTTCCATCAGAAACGGGACAAAGCTGTTAGCAAAAGAATCTTTTATGACGAGCAGTGTTTGCTTAGAGTCCTGTTTTTTGGAATTTTCAGTCTCCATTGTTTTCTTATTCATCTCAATATCGATTCTGCCAAAATTTCCTCCAAAATAAACGCCGTATTTATCTTTTGAGTTTAATTTATTCCAGTCATAAATGCTGTCAGTTTTTTTACCGTTTATGGTAATATCAGCCTGTGGTAATAAGTCTGGAAGTACAAGCCGGTCTGGCTGTGTGTGAAATTCCGGGGCTTTTGAATACAGTGTGCCGTAAAATTTTTCACTGACACATTCCGGTTCAAACTGCATAAGAGGCTTTGAGGCAAAATCATGCCTGCTGCACCAGAACTGATAAGCTGAGTAAGCTGCTTCCATAGTCCAGTGATGATCTGTTTTAAAATACAGCTGCCGATTTTCTGCTGAAGCAGAAAGTACCGGACGGATATCAAAAAAAGATGTCTGATGTAACACGTTTTCTGCCTGGGCATACAGTCTGTCAGAACTGTATAATACAGCGTTTGCAGGCAGTTCTTTTTTTAAAAGCTCCCCTTTAGATGGAACAGGTAAAAATACAGTTTTTATATCAGAATAACTGGATGCAAACTGTTCCAGATAGTTCAGGTTATCGGTATAGCGTTTATCTGAAAGATCACTGTCTAATATGCGTTCAAAGTAATAACCGTTTTTGCCAAGATAAACACCTCCGATATCCTGAAAACCAGCTGCATGCTGCAGGCCTGTAGCAAATTTTATCCAGATGTCACGTCCTGCAAACTGGTCATTTGCTCCGTCTGTTATGTTCTTTTGCATGGAAGTATCTAAAAAAGCAGTTACGGAAGGCGGTTTAAATGTTGTAAGGTAACGGTTTTCATTTTCAGAATAAATGCGCCCGGGAAACACAAACAGCGCAATACCGCTGATGGCAAGAGTCAGGATGACCGCTGTAAAAAAAATCAGGCAGGATAATTTTTGCACATTCATAGAAATTCCCCTTTTCCTGTTTAAAATCGAAAATATAAAAATGGATTGTAACTGCCGCTTACGAGCATTGCCATACTGCATACAAGTATCAGCATACACCATGTACTTTTCAGCCAGAACAGTATAGCCTGTCCGGCTGGCATGGGAAATTTCTGTGAAACTTTTTCAGCAGCTTTTTTCATCATGCTTGTGGATGCAGCAGCCAGTATGACAAGGAAAACTGCATGAGAAGTCCATTCGTATAAGGCGAGCCTGTTTACTGCAGGTACACTGATACCAGCCAGCATTTTGATGTAACTTTTAAGTTTTGATAAATCTTCACAGGCAAAAATAACCCATCCAAGAACAATCAAAAACAGTGCATACAGACGCTGAAAAAAAGAAGGAAGGCGGTTCAATACATTAAGTAAAAACAGTTTCTCCAGCGTAAGCAGTACAAAGAAGTATAATCCCCATAAAATAAAATTCCAACCGGCACCATGCCATAAACCTGTTAAAAACCATACGATAAGCAGATTAAAAATCTGTCTGGCGTGGCCTTTCTGATTTCCGCCCAGAGGGATATATACATATTCCCGAAACCATCCGCTCAATGTCATATGCCAGCGGCGCCAGAATTCTGTAATGCTTTTGGACTCGTATGGGTAATTAAAGTTTTCTGGAAAATGAAATCCAAACATTTCCCCCAGACCGATTGCCATATCTGAATAGCCGGAAAAATCAAAGTAAATCTGAAAAGTATAGGACAATGCTCCAAGCCAGGCCAGGGCCATGGATAAATCACCGGTCTGCAGAGAGGATATTTCATCCCATAAGGCCCCGATCTGATTGGCAAGCAGAACTTTTTTTCCAAGTCCCAGCAGAAAACGCTGCATTCCGCTGGCGCAAAGTGATAATGAGGTTTTACGTGTATTTATTTCGTTTTGAATATCGCTGTAACGGACAATCGGTCCTGCAATCAGCTGCGGGAACATGCAGACATACATACCAAAAGATATCAGATTATGCTGTGCAGTAACATTTCCGCGATAGACGTCTATAGTATACGACATTGTCTGGAATGTATAAAAGGAAATACCGATTGGCAGCGCCAGGCCAAGCAGAGAATAATCAGTTCCCGCCACAGAATTTATAATAGTAACTGCAAAATCTGTATATTTAAAAAAGCATAAAATGCCAAGGTTTCCAATTACAGATATAATGAGAACCAGTCTGCCAAATGTATGTTTTCTGCCCTTTGATATAAAATATTCCAAAAATCTCCCATTACAGTAATCAAAGATTGTGGAAAAGAGCATGATCACAATATATCTGGGTTCGCCCCATGCATAGAACAAAAGGCTTGCCAGAAGCAGAAAGAAATTTCTCAGCCGCTTGGGACATGTATAATACAGGATAACGACTGCAGGAAAAAATATGCATAAAAATACAATACTGCTAAAGACCATGCGATTGTCTCCTTTACATTACAAATTTATTCAAAACAGGATTGGAATGCTTTCTGGACCATACCGTTTTTGGAACAGATAATGAGTGCGATATAATTTCCATGTCTGGTTACAACAGCCTGTTCTGTCATGTTTACCTGTTCCGGGTCATATTCCTGAAAGGTCCCTTTTCGCCTGTCAATATGTTCATGAAGCGCATCCATTAAAGAGGAAGCGTCATTTTTATCTTTTAATCTGATGACGGCAATTTCTTCGGCAGTGCCTTCAGACGCATAGGCATAAAAATATGCATCTATTATATCATAGCTTACATCTGCGAGGGATGTAAAATTCAGCTCTGCCTTTTCATCTTCGCTGGATATCAGAGTCATTTCAGGAAGGGTTGTATCTGCTTCAAGCATCGTTTCCTGTAATCTGGATATGGATATGTCTGAATCTGTATCCTGGGATGTATCTGTGGCTGTGCAGGCGGACGTCATTACGAGCATCGCAGTCAGAAGGACACAGCTTATATATTTTTTCATAGTACTTGTTCCTTTCTTATTTACTTTCTGCAGAAAACATTTAGAATCTGTATGAAGTTTTCATATTTACAGTTTCACGTTCTACGATGTCTTTTGCAGGAAGATCTTCTTTTGTATCAGAATCATCAGTCTTTGAATCATCAGTTTCTGAATCATCTGTATCAGAATTTTCACTGGAAGTTTCCGGTGTATCCGTGCCGAAAGCTTCGGCAACTGCTTTGATTAGTTTTTTGCCTTCCGGCGATGTTTCATCAAAACCAGATACATCAGATTCTGCGTAATTTTGAATGAATACAGCCAGGATATATTGGTCCTGCTCATCCTGATACCACATACCGGACATGCTGTGATTTTCGAAACCTGGCAGAGACATCATTGCCGTATTCATCTGGTTTAATAATAAATCTGCAATTGGAAGTTCTTCCCTCTTCAGAGGTTTTTCGAATTTAAAATAAGCAGACGATTTTTTCTTATCCAGACATTTTTTGATTTTTGCAGGAACTGCATAAATATTTTTCAGCTCTTTGCTGTTTTGTACTGCATAGGAATATTTAAGTCCCTTCGCTTCAGGAAGCGCAGAATCGTCCCAGTCGTGAGAACTTCGTGCAATTTTATCTGTCATATTAAAATTCTGGTATTCACATTTGCCGGAAACATCGGTATAAATATCTACCTGATACCATTCATTGTCATCAAGCTGAACCATATCCCATGAATGATATTCATTATGGACGATATGGCAGTCCATATCCAGCATATTCATAAACAGACGGAATGTTGTTGCATATCCGACGCAGACAGAACTCTGTCCGGATAATACGTCATGAGGTGTAAATGCGCTCCCTCTGCTGCCAGGAAGCGTTACGACAGATCCTCGCCCCTGCCCGATATTTTTGTACATCCAGTCGTACACAGCAAGTTCTTTTTCATAACTGTTCATGTCTTTTTTGATAATTTCTTTCAAAACATCGGAAGCCATCTGCAGTGTTTCTTTGTCTTCGTCTTCCAATCCTGCATCATTTCCGCTTTTGTATGCATCTGAGATATGGGCTGTGCTTCGGATTTCATACTGATCGCCAATCATGTAGCCGTCTTCCTGATACGTATTTTCCTTTTCAGCTTCCTTTGCCTGCCGTTCGAGCTGGTCATCAATAAATTTATTTACTTTTTTGTTTTGCTCTGCATCCCGGCTGGCCTGATAAATATTCAGTCCGAGACTGGTAATCAGACACCCGGCAAGCGCTGCAGAAATGACGGTTTTTACTGCACGTTTTCCTTCTGATTTTTTTTCTGCAGATTCTGCAGAATATTTCATGTTATCATTCATAACGAAAACCTCCTGATTTGTCTGCCTGCTCTTGTCTTTAACTGGCAGAAATTACTACATAATAATAGACGTAAAAGGCTGTATGGAAGTTTCAAAAATCTGATAAAGTTTTAATTTTAGTATCTCTTTTTTTGAGAACCGCCATGAAAAGGATTCCCAGAATGAATACAGCAATAGAAATCAGCTGCGAAGTAGACAGACTGCCTATAAATCCGCGGTTGTCATTGCGGAATATTTCGATGATAAATCTTCCAGTACTGTATAAAATCATATAGAAAGCGCCGGTTGAGCCGTCTGTTTTTGATTTTGAGGAATACCAGAATAATACAGCTGCAATAACAAAATTTCCAGCACTTGATAGAAGCTGCGTAGGAATCAGTGCTGTATTGTTTGGTGCAAAGTCTGAGTGCGTATATATAATATAAAACCAGGAATCTGTTTCTCTGCCATAACAGCAGCCTGCAAAGAAACAGCCGATTCTGCCAAAGCCCTGGGCTACAGAGACAGACGGCATCGCAAGGTCTAAATATTTAAAAAAAGAAACCTTTTTTTTCATACAGTAAATATAAC
This sequence comes from uncultured Eubacterium sp., assembly GCA_910580075.1. Taxonomy (GTDB): domain Bacteria; phylum Bacillota; class Clostridia; order Lachnospirales; family Lachnospiraceae; genus Eubacterium_J. The sequence goes on along the minus strand of CAJTVR010000018.1, from coordinate 37,289 downwards.
CAAACAAAACACCAAAAATGAGTCCGCCATAGACAACATAGCCGTTTTTAAAATTCCACAAAATAGAGGGATCTTTTATAATCTGAGGAATGCTTACAGCATAAAATAAAAGACGGCTTCCAATCAGTATTCCCAATATGGCACAGATTAATATGCCCCAGATGATATCGCTGTTTAATCCTTTTTTTTCTGCCTGTTTACAGCTGATCATATAAGCCGCTGCAAAACCAATGCCAACCATCAGCCCGTACATATGAATGGTCAGCGGGCCTATTTGTATATTATTTAACATTCCGTATTCTCCTGTCAGATTTCAGTTTGATTTTTAACACAATTGGTTCGAATATCCTGTTTCGGATATTCGAACCAATTGTGCATAAATGAACTTTTATTTTATAAAAGGATTTTATTTATTTGATCTTGAACTTTACAGTTTTTTTATTTCCTGCTTTATCTGTTACAGCAAGTGTATAAGTTCCTTTTTTCGATACAGTTTTTCCTGACTTTATCGCAGTTCCATTTAAAGAAGCTTTTTTGATGCCGCTACCTTTGTCTGAGAAACGAATAGTTCTGGCGCTCTTATATGTTTTACCATTAACTACGCCGCTGACTGAAGGTTTTGTCGTATCGATGCGGAATGAGATCTGGCTGACGTTTCCATTGATATCAGCTGCGGTGATATGGTAAGCGCTTTCTTCTGATAAAAACAGATAATCAGATTCAACTTTCTGCCCGTCTACATCAATATAATCTAACAGATTTTCAGATTCAGCTTTTAATGTTACACCTGTATTGTAATATTTGCCGTCTGCAGCGCCAGTAAATTGTGGTGCTTTTAAAGAATTCGTTTCCTGAAAGACTGCATAAAGCCGGCTGCGGTCTTCCATATTCTGCATATTCCATTCAACGGTTTTGCCGTCTTCCTGTACAGCACCGTTCGTTGCGGTAACCGGATATGGAAATGTAATTGTCATTTTTACCTGCAAATTTTTAAGCTCTGAAGAAACTGCTTCTAAAAGAGCATTGTTTGAGCCGATTGCAGTCTGCAAGTCATCGGATATACTGCTTCCGGTGTCTTCTCCTTCTACAGGCATATAAATCGGTGATCTTGAAAAATAATTTTTCGTAAATTTTACAGAAAACATATCACGGTTAGACAGAATCTGCTGGAATTCTGAAGTATTTTTAAATTTCATATCCGCATGAATAACTTTTGAGTCTGTACCATTTACTGCTTCATCAGAAATAGCTATTTCTGCCTGTGGATACATGTTTTGCAGATAGTTTTTCATTGTATCATCAGTTACCATTCCGCCCGTGGCAGTATCTAAAAGATTTTTTGACATAGTCACGGTTTCTTTATAGCTGCCAGCTCCGTTTTCGTTCAGTGTGATTTCGGTAATATCCGAACATCCGGTCAGCAGCATGCAGATGAGCGCGATTACCAGCACAAGGCTTAGGTTTTTTTTTGTTTTTTGTGGCATGATGATTCCCCCTTTTATACGCCGTTTATTTACTGATACTAATAAAATAACATAACTCATGCCTGTCTACAAGTTCTTTTTTCAAAATACATTATTATAAGGAAGATTTACAGTTTATTTTTCTGCAGAGTGCCTTGTAATACAGATAACAGCAGTATTGTGCAGATTCCTTCTAAAAGAAGAAAGATAACCGGAATGATCAGTGTTTTATAAAGAAGTGACAGGTCTGTCAGCTGTCTTAAAAATGTCATCAGCCGTAAGGCAAGAAAACCGCCGGTCAGATAAATACCCATACATGAAAAACTGACATTTTTGCCTTTCAGAATATAGAAAAGCCCGGTTATATAAAAAACTGCCTGAAGTAATATGATGGCTGTAAGCTGTATATCAATAAAAGGTCCTGCCTGATCAGGGGTTAAGTGAAACGGCAGAAACTGGTATTTGTATAATGAATAGAGAATAGCAGCTGTAAGAATAAAAGCATATAAAGTACATGCTGCACTGACCAGAGCCGTAATCTTTTGCAGCCGTTGTACTGGTTCATGATGAACTGGCATTGGAATCACCGCTCTTGTTATAAGCAGCAGAACTGGCAGAAATACATAGTATATGTTTGCACTGTAAATATTATTTTTGGCAGATGCTATGAGTCCGGTTAAAACTAGTGCTGCAAGAAGAATCGTTGAAAAAGCACCCAGTTTTATAAAATGATGTTTTGATTTTTTTATATAGTTGATCTGACGGCATTCTGTCTGGTCAGATATCAGTTCTGTTTCCTGAAGCAGATCTTTCAGCTGTCTGCATGCGTCACATTCCCTCAGATGTTCGTCCACGATATTTTTTGTATCCTGTGAACAGATGCCTTCTAAGTAGGAAGGAAGCAGGTCTTTTATAATATTACAATTAAATTTATTATTTTCATTCATAATTCATTCTTCCTTTCAAAAGCTGTTCTTTTCCGCGATAGAAACTGACCCGTGCCCAGTTTTCACTTTTCCCCATGATTTCACCGATTTCTTTAAAAGAGAGTGCACCGGTAATGCGCAGGTAAATGACTTCTCTTCTTTCCGCAGGAAGTTTTTGCATTTCTTTTAACACATCAATAAGTTCAATCCGTACAGAAGCCTGGTGCCAGGCGGTATCCTGCGGTCCTGCGTCCGCTGTTTCAGATTTTGAGGAGATATCCTGCATTTCCAGGTCCATGGGAATTTCCCGTTTTTGTTTTTCCCAGTGGCGGTATAGCAGATGTTTGGCAATCTGACACAGCCAGACTGAAATTTTGCAGGATCCGTCAAAACGTTCAATTGACTGATAGGCCTGCAAAAAAGTTTCCTGTGTCAGGTCTTCTGCAAGCTGTCTGTCATGACATTTTTTATACAGGAAATAATATACAATTTTTGCATTCTGGCTATATAGTTCATCCATGAAGCGCCTTCTTTCTTTCAGCCGGTCTGTAATACCCGGCCTTTGTAAGATATATCCGATCTGAAAGCATTTTGTTACAGAAAATAGAAAAAAATTATAAAAAAAGAACTGTTCTGACATAAATTTCAGGACAGCTCCTTTTGAAATATCATTTATCTGATTTCGCTGTTTTCTTTTGCTTCATGATCTGACGGGTTTTCTGTCTGGCTGATTAAATGAGATAATGGCTGAAATGTATAGCCCATATCTTCCCATTTTGTCAAAAGCTGGTCTAAAATCTCACCGTTTGTCTTTGAGGTACTGTGCAAAAGGACAATAGCGCCCGGATGAATACGGCCAGTCAGTTTATCAAATGCCTCATCATGTGAAGGCTGTTTGTCTTCGTACCAGTCTACGTATGCAAGGCTCCAGAAAAAGGTGTGATATCCGAGGTCTTTTGCCATTTTTAAGTTGACGGCACTGTATTTCCCCTGCGGGGGCCTGTAATAAGCAGACATTTCTTCACCTGTAATCTGTTTGAACAAAGCTGCATTATCGTCTAGTTCCTTTTGAAAACTTTCTTTTGTTGAAATAGATGACATATCCGGATGATGATATGTATGATTGCCAACGGCATGGCCTTCTTTCAGCATCTGTTTTACAAGATCAGGGCTTGTTTCCAGAAAATGGCCGACTACGAAAAAAGTTCCTTTGGCATTGTGTTTTTTTAAAGCCTTAAGGATTTTTTCTGTGTTGCCGTTTTCATAGCCGCAGTCAAAGGTCAGATAAATGTTTTTTTCTTTATCATTTCCTACATAAAAAGCATGATTCTGCCTGAGTTCGTCTGCAGTCACATTTCCAGAAGGCTGTTTTTGAGAACCCTTTTCTCCGAATCCAAGTCCCCAGTTTTCTGCCTGAGGTACAATGGCGTACGTGCTCTGCAGCTTTGTCAGACCGGATGCTGTCATGCGGCCTGCAGCAAATGCGGCTGCAAGTGCAAAAGCAGCCAGGAGCGTTTTGGACTTTATCAGTTTCATAGATGCTCCGCAGTGATGTTTTAGTTTAACATATGCAGCTGTAAGCCGGTTTATGATGAATTACCATTCTGGTGTGCCGCTTATTTTTTGTATATTTTATTCTTTTGCTGGCAGGAAACCAGACGGATATATAGCGGTTCTGGAATAAAATGTCCTCCAAAGATGAGAATACGCATATAAAAAGATGGTATGATTACAGTTTTATGCCGTTTCATCTGCTTTAAGGCATAAGAAACACAGGATGCAGCTGTAATGCCTTTTAATTTAAACTGAACATTTGCAACATGGTTAAACTCTGTATCCACAGGTCCCGGACACAGACAGCCGATATATACATTGCTGCCCTGGTCGGCTGATTCAGCTGCAATGGCTCTTGTCAGGCTTGTAACATACGATTTTGCAGCATAATAGGATGCCATATAAGGACCGGCGGGAATCAGGCCTGCGCTGGATGCTACATTTAACAGATACCCGTAATTTGCTTTCTGCATTTTTTGAAGGATACGTTTTGTAAAGAAGTGCACAGCCCGTATATTTAAATCGATCATTTGCATTTCTTTTTCCAGATCACCTTCCAGAAACGGGCTGCAGTCTCCGAATCCTGCATTATTAATAAATATTTCAATATTTTTATCTGCAATCTTATCATAAACCCGCCTGCATTCACTAAGGTCTGTTAAATCTGCAGTGATGATATCACAGTCTGTGCGCAGGTGTCTGGCAAGTTTTTCTAACCGGCTTTTTCTGCGGGCAGTCAGGATCAGAGAATAGCCCTGTCTTGCAAGCTGTTTTGCAAATTCTGCTCCGATACCGGAACTTGCTCCGGTAATTACTGCATACTTTTTCATAAATACTCCTTTCTATGATTACATAATATTACTGCGGTTCTATTTTACAAAATTCCCGGATATCTTTGATTACTTCTTTCAGACACCAGATTAAATGGTTAAATGCACCGGCTTTATAAAAACTGCATAAAATCATACCAGCCGGAATGGCAATAATCATGCCGATGACACCTTTTATTTTATAGCCGATATACATAAAAAATAATGTCGTAAACGGATCTAATCCTACAGATTCACCAACGAGCTTCGGCTGGATCAGCTGGTGGACAATTAAAGAAACGGCGTATAAAATGAGCATCTGCACAGCAGTAGCTATGTTTCCGGAAAATATTTTAATTACTGCCCATGGAATTAAAACGGTACCCGTTCCAAAGACTGGCAGCATATCTAAAAAAGCAATTCCAAATCCAATCAGCCACGCATAATTGACCTGGATCATCATCAGGCCGATAGTAATTACAACATAAATTACACCCATGATTTTAATCTGAGCTTTAAAGTACCCGATTGTTGCGCGCAGCATATGTTCATAAATCATCATGCTTTTTTCACGTACAGAGTCTGGAATATAGCATCTTAATGCTTTCATCAGACGGTCTCTGTCTGCTATGAAAAAATAAGTTGCTAACAGTCCCATAATGACGCTGACTAATATGTCTGGAATACTTGTTGCAAATCCGCTGATTGCTGAAAATGTCGGTTCTTTATAGTTACTGACCAGGCTGCTGAATGTATCCTGAAGCAAAGCGGCCTGTTCTCCGACATTCAGGTCTGCCAGCGCCGGAATTTTATGAAGCAGGGTCTGGAGCTGGTCCAGTGCAGCAGCTAATTCAATACCGGCGTTCTGCATCATAGTTGGAAGATACTCCATAAATCCCCGGATGCCGGCAGCTAAAAGCATTCCTGTTCCATAGCAGGCAAATACCAGTATAGCAATCACTAGCACAATCGTTAAAAAGGTTCCGTATTTTCGTTTGATTTTAATATTTTTTTCAAAAAATCTAACCAGAGGATTTGCAACCAGCGACAGAATAAAGCCGATTACAAACGGCATAAAAAAAACAATAATTTTTGGAACAATAAAGATTGTGCAGAGCAGAATCAGAATGCATGCTGCCAGATTGCACAGTATTTTTAAATATTTTACGGATTGTTTCATTCATGTACCACAGCCTTTCTTATATCCTTTTGATCCGGTTTTTATTTTTCAGATGAAAATCCGGTTAAGCTGAAGTATAACATAATTCTTTTTTCATGCCAACGCCGGCAGAGGCATAATTCGCAAGTTTTATTAAAACTTCATACATATTTAAGAATCCAGTCATGTTTATAAACATCTGCAGTAATGCGAGGATTTTATTTTTGAAGGATATCCTTCACACAGGAGAGCAGATCTTCGTAGTCATAAGCATTTCCTTTATGGTCATTCAGCAGATAAGAGGTACATCCGGCGTTTTTTCCGGCTCCGGTATCTCTGAGGCTGTCTCCGATCATATATGAGCGGGAAAGGTCAATGTTATATTTTTCGGCGGCTTGTAATAAAAGACCCGGATGCGGTTTACGGCAGCTGCATTCAATTTTTAATTCTGCTGCTTCTCCTTCAAAACCGCCATTTGGATGATGCGGACAGTAAAAACGGTCGTTGATATAAGCACCGCCCTGGCCTAACAGAGTTTCAATTTTATCCATCATCCTGTCAACCTCTTCAAAGGAGGCTTCTCCCCTGGCTATGACTGGCTGATTGGAAACAATGAAAGCAAGATAGCCGCTGTCATTAATCATCCTGACTGCCTCGGTTACCCCTGGAAGGAGTTCAATATCTTCCGCTTTTTTTATAAAGTCCTTGAATACATTTAACGTTCCATCCCTGTCAAGAAAGAAGGCTTTCTGTCTGTTTTGAAGGTTTTTGGTCATGATTCGATTTTTTTGAATATCTTCTGTCACTTCCTGGAAGCGCTGCGGAGTTCCCATATCCTTAATATATTCAGGAGAAACATATGCGTATAACTGCTGTAAAGGAATCAGTTTTTTCAATATGTCCCGGTCTAAGTCTGTTTTTTCCGGTTTTGTGAAAAAATCCAGAATGGCAGGCGTTAAAATATGAATGCCGGCATTGACGCTGTTGCGGTAATAGGTTCGTTCGTCTTCTTTAGCCAGCCATTTTTGAACTTTTCCGTCATTTCCGGCAATCACAAGCCCGCTGTCATACGGGTGGCTGTTTGGGTGAGTCAGTATCGTAGCCATGCCTCCCTTTTTTTTGTGAAATGCAAGCATTCTTGCAATATCGACATCAAATAGTATATCGCCGTTCAGCAGCAGAAAGTCGTCTTTCAGGATATCTTTTAAATAGTAAAGTGCTCCTGCTGTTCCAAGAGGGCTGGTTTCTTCAATATAGCGGATGGAAACACCGAATTTTTCACCAGATCCAAAATGCTGCCGGATGAGCTGGCCCAGGTGTCCGATGATCAGGATGATTTCAGTATATCCCTGACGTTTTAATACCTGTATCTGATGTTCCAGGATTGGTTTTCCGCAGATAGAAATCATTGGTTTTGGGACATCAGAACACATGGAAGCAATTCTTGTGCCTTTTCCGCCTGCCATAATAACTGTATGCATAATTTGCTGCACCTTCCTTTTTTTATAAATAATTACTTTCATTTTTATTACTCAATTACCTTTATTATAATAAAAATAAGGATATGATACAACCCCGTTCTCTTGAATAATCTGTAAATCAAAGCTACTATCATATACAAAAGAAGGACTTTTATATGTCGCATTTGACTATTTTTGTTTTTCTTTTTTGGCACGTACGGCCGCGTATCAGAATTCTGGGTGGTTTGTAAAGAGATGAACAGGCCGTATACAAAGCATTTATCTATTCATATTATGCGCAATACGAAGGAGGAACAAAAGATGGTAACATCACCAATAAGAACGAAAGAGGAAATCGAAAAAATGAAAAATTATTATTTATCTAAAAACAGCTATCGGGATTATACCCTTTTTGTAACGGGTATCAATACAGCGCTCAGAATCAGTGACCTGCTGCGTTTGAAATGGCAGGATGTTTATGATATACAGACGCGCAGATATAAAAATCATATTGACATTTATGAGCAGAAAACAAAAAAACATGCTGTCATTGCGTTAAATTCCAGCTGTATTTCAGCATTTAAGATGCTGAAAAAGAAAAAACCTTTTAAAAGGGATGATGAGTATATTTTCTGCAGCAGTACAAATCATCATCAGCCATTATCCAGAAACCGTGCCTATCATATTATTAAGGACGCGGCAGATGCCAGCCATATTGAAGGCAATATCAGCTGTCATTCCCTGCGTAAGACATTTGGCTATCATGCCTGGAAAATGGGGACACCGACTGCACTGATTATGAATATTTATAACCATTCCAGCATTGAAATAACGAAGAGGTATCTTTCTATTTATCAGGACGATAAAGATGCACTCTATAATTCAATGAATCTGTAATCCGGAAATCTCTGAACAGACTGTAATAGATATTATAAAATGCAATGCTATAACCATGTCATATTTTATACGGAATATTTGGATGCCTGTGATGCATGCAGATGCTCATGGAGATCAAAATGATAAGAATGAGCCACTAGCCTGCATAATATTTTATAGATAACATGCTGACCCAGAGTTTCATGGGCAGACATTGATCCGTTAGCGCAACTTTTAGGTTTAGCCGCACAATTTTGCGCATCTTAAAATGCAGTCTGCTTTTATAAAAACGGTTACAGATGGTTTGCAAAAGGGAGGCTGTTGCATTAAGAAATATGAAACAAGATATAGCTGATTTAAATCGTTTTTATACCTTGTATATCTTTTGCTTAGTGCGACAGCCCCGCATATATTGAATTATAAAACAGGCATGTCCATAATAATTCTGCGTGCAGTGGCCTCCTCAACCGGTATAGCATATACACCTTTTTCATATTCTGCAATTTTACCGATTCCCTGCTGAATGACAAATCTTAGTTTTCCATTTTTCACTTTTTTATCTGTATACAGTTTTTGAACAAGTGCTTCTCTGTCTATATAGGATGGGATTGCTACCGGAAGATGTGCTTTTTTTAGCAGACAAAGCATTTCATCTTGTTCTGCAGAGCCCATATATCCTAAATGACAGGCAAGAGCTGCTTCCGCAGCCAGACCGATCGCAAGAGCTTCACCGTGAAGCAGCCGGTACTCGCTGACTGTTTCAATTGCACGTCCCACTGTATGGCCCAGATTTAAAATTTCCCGCAGACTGTTTTCACGTTCATCCTGCATAACAACTGTATATTTTATACGGCAGTTTTCCTGTGCAATATGTTCACATGCTGTCTTTTCAAATGCCTGGATATCGTCCATATGCGTATCCAGATAGTCAAAAAATTCCCGGCTTGCAAGACATGCATGTTTTATCGTTTCTGCAAGGCCGCTTGAAACCTGGCGCGGCGGGAGTGTCTTCCACGCTGCAAGATCCAGATATACTTTTTTCGGCTGATAAAAAAGTCCGATCAGATTTGTGGCCAGTGGTGTATCGACAGCGGTTTTACCCCCTACTGAAGCATCAGCAGCGGCAAGCAGTGTTGTCGCATAGTTAATAAAAGGAACGCCCCGCCCGTATGTGCCGGCTATAAAACCGGCTAAATCTGTAACAACGCCGCCTCCGACAGCAATGATACAGCAGTCTCTGCGAAATTCTTTTGCAAGCATGGCATCTTCGATTGCTTCTTTGGTCCGTCTTGTTTTATTTTTCTCTCCAGCTTCGAATACAAATAAGTCAGCAGAATAACCGGCATTTTTAAGCATGGCAGTAATTTTTTCTGCATAAAGATCTTTTACAATACTGTCTGTAATAACTGCAAATTTGTGGATATTTCCTGTTAATCCGCTGCGAATATCTGAAATCAGATTTTGTTCCAGTGAAAATCCGGCTTCGATATCGTAGCTGTTATCCACTGTTTTTTTTAGTTCTACATGAAATATGTTCATAAATTTTCCTCCTAATAATCCGTCTGTATGGCTGTTTTCAGTTTTTGTAAATAAATTTTAATGATATTTAACAGTAAGCTGGTATTATTTCAAAATGCTGTAGAATATAAACGGCATATACCAGTATCTCATATAAGCTGATTCATCCTGCGATACACCATGCGGATAAATGCCGACAACAGAATATCGGTTAAAAGTCCTGCAATATAAAGAGGAATAAAATATTTATATTTTTTTGCACAACAGAAAATCTGGGTTTAATAATAGATGAATTATATTGTGCAACATTTTTAAGTGGTATCTTAAAACGAAAATAATTTGCGCAACTTACAAAATCGTGTCCGGATATTTTTGACTTGTTGAATCAAATAATTATTGCGCAAATTACAGTGTGTCTTTACAGGACACACTGTATTGAGAATGAAAACTATTCCAAACAGATTTATAATATGCGCAACAAAGAAATATGAAGAATCCAGGAAGTTACTGTAATATATGAAGATGATAAGCAGCATTTTTTCAATGTATTTCCAATTGCCTCTTCTGTCCTGTCCGGATTTTGTGATATAGAAAAAGCGCTTTTTCAGAATTGATCTGGCTGTTATATATCAGCTTTAACATGCTGATATATACAGGCTTTGACAAATATTAAACCCAAAACTCAGATTACTAGAAAATTTATCTCTGACAAGAGGCTTCTGCTCTATGAAAAAACGGCTTTGCAGAGTGACTGAATATTCAGTATTGTAATAATAATTACAAGGTTTTATATATGAGGACGTAAGAAATGATTAACGGCAGTCGGGCCGGGTTCTGTTTTAGTTATAATAACACCATGAGATTTCCCGTGTATAATGGAATATTACTCCAGAATCTGCATCTCTATGGACAATAGATTCCAGATATACAATACAAATACACAGTATTACAGAAAATTCTATTATAATATGCGCAACTAGTAATCAGATACATATTACTATAGATACTGAAAAAAATAGAAAACTGATCAGATGATATTAACAGTCTGATTTTAGCGCAACACATGTTTTGATGTATTAAATTTTTGTTTGGTGCGCAATTTTGAATAACAATATATATTAGAAATAGTTAGATCTTCAATCCATTCCTATTTTACAACAAAATAATTGCGCAAATTTCATCTTTCAGCAAAATTTGCGCAACACTTTATTATAATTACAATTTTCAACCAGTCTTATAAATAAAAATATAACGTAAGAGACAGACCTGAAGCAGATTCTGGGATAATATCACAGTTTTCTGAATATGTAAAACGTTAATTGCTATCTAAGAATGCCAGATGTATCTTCAATCAGATTTTTCTCTGGCTGGCCGAGCTTATTACATATTTCCTGCTTATCTTCTGCTCTTTTTATTCTGTAAAAATGAAGGAAGTTTTTATTTTAATGCTTGTTCCAGCGCATCCACTACAATCTGCAGTGCTTTAATTCGTGCAAATTTTTTATCAACAGATTCCAGGATATGCCATGGAGCATAGACAGTACTGGTTTTTTGAATCATTTCATTGACAGCTTCTTCATACTGATCCCATTTGTCACGGTTACGCCAGTCTTCGTCTGTAATCTTCCACTGCTTCTCGGGTGTATTCTGCCGGTCAGTAAAACGCTGCAGCTGCGTATCCTTATCAATCTGTACCCAGAATTTGATAATGACTGCACCCCAGTCGTGAAGTTCTTTTTCAAATTCGTTCATTTCATTATATGCACGCATCCAGTCGTTTTCACTGCAGAATCCTTCCAGACGTTCTACCATAACGCGTCCATACCAGGTGCGGTCAAAAATGGCAATATGCCCGTCTTTAGGGATCCGGTTCCAGAAACGCCATAAATAATGTCTTGCTTTTTCATGCGGTTCCGGACTTGCAATCGGATGTACTTCATATCCTCTTGGATCAAGAGCTTCTGTCAGGCGCTTGATATTACCACCCTTTCCGGCTGCATCCCATCCTTCATAAGCTATAATAACTGGTACTTTTTTCCGGTACAGCCGGTTATGAAGTTCACCCAGACGATGCTGAAGCTGTTTTAGCTGTATAGAATAAAGCTCCGGCTCAATATAAGCGCTGTCTAATGGAATATCAGAAAGTTTTGGCATAGGTATAAGCGGAAATACATTCTGAAGAAGCGGTACTGACATTGTATGATTGTTCAGGGCAATTTCAATTCCCTGTGTCAGAGTTTCTAAAATCTGCAGTTCAGTCCACTTTCTGGACTTCGCATCTATAATATACCATGGCGCTGACGGCATATTTGTATCTTCGAGATAACTGTCATACACATCCAGACATTTTTCATAGTGAGCATTCTGCCATTTGTCTTTTCTGCTGACACGCCATTTTGTGTCTTTATCTTTTAGCAGGTTTTCAATACGTTTCTTCTGCTCTTTTCTGGATATGTGGAGGAAAAATTTCATTACCAGATATCCGTTATCTGTAAGCTGACGTTCAAAACGTTTAATGCTGTCAATCCGGTTTTTATAATCTTCCGGGGTTAAATCCTGGTGAAGTTTTGCTTCTACTACTTCATCCATCCAGCCGGAATCCAAAAACTGGAATTTACCTGCTTCTGGAATTTTTACAAAATGCCGGTACAAAAATGGTTTTCTTAATTCTTCTACAGAAGGTTCTTCCATAGATGCTGCTTTAAAAAAGCGCGGATCAATCTCCTTGATAATTTTTCCAATTGACGAGCCTTTTCCAGATGTGCCCCACCCTTCTACCAAAACAAGTACTGGCAGCTTCATATCCTTTAACTGCATCTGTTGTCTGGAAAGTTTATCCCGGGCTGTCTTCAGCCTTGCTGACAGCACTTCATCAGACGGCCGTTCTGTTCCGCTCCATTGTTTTAGCATAAGCATTTTCCTCTCTTTCTCCATATGACAATGGTATATTATAAATGTAACAAAAAATTCATTCATAGTCAATGCCTGGAATGATACAGCGCGGGGTACGAAACATTTTTTATGTTTTTAATATAAAAAAGACAGCTTATTCTGCCTTTTTAAGAAGATAAGCTGTCTTTTATTCTAAATCCACTTTCCGCACAGACGGTCAATAATTCTGTCCATTTCCGCTTTGCTTTTTGCATCCCGGCATTCATTGATAATTCTTTCTTTTTCAGCTTCTGACAATTTACTGTAAGCCTCCAGTGCGTCATGTCTTACTGCCATTCCCATAGTAAACCCTATCGGAAAACCGTTAATATCCATGATACTGACTCTCCTTTCTGACAGCTAAAGCTGTAGCATTGTCAGTATCTGCAGATTTTCCTGATTTATACCAGATATGTTTTTACAAATCATAACAAAGTTTTATACTGATAAAAACAAATGCCTTGCAGGATAAAAAATTTATCTGATGTCTGCATAAATTGGAGTTCAGATAAATTTTTTATGGCAGGCATTTGCCTTATTAGTATAAAACTCTGATTACTGTCAATAGATTTCCTTTTATAGCTTAAATTACTAAATATAGTGTTTTTGAAATAAATACCCCACACTTTTACAGGTGTAGTTCTGGTGATTAAAGCTAACAAGCCAGATTATTTTAACTTTTGCTCTAATAAACTCCCAAAAAGTACCATTTTACAAATCAGCAGTATATTTTTCGTCAAATTCTACAGTTATGCAGAATTTTCAAACACATTCCAGACTCCAAGTATTAATTTTTACTTGGCCGTCCGATCAGCATGATTGTATTCCCCGGATAGAACATTCGTTCAACAACAGCATTTCGCGAACTGCTGGCTTCAATTACAGTTCCGTAATGACCAGAAGATTCATCATATGCATAACCGGCAAATATAGCAGTATGGTCAATATTCAGATAACGTCCGTTATTCCCTTTAAATGAATAAAAAATAGTATCTCCCGGTACTAGTTTACAGCTTAAAATATCTACCGGTTCTGAAGAAACAACATGCTTCGTTTTCACACACCAGAGTCCTTCGTCTGCTGCAGTCGGTGCCCAGTACGGATTGGTATATCCAAAACGGATACCAAGAGGTGCATAGCAGCGGTATACAAGAGAACTGCAGTCATAATAGTTTTGTGACATACGCTGTGCCTGGCTGTACTGGATATTTTCCTGTTGTGAAATAGAACGGGCATTTTTTACGACCCGGCTGGCTGTCTTGCTGCTTACAGCTACAATACAGGTTAATTTTCGTCCATTCACTTTTGCGGTAATTTTGGTCGCACCGATTTTTTTTACTGTTACAGTACCATTTCCGGATACAGACGCAACATTCGGGTTTCCTGCTGTCCAGGTTACTTTATGACTGCCGGCACCGCTTACTTTCAGTATCTTTGGAGCGCTTCCTTTATAAGTATTTAGAACATATTTATTTAAGGTATAATGGTAGACTTTTACTTTAATAGAAAAAGGTACTCCATAAATACTGCCTCTTATGTTTGTAATGCCCTTTGCATTTCCCTTAATATGTATGTTACCATCACTAAAATATGCGTCTGCTACTTCTTCATTGCCAGTATCAATAGAGCACTGTGAACTGTTAGCAAGTGCATCTCGAAAGCTGTCATCCCATTCATCTCCCGTTCCATAATAAACAGCATCCAGGTCGGCTCCTTCAATAAATACATCTGCTTCCTTTTCTGTATCATTCATATATATTTCAACCAGATTTTCTGATACAGTCAGTTTTGAAACAGTAATCTGACAGGTAAGAACGGTCTGTCTCTGATCAGATCCAGCAGCAGTAACTGTTAGAACAGCATTTCCTGCCATGACTGGTGCAATTGTTACTGACTGTGCTGTTTCATTAGACAGACTCACAACTGACATGCCGGAAGCAGACGAATCCAGCTGATATGATGCACTGACAGCGTTTTGAAGACGCAGTTCATAAGAATCTCCTCCTGCAGCCAGATGCAGAGCATTTGTATTAAGCACTGGTTCATCATACGAAATGGAAGGCTCATTCCATTCTGTATCTGGATTAGTATCAAAACTGCTGTCACTGTTTTGATCTGCCGGCAAAGATGTATCAGCCGTATCAGAATCCGTATTATAGGAATATTCCAAATCATAATAAGAAGCGCCGTCTGCAGTATTTTGTGCTGCAGCATGCACAGAAGATCCTGGTATCATACTAAGCACAAATACAAATACAACTACAAATAACAGACTGCATTCAGTTCTGGCTTTGTTAATTTTCATCATATTTTCCTCTTTCTAATCGCATTGTTCATACGTGCGAGTGTGAATGTTATTCTGATCTTGCTTCGTAAAGCAGGTTCATTTTTTCTTCATATAGTTCTGGAGTCATATCCATATAGTGGTTATGCGGATTTTCAAAACGCTGTTCTTCTTCCCAGATTTCACTGGAAAGCTGATAACGGACATAATCTGCAATTTCTTTGATAGAAGGCTGTTTGTAAACCAGTTTTCCACTCTGAAAAATCGGAATCTGCAGTTCTTTTGCACTACAGTTTTCAAAATACCGGTTTTTCCATGGCTTTACCGGATCTATATAACGAAGAGGCTTGGAAAAATCCAGTACCTGGTCAGATTTTGCCAGAAGGTCTGCAATTGCATGCCCTTCCTGATCATAAATGCGGTAAACTTTTTTCAGTCCCGGGTTTGTAATTTTCTCTGTATTTTCAGAGATTTTTATGCGGGGTTTAAAAATACCATCATCTTCTACCGCCACAATTTTATACACAGCTCCAAACACTGGTTCTGATTTTGATGTAATCAGCCGTTCTCCTACTCCGAAACTGTCAATACATCCTCCCTGATCAAGAATAGATGTAATGGTATATTCATCCAGACTATTTGAAACTATAATTTTACAGTCACAAAGTCCCGCTTCGTCTAACATTTTTCTTGCACGTTTAGATAAATAAGCCAGGTCACCGCTGTCCAGACGGATTCCCTTTAACCGTTTTCCCATTGGTTCTAATACTTCTTTAGCCGTTCTGACAGCATTGGGAACACCGCTTTCTAATACATCATAAGTATCAGCTAAAAGTACTGCAGCATCCGGATATGTCTGTGCATATTTTTTAAATGCAGTAAATTCATCATTAAAATACATGACCCAGCTGTGGGCCATAGTGCCGTTGACTGGTATCTGAAACATTTTCCCGGCAAGTACAGTTGCTGTAGCCGCAGCTCCGCCAATATAAGCAGCTCTTGCACCATATACGGCAGCATCCATATTGTGTGCACGTCTGGCACCAAAATCAGATACTGTACGCCCTTTAGCAGCTTTTACAATTCTTCTTGTTTTGGTTGCAATTAAAGACTGGTGGTTTATTTCCAAAAGAATAGCAGTCTCAATTAACTGCGCATCAATTAACTGCGCTATTACAGTGATGACTGGTTCATTGGGGTACATCACTGTGCCTTCCCTGAAAGCATAAATATCGCCTTTAAAATGAAAATTTTTTAAATATGTTAAGAATTCATCTGAAAACAGCCCCTGGCTCTTCAGATACTCTATATCATCATCATTGAAATGAAGATTTGTAATATATTCAATAATCTGTTCTAACCCGGCAAAAATAGAAAATCCAGCCTTGTCCGGATTTCTGCGGTAAAATACATCAAACGCTACTCTTGCGTTATGATTTTTATCTGAAAAAAAACCATTGCTCATAGTCATTTCATAAAAATCCATAACCATAGACAAATTTCTCTCATTGTGCTGCATGTAGCTTTCTCCTTCTCTGTAATATATGACATATTACTCCTTATATCTGCTACATTTTAGCCCTTTTACGGTTATTTTGCAAGTACTTTTTGGAATTCACGGATTCTGTATTTAGAAATGAGCACAGATTCTGCGTTTTTCAGAAGGACTTCACGTTTGGTATAGCTTTCTACATAGTCCAGATTAACAAGATATGCTCTGTGGACACGAAAAAAAACAGGATAGAGCTGTTCTTCCAGGCTGCTGATTTTCTCATAGTATTCGATTGTTTCGCCTTTTAAATGCAGCACTGCTTTTCTGCCTAAGCTTTCGATATAGATAACATCCTCTATATTAACAATTCTAGTTTTCGTTCCCTGTCTGACTATAATTCTGCGTTTCGCTTCTCTTTGACTTTCCATTTTATCCAGTTCCAATTTTTCATATCCTTCCCCCATTCCCTTGGATTTACCCGCTTTCCGTAGCTCTGAAGATTCATTTATGTCTGTTATATATTTTATCGGATTCTTTTTTGTTTTCTTAACACAAAAAAGGAACATATATCATGACATATATGTTCCTTCCTGCCAGCAGCAGCGATTCAGGCAGTATATTCTGCTGCAAGAACTTCCAGCGCATCAGGATTTTTTTTATTCCATTGTAAAAAGTCCATTCCGCTATCTGCTACAGTCCTGCCTAATTTTACTAAAAATTCCGGGATCTTTGTCTCTAAAATTGCACCTGCCTCGCGGCCCATCTGTTCTTTTCCCTGTCTGTCACATCCGTTTACACATAGTACAAAAGCTGACTGTGGTTTTCCATCTTCTTTTTTCATGCCTCCGCGAAATCCAATCACTCCTGTCTGATGTGTTCCGCACGAAGAAGGACATCCTGAAATATGGATCTGTGGCAGTGCTCCGTCCGGAATGCCAGCTTCACGGACAGCTTTCACACATTTTTCAAGCAGTGCCTGAGAATCGCGCACACCTGTCTGGCACACAGACGCTCCGATACAGCTTACAGATGTTTCAAACACACTTTTTGCACTGTCACAGGTAATTTTTAAAATTTTTTCTGCCTCTTCAGCTGTAAGATTTATAATATATGCTGTTTCATCCGGCGAAAGGCGCATTTCCACGGCTTCCATTTTTTGTACAGCATCATTCAGTCTGCAAAATATATCTGCATCCGGCATGCCACCGACCGGATGCCATACAGCTGTATAAAGTCCTTTCTGTTTCTGCTCCAGAATGCGCCGGTCAGAAATCTTTGTACTGCTTCCTTTCTTTGTCACTGGCCTGCGGCTGGCATGAATGCGGAGATCTTCACCTGAATCCATCACTTCCTGTAATTTTTCCAGAAAAGCTTTTTTATACAGCTCTGGTCCGCCAAGTGCCTCCTGCATATACCTCGTGCGTGCTCTTGCCCTGCTTTCGTAATTGCCGTATGCAAGAAATGTCTTCCACATAGCCTTAATATAATATAGAACCATTTCCGGTTCTGCATCTTCAGCTACTTTTACGCCAAAACGTGGATTTAACCCAAGCCCGCCAGCACTGTACACTTCAAACTTCCCATTGTCCGCTGCAGCAAATCCCAGGTCACGGTAAGTTGCATGTGTGATATTCTGAGGCGAATTTGAAAATGCAACCTTTAGTTTCCGCGGCATTTTTTTAGCTGTAATCAGCTGTATCAGATATTCTCCGGCTGCCTCTGCCCATGGTGAAACATCAAAATACTCATCTTTTTCTACACCGGATAACGGCGGGCACATCACGTTTCTTGGATAGTCTCCCCCGCCTCCAATTGTCACGATTCCTGCATCCAGAGCCTGATTCATAATATCTGAGACTGTCTGTGGCTGTAAATCATGCAGCTGTATTGTCTGGCAGGTAGTAAAATGAACTCTGGAAATCTGATGTTCCCGGATGACATTTGCTGTAAATGCCATCTTTTCTTTTGTAACACGGCCTGCTGTCATACGCAGACGAAGCATGTTTGCCTTTCCCCCTCTTTGGGCATAGCTTCCATAAAAGCCTGAAAATCCTTTATAATCTTTCTGGCTCAGCGTACCATCGTAAAATGCTGCTGTTTTTTCTGTAAATTCCGGGATATATTTTTTAAAAATTTGTGTATCCATGTTTTTCCTCATTATTAAATTTAAATTAAAAATATAGATAATAATACCGCTTCTTAGTTCTTAGTATGTGCATAATCTGAAAGACTATACAGTAAATATAGAAAGGAATACCTGCCACCTTTCCAGCATTTACGAATGTTCAGCTTCTGACATAGATTTTAAAATATTTATGCAATAACGATTAATTAAATCTTCTGCATATACAGACATATGGGAATAATAATTTAATGCTATTTTAATAAATCTGATTCTAACTGCTTTAGAGCTGTATTTTACACATAACATGGGGTCTGCACCCTAAGATCACGTTTTGGCCATGCCATGAATTTAAGTCCTGAATTTTAAGAATTTTGTATCTTCCCGTAATTCAGATTTTACTGCTGTTATAACGCTGCTGCAAAACAGAATCTTAGAGAATGTCCGGATATGAAAAAGAGAACCTCCTTCGCAAACTAGAATCATCAAATAGCAGAAAGCTGTCACTTCTGCATTAAATTCCCTCTATCATGCTATCCATTTTTCCTTCGTGAAACTTATTCTATTCATTCCTGTAAAATGAATGCATATTGTATATATACATTCTATGATATCATATATCGTTAAAATATTGTTAAGAATGAAAGCACAGAAGCATATTCACCCGGCTGCAGTGACCGGTGCAAATTAATATCCTGTTACACGGAATCCGCGTTCGTTTTCTTCCACTGGAAGCTCTGTCATAACTGTTTTTTCGATTCTGATATAAGAGTCTTTATTCAGCATGGACAGCATACGGTTTAGCTGTGTTTCACTGCCCTGGGCTTCCATTTCTACCGTACCGTCGTCATTATTCCGAACCCACCCTGTAATACTCAGACTGCGTGCTGCATAAGAAGCGCGGTAGCGAAATCCAACTCCCTGAACTCTTCCAGAAAAAACAATATGTCTGCGTATATTTTCCATTTTTCGCCTCTTCATATAATATTTAGGTTGTCCAGGGAATACCTGTAACCCCTCAGACTTTCTTTTACGTCTCCTGTCTAATTAAGAACTTATAAGTTCTCACAGACTGAGAAGATATTGCTGCCTATGTAAAAATAATCTCATAAACTTGTCCAGCTGCTGAATTCTTTATACTAACCGGAACTGATCCAGGTTTTTACAGTTACCAAAATATCACGTAACTTATTTTTTGTCAAATGAAACTTCTTGATTTTTGCCCGGACGTATGTTAATCTGTAGTAACAGTTTAGACGGACTGATGGCATTGTGCCTGAAAACAAATGCCTCAATAACAGAAAGGAGCGTATAACATGGCAGTTACAATAATAACATCTGAAAATTTTGAATCGGAGGTCCTTCAATCTGATAAACCTGTAATTGTAGATTTCTGGGCAGACTGGTGCGGCCCCTGTAAACGTCTTTCACCTGCGATAGAAGAGCTCTCTGCAGAAACAGAAGAAGTAAAATTATGCAAAGTTAATGTGGACGAACAGCCGCAGCTTGCTTCGCGCTTTCGTGTCATGAGTATTCCTACTCTGATTGCATTCAAAAATGGAGAAGTATCCAATACTTCAGTCGGACTGATTCCGAAAAATGCAATTTTAGATCTCGTAAAATGATGATCTGCCAGAATATGAAAACAGAGAAACGCACAATATGAGTGTTTCTCTGTTTTTATTCTGATTTACACTAAAATCAGATACTTATAATTTGTCTTGTTTTTTCTGCCCCGTTTCGTAAGTATCCAGAAAATGATATTTGATGCCATTTTTTTTATACGCTATTACAGTACTCAGATTTACATTTTCTACACTTTTAAAGATATTCCCTTCAATATAAGGATTCGTTTCTTTCAATGTTTTTATTAAATCTTTTATTTCCTGGCGTTTTGAACTCATCTCATTACTGTTTTCACATGCTTCAGTAAAATGACAGGCACACTGGAGAAATTCGAGATTGTGGTAATCCCTCCAGTGTTTAATATCATCTTCCCGCACAAGATACAAAGGCCGGATAAGCTGCATTCCCTCAAAATTAGTACTGTGAAGCTTTGGCATCATGGTCTGAACCTGGCCTCCATAGAGCATGCCCATTAAAACTGTTTCGATTACATCGTCAAAATGATGCCCCAGCGCTATTTTATTACAGCCAAGTTCCTGAGCTTTACTGTAAAGATATCCGCGGCGCATGCGGGCACATAAGTAGCACGGCGATTTTTTGATATGGTCAACTGCATGAAAAATATCTGATTCAAAAATAGTCAGCGGTATATCCATCATTTCCGCATTCAGTTCAATTTTCCTGCGATTGCGTATCTGATATCCTGGATCCATTACTAAAAAAACCAGTTCAAAATAGAACTTCCGGTGTCTTTGCAGTTCCTGAAAACATTTTGCCATCAGCATGGAATCCTTGCCTCCGGATATGCAGACTGCCACCCTGTCTCCTTCTTCCAGCATTTTGTATTCGTTTACAGCCTTTGCAAAGCGGCTGAATATCTTTTTATGAAATTTTTTGCGGATGCTTACTTCCACCTGCTGTGCAAAACAGGTGTCCTGCTCTGATGAAGCAGTCACTTTTTCTGAATAAGGCATTCCTATTCTCCTGATTCTTTATCTGTCATAAGGCTGTCACCTCTTTCATAACACAGTTCGTATCCAATTTCCTGCATATGTGCTGCTAATTTCTGGATATTCTGTGCTGATTCATCACCAGTGACAGCTTTTTTGTCATATAGCAGATATTTACCGCGAACTTCTGCCGGTGATAAATTAGGCATAACTACATTTGCTCCTGCTAATATTCCCATTTCACGCCCTTTCGGATGAATCGATCCAAGCGCAGTCGTTGCAGGAAGCAGGATTTTCGGTAACATCAGACGCAGGACCGCCAGTAATTTAAGTGTCAGTTCAAACGTCCCTGCCGGCTCATTTGCAAACGGAGTATCATGCTGCGGAAGAAACGGGCCAATCCCGGCCATATGCGGACG
>CAJTVR010000018.1:0-15690 GCA_910580075.1 uncultured Eubacterium sp. | reverse complement strand
GCTGCAGATATCTTAAATCTTCAATCAGTGTATCCAGCGTCTGTCCGGGTGAACCTGTCATAAATCCTGAACCGGCCTGATATCCAATTTCTTTCAGCTGCCTTAAACAGTTTTTACGGTTTGAAAGTATCATTTCTCCTGGATGCAGCATACGGTAATGGGACTCGCATGCAGTTTCATGACGCAGCAGGTAACGGTCTGCTCCGCAGTCATACCAGTACTGGTATGTTTCAAAATCCCATTCGCCAAAAGAAAGTGTAACTGCACAGTCTGGAAACATTTTTTTCAGCTGACAGATCACATTCCCCAGTTTTTCTTTTGTGTAGTATCCATCTTCGCCTCCCTGAAGGACAAACGTACGAAATCCAAGTGCATATCCCTCCCTGGCACAGTTATAAATCTGGTCTTCAGTTAAGCGGTAGCGCTGCAGGTTCGTATTATCCCTCCGGATACCGCAGTAATAACAATTATTGCGGCAGTAATTTGTAAATTCTATCAGTCCCCGGGCATAAACCTTTTTTCCATAATGCATAATCTGTACCTGCCTTGCATTCAGATACAGGTAATCCAGGTCAGAAGGATCCTGGATTTCGAGCAGCTGTCTGAATTTCTCTTGATCCAGCGTCCGTTCTTTTCTTAATTGGTCTGTCAGCAGCTTTGCCTGAATCATTCACTCCTCCTTATTCCGGACGTATTTTTCCAGATTCAACATGTTTATCAATCCAGTTTTTTCTTGCATATTCCCACAATGTTTTGGAACCTTCTTTTGTCGTTTTATTTCTGTTTAAAATCTGAGCAAGCGTTACACCATGTTCTTCCCAGGATTTTCCGTCTGCAGCTGCATTTAGCATAACTGGCTGAATATGATCCATGGCCCGTGCAAATTTCGCTTCCGGTGTCTTTCCTTCTTCAAATTCTTCCCATAAATCACGCAGCTTTTTTTCCTGATCTTCTGGAAGCATGCCATATATCCGCTGTGCTGCACATTCTTCCCTCTGACGCTGGGTTTTTCTGCCTTCTTCATCATATGCGTACGTATCTCCGGCATCGATTTCAACAATATCATGTATTAAAATCATTGATACTGTTTTGAGTATATCAATCTTATCATTTGCATATTCACTTAATAAAATTGTCATGACTGCGGCATGCCAGGCATGTTCTGCATCTGTTTCTTTCCGCGAAGCATCCGAAAGATAGGTCTGGCGGCCAATCTGTTTTTCTTTATCAATTTCCCTGGCAAATGCAAACTGTCTGTCTAAACGTTCTTTATCCATGTTTTTCCCTTTCGTTTCTGCTAATGCCATGCATCTTATTTATAGCAGGCACAATAGTTTCCCTGATACACCCTGTACATATCGTATCTGTTAAAATTTCTTTTTTTCTTTATCAGGATTTACATGCACCATAATATGCTTTACATTCGGAAATTCCAGTTCAATCCGGTCATGCACAGCTTCAGCAATCTCATGTGTTTCATACAGTGTCTTTGCGCCATCTGCTGCAATTTCAATATCCACATAAACCCGGTTTCCAAACTCCCTTGTAATCATATCATCAATCCGAATGACACCCTGCTGGCCAAGCACTGTTTTTTTCAGCTGCTCGATCATATGATCATCACATGCCTTATCAACCATTTTATCTACTGCATCCTTAAAAATATCATATGCAGCCTTTACAATAAACACACAGATAATAACACTTGCCAGCGGATCCATGACTGGAAATCCGATTCTTGCCCCAAATATTCCAGCAAAAGATCCGACAGAAGAAAGAGCATCCGAACGATGATGCCATGCATCTGCCATCAGCGCTCCGCAGTCTGTCTTTTTTGCATAATATCTTGTATACCAGAACATCCATTCTTTTACTGCAATCGATACGACTGCAGCTGCTAGTGCAAAAACTCCTGGAACAGCCAGTTTCTCATAATCTCCGGCTGCAATTTTGGCAATTCCACTGTAACCGATTCCAGCACCGGTCAGAAAAAGTACTGCTGCAAGCAGAATTGCTGCAACACATTCCATGCGTTCATGACCATATGGGTGTTCTTTATCAGCCTCCTTGCGTGACATTTTTACACCGGCAATCACAATCAGTGTGCTGAATACATCAGAAGCAGAATGCACAGCATCAGAAATCATTGCCCCGGAAGAAGCGGCAAGACCAGCTGCAAATTTGAATAAAGAAAGCAGCATATTTGCAAAAATACTGTTTCTTGACACTTTCATAACAACCTGTTCTGTGATATCCGGTTCATATCTTAAATCCATATTCATTATTTTATGTTTCCTTTACAGTTCCAGTTTCAAATCATTTTCCTGTATCCATCCAATTTTCCGAAAAAATGCTCCAAACAGCCAGGACAGAACACCTGGAAGCAGAAAACAAATCAGCACCATTGCAATCCAGTCTGATGCTGTGACCGCTGCTTTTACTCCTCCTGCAATATCATTCAGCCATCCTGTATACAGTCCAATCTGCCCCACCAGTCCGCAGGTTCCCATGCCAGATGCGACTGCCTCTCCATTCATTTTCATTTTAAATACACAGGCTGCCAGCGGTCCGGTAACTGCAGATGTTAAAATAGCCGGAAGCCAGATTCTCGGATTTTTAATGATATTGCCCATCTGAAGCATGCTTGTTCCTATGCCCTGGGCTATCAGGCCGCCCCATCTGTTTTCCCGAAAGCTAATAACTGCAAATCCAACCATCTGTGCACAGCATCCTGCCAGAGCAGCCCCGCCTGCCAGTCCGGTCAGTCCGAGTGCCGCACAGATTGCTGCACTGCTGACAGGCAGCGTCAGAGCAATCCCTGCGATAACAGAAACCGCCATTCCCATAAAAAATGGCTGCAGCTCGGTCGCCCACATAATTGCTGTGCCGACAGCACTTGCTGCTGCTCCAATGGACGGAGCCAGCCACACAGACAGTATTACTCCTGTACATATAGTTACAAATGGTGTTACCAGTATATCTGCTTTTGTTTCCTTTGACACTGCTTTCCCAAATTCTGCAGCCACAATAGAAACGATCAGCACGGCCAGAGGGCCGCCCGCTCCGCCTGATTCATTTGCTGCTGTTCCTACCGCCAGCAGAGAAAAAAGTACTAAAGAAGGACACTGCAGGGCCAGACCAATCGATGCTGCCATTGCAGCACCTGAAGAAGCTTTTGCATAGCCTCCTGCTGTTTCCAGTATACCGATTCCAAACTGCTTTCCCAGTGTTGAAATGATTGTGCCGATTAATAGTGAAGCAAACAGCCCCTGCGCCATTGCACCAAGTGCATCGATTCCATATCTTTTTGCAGATATCTGTATATTTTTCCGCGTTAGAAATGACCTGACCTGATTTATCACTTTTCGCTCCTTTATTATATTATGCATTTATATTTTATGTGAGAGAAGTTTCTGCTCCCGGCACAAAGAAAATGCAGCTGCCTCAAAATCTGACAGTTTCTGCGCCTTTTTCATTTTCTTCCAGTATTTCTGCGGTTCTGTAAAATCCTGACACATATAAGACCATAACTCTTTCATTTTAAACAGTACATCTTTTTCCCCTGATAAAACAGACGCATAATCTTCCTGTAAAACCCGGTAAAACTGATACCTCTTTTTTCTCTCAGCTGTTTCGGATTCTTCATCTGCAAACCGTTGTACCATCTCCTCCTGATGTTCCCCTGCCTTTATTTCATCTATGAGCATAGGATTTTTCAGAAGCCCTCTTCCTATCATAACTGCAGAAATTCCAGGAAATTCAGAAGAAATTTTTTCAGCATCTGATACCCTGGATACATCCCCGTTATAACATAATTCCCATTCTGCAGACTGAAATGCCTGATATGCCATAAAAAAAGCCTGCCTGTCCGGACTGTTTTGATAGAAATCTTTTTGCAGGCGGGGATGCACAATCAGTTCTGATAAAGAGTGCGTCAGAAAGATCTGCAAAAGATCTGCAAATTCTTCTGGATTTTCGATTCCTATCCTGGTTTTTACGGATAGCTTTATGCCGGATTTTTCGAGCCCGTTACATACTTCTGTTAAAAATGCTTCCAGCCGGCATGGCACAGACAAGAATCCAGATCCGCGCTTTTTTGATACAACTGTTCTAGACGGACAGCCCAGATTCAGATTCACTTCTTTATATCCGTAATCCTGCGCAAGCACCTGTGTAATACGTAAAAATTCGCCCGCCTGATTGGTCATAATCTGCGGAATCACCTGCATTCCTTCATTATTTGCCGCAAGCAGATCATTACGTTCTTTTGTATTTAAATACTTTTTTTCCTTCGGAACAATAAAAGGTGTATAATACCGGTCCAGCCCCGGATAAAACCTATGGTGTGCCCGTCTGTAAATATAACCGGTGATCCCTTCAAGCGGAGCAAAATAATATTTCATCGTTTATATCCTGGCAAGGAAATGATCCAGCCGCTTTTGTACCGTCTCTTCTCCCAGCACATTCATAATGGTATATAAATCCGGTGAATTTTTATGTCCAGTCACAGCAACACGTATGATAGAGCACAAATCTGAAATAGATCCCTTATATGACTGCGGATTTTTCTTATATTCTTTCATATTCGGACAGTACCCCATTGGCTCTCCTAGCGTTTTCATCTGTTCAAACCAGTTATCTGTATTGAGAAACAGATCCTTTTTATAGGCCAGAACTGCCTCTTCTAACTGTTCTTTTGTATATTTTTCATCCAGTTCATACACAGCTGTCTTTTCAAACTTTTCCTGCGGCATATAAAGATAGTCAAACATCACCATCAGTTCACTCCATTTTGACACATCTTTACGCACTTTTTTACCTGACATTTTCCAAAGTCCGATTGTTTCTTGAAACTGTGCGCTGTTTTTACATGCAAACTGGTACAGGTCTGGTTCGTATTTTTCTGACCATTCTAAAATCTGCCTTTCGCACTCTTCCACTGTGAATTCTGAAATAATCTCTCTGCTCACATCCGTAAGCTTTACCATATCAAACAGGGCACCGCTGACAGGCATTTTATTTAATGAAAGCACAAAATCACTGCCCGGTTTATCAGGATTTTCCATATGCCATTCTTCATAATTAGAATTTGCAATTGTAAGCAGATACTCCATAACACTTTCAGGAGGAAATCCCTGCTCTAAATAAAATCCCACTGCAGCTTCCGGATCTTTTCTTTTGCTCAGTTTTCGTTTTGCGGAACCATCCATTTTCATAATCGGTGAAATATGCAGATATTCAGGCTGTTCAAACCCGCATAAATCAAACATCTGTTTATGAAGCGGATAAGACGCCATCCACTCATCGCCCCGTACTACAAGGTTCGTACGCATAAAATGGTCATCCACCACATGCGCAAAATGATAGGTCGGAATCCCATCCGATTTCAGTAAAACCAGATCCATTCTGTTTTCCGGCATTTCGATATTTCCCCGGATAGGATCTGAATAAGTTATATGTCCGGCTGCTGTTTCTGGCGCTTTCAGGCGGACAACAAATGGCACGCCTGCTTTTATTTTTTCTTCGATCTGTTCATAAGACATCTCCCTGCAGGCAGCATAGGTTCCATAATAACCAATGTCTGCCTTCAATTCTTCCTGCTGTCTGCGGATGACATTCAGTTCATCTGCTGTGCAAAAACACGGGTATGCATGTCCTGCTTTCATTAATTCCTTTGCACATATCCTGTAAATTTCTCTGCGCTCACTCTGTTTATAAGGTCCATATCCTTTCTCTCCGTCTGAAAACGGTCCTTCATCAAAAGCTACCCCGTAACCTGCAAGAGACTGGATAATCTCATCCGTTCCGCCTTCAATTTCACGCTTCTTATCTGTATCTTCAATCCGCAGATAAAAAACACCGCCAGTCTGATGTGCCAGCCTGCTTGAAATCATAGCTGCATATAACCCCCCAATATGCATATATCCGGTAGGACTTGGTGCAAATCTCGTTACATACGCCCCCTCATTCAGATTACGTTTTGGAAACTGTTCTTCTAATTCATTTACTGTTCCAGATACATCTGGAAAAACCAGCTCTGCTAATTTATTATAATCCATTTTTTATCCTCTCAGTTTCTGTGCATTTTCTTCTATCATATTATACTATTTTAAATATAAATTGCAATTCTTTCTTTTTGTCTTTCTGCAAAAGATTCTCTGCTGTTTTACCAGCGGGCTGAACTGTAACTGCATTCTGCCATTTGCTTTGCAAAATATAGACTGCAATTCTTTCTTTTGTCTTTCTGCAAAAGGTTCCCTGCTGTTTTGCCAGCGGCTGGACCGTAACTGCATTCCACCATTTACCTTGTAATTCATTCTAAGCACCTGCCCATTTGATCAGGTCCTGGTGAAATGGAAATCAGACAGGCTCCTATTCTGATCCAGTTTGTATTTTCTTATAACATACCTCTTAAGTATAACTTTGCAGCATAATACAAATTTTCGGGCTGATCTTAATAAAAGTTCTGATCGTAACTTTCAGGCTTACTGATTTATTTCTTAAACTATACAATATTGCACTGTCTGTCTTAAATATTCTTTCAGAATTCCTTGTAACTGTACTTTTTGTTATATTTAAGTGAGTATCTCTGAAGGCATCCTGTATCTAAAGGATAACATTCAATTGAAAAAATATAAACAAAACATCCGAATATCAAATATATTTTATCGAATTAAATCACATATTCAGGCAGACATTATAATGCAATTACCACTGTATTCCATACGCTCCGTTTCAATCGCTAGTGATGCCTTAAATACCAGGAAGAAAATTTTACCCGAAACCGTCCCTTTACAAATCCTTCTCAATATATTTAGAATAATTTTAAATCAAATAATAATCGTTATTTGTAGTTTATTAAAAAATACAATATACATATTTATACCTGCCAGCTGTCAGCAAGTATAAAAGAGAATCTGAAGTGCATCTTATTAATAACAATCTGATATCTTTTGATGTCATAAATTCTTCATCAAAAATAAAAGCAGAAACGACCTAAAACAAAATGACATACACAAAATCTATTATACGTTTTACTGCACGCTTTCTGCTGCATCTGCATTATTTTTAACCAGGAATTTTTCAGAAATAGTTCAGCTTTAGAAGGGGAGTGCCGCATGAATATTACTCCATGCGGCTTGAGTTATGAAAAATTATATCAGCTTGTCAGCTAATACATCTTCATTCTATCCATTTCCTGTGACTAATCTGTGAACACAATCTAAAAAATACCTAAAAATTATAAACTAAATTTCCCATGATGGATTTTAACATATTACAGCGGTGCTGTAACTTTTGCCAGCCACTCTCTTTCTTCCTTTTCCAGTTCACCGCTGATTTCTTCAAAAACCCGCGCATGATACTGATTAAGCCATTCCTTTTCATTTTCGTCAAGTTCCTGAATCAAAATAGCATCCCTTTCAAACGGAACAAGTGTCAGCGTTTCAAATTTCATAAATTTTCCATACTCATTTTTTTCCGCTTCTTCACATAAAATCAGATTTTCCAAACGTATTCCATACTCACCTTCTATATAGATTCCCGGTTCATTCGACGTGATCATTCCTGCTTCTAATTTCATGCACTCATACCTGCTGTCACTTACAAGACTTCGAAAACTGTTTGGCGGCTCATGAACATTTAATAAATAACCCACACCATGTCCAGTTCCATGATTATAATCAAAACCTTCCTTCCACAACGCTTCTCTTGCCATATGGTCCAGATTAATTCCCGCACAGCCGTATTTAAATTTTGCGCCTGCCAGCCTGAGATTTCCCTTTAAAACAAGCGTATAATGATGTTTCTGTTTCCAGGACAGTGACCCTAATGCAATCGTTCTGGTAATATCTGTTGTCCCTTCCAGATATTGTCCGCCAGAATCAACCAGGATCATATTCTCAGGTTTTAGCTGAATGTCAGTATTTTCGTTTGCACTGTAATGCACAATAGCTCCATGCCGGGCATAGCCTGAAATTGTTTTAAAACTTGCTCCAAGATAATTTTTCTGCTCTTTTCTGAATTCCTCCAGCTTTTCAGCTGCAGAAATTTCTGTTATAAAATCATTGTCTGGATTTCGTTCTGCTTTGGATAAAGTATTTTTCTGCATCTGCATTTTTAACCAGTAAATGAATTTTATACAAGCCGCCGCATCTTTTTTATGTGCCTTTCGCATATTCTCAATTTCAACAGCATTCTTTACAGCCTTTGGAATCATTGTAACATTATGACCTTCCAGAACCGTTTTTGAACACTCTTTTGCCTTCTCGTATAAAAACTGACTGGTGCGCTCCGGGTCCAGATACAATACATGTGCCTGTAATTCTTTCGACAAATACTCGTAGAATTCATGGTATTCCCGTATTACAATTCCATTTGTTCTGAAATTTTCTATAAGTTTTTGATCTGCAGCTTCTTTTTGTACAAACCAGGTAACCTGTTCTCTGCTTATGATCAAAAAACTCAATACAACCGGTGTACACTCTGTATCTCCTCCCCGGACATTCAGTGTCCATGCAATATCATCAAGTGAAGATATAATGGTAGTGTCGGCATTTTTTTTCTTTAGCTCTTTTTGAATCTCAAGGAGTTTTTCTGCTCTTGTTTTTCCTGCATAACATATGTCCAGTTCCCATGCCGCTTCACAGGACATTTTAGGCCTATCCTCCCACATGTCTCCAATCAAATCAAGTCCTGCACATATATGAATCTTTTTTTTGTTCAGCTTTTTTTCCAGTTTGCGATATGCACTGACACTGATTGTCCTTCCATCTATTCCAAGCTGTGCATGCTCTTCCAGGTATTCCAGCAGATAATTTTCCATTTCTGGAACATCTTCCTCTCCCATCCGGTATAAAGTAATACCGCTTCCTTTCAATTCCTGTTCCGCCTGTAAAAAATACCGCCCGTCTGTCCATAAACAGGCAGCTGACTTTGTGACAATTACACTTCCCGCCGAACCGGTAAATCCCGAAATATATTCTCTGCATTTAAAATGACTGCCAACATATTCAGACCCATGATAATCACTGCTTAGTACAAGATAAGCATCGATATGTTTCTCCTGCATAAGCTGGCGCAGTGTCTTCAATTTTTCCTGTATTTCCGTCGTTTCTTTCATACCAGTATTTGTCCCTTCCTGACAAACATCTGTAATAGCTGTTTATCATAAAATATATTCTGCTGCTCCAGATACTGCTCGCTGCAGATTTATCTCTCACTGCTTTATTATATATGCGCCTTTGCAAATTTTCAATCTCTTATCTCTGTCTTTTTTGACAGGAGTACTGCATGTTTATGATATAGATTCCTATAATCTGGATATTGCATATCTTTCTTCACAACCATGTATATTTCTCAGAACAGTTTGATTAGTTATTGTTTTAATTATATACTTAATTTGTAGTATAATTGTATTAAATGAAATATGAGATATTTTAAATTGAAGATTTAGTGTATAAGGTTCCAAATATTCTTTTCAAAACTATGAAGTTATGCTTATTTTAGTTTATGAATCCTGCAAGCTAATAGATGTATAATTGCAGAAATCAGCATCGAATGAACTTTATTTTGTAACCTATGCATATAAACACGTCTTTAGTGAAAAACGAATTGCTCTAAATTAACTCACAGCAGAAAATACTAATATAGGCTTTAAATAGTCTTATCAATTCTTAATTTTTGATGTATGCTATTTTGTTCTAAATATCATTCTAGCAAACTGGATTTCTTTTAAACTTTACGTCTCTTTTTCACTTGAATTTGTTTTTATAAATAGATATAATTCAAATAAAAGAAAATTTTCTTATTCCCTGAATCTTTTATTGCTGCTTGTCAGGCTTTGAACTTACAGTATATCTAATGTTCGTAAAGTATCATTTATCCCTTTTCTTCTTTACTTATTACAAAATCTCCAAAAGATCAAGAGCTTAACAATTTTAATTTCAGAGACAAATCTGCTAATTCTTATGTATGATAAATTTATTTTTCATATCCTGTAGAATGAATTTGCTTTTCTTGTTCTACAGCCGAGGTTATATTTAATGATATTTCATATTGCTGACAACTATACGGATTATTACAACATGAATTCCAATCTGATTTTACAAATTTATTTCGCGTTCTTTTCTCTGAAACCACTGCTGATGCCAATGCCGGTATAACCAGCTGAAATAACTATGAGAAAAGATTCAGCCATAACTGTAACGAGAATGATAAAAAAGTGATATGATTTGGTTTAGCATAATATTTACCTTCAAGCTGTTAGTATGTATCTACGTATACTCACATATAATCAAAATAATCAGGATTTTATAGTTGAATTTGTAGTAATTACTAAGTCTCAGCTTACTTCAATAATGATTTAAAACAAAGACCTGCATTTATTCCAAAATGCACTCCGTCTTTTCAGCTATAAAATTTTACGATTTTCACTCTGATGTTCTACTGAGAAACACAAGACAAATTTTCAGAATATAAAAGCAGAAAATAAGAATCGCATATTTCAGCCTTTTAAATATTTTCAATCTAAGTATTTTCACTTTATCATGAATTGATACATTAGATAATCTACTGATTATTAACTTGTCTTTGAAAGTATCTTTCTTCTTAGCAGCTTAAATAATATTCACCAGATAAAATTGATTAGAAAAAACTCCGTCCGGTAGAGCATGCCTATATTCTCCTTCGATACTTTGATAATGAATAATCATAAATCAACCTGTTGTGCTACTTATTGATATAACCGCAAAGTTTGATGAAAAGCTTAAAGAAGCCCAAAAAGTTCCTTCCAAATTCTGAAAGTGTAAATTTTCAGAATATCAGCTGTTTGATTTTACCAATGTCACAAGAAGATTGGAATATACTATTGAATGCCATACACAGATTATGTGCCAATACTTTGTTTTTCAGTCGGGTACATAATCCCCGGAAGCTTTTCGCAAGTACTCTTTCTGCATTCAACTGCTCGCTAAGCTGTGAGAATACGGTTTCCACCCTGCGTCGGAAGCGAAAGATAAGACGCCGTATTTCCGTTGGCCAGTTCTTCTTATAATTGGAAGGCTTCAATGACATCAGCCATATCCCCTGCCGGCGCATGTCATCCCAAAGGACTTCCCCGGTATATCCTTTGTCCCCTGGAATTACCAGGCCCAATTGATTTTCTGCAAGATCCCGGAGCCTTTACCAGTCATCCACTGAGGCCAGGGGTGACCTCAAATGCTGTGATATAGCCTTCCAAAGTAATCATGGCATGGACCTTGGAGCCGAAATAGGTCTCTTTTTCGGAAGGACACCTTCCGTAATTTGCTCCGTCCTCACGGAAAGAGCGGCAGTAGCGGGCACGTCCAAATTTACAGGCCGGAAGAGGAAAGCTGTCGATTACAAACTAACGGCCGACCGGTATTAGAAAGGAATGTATCAGTTTTTGCCGGAACAGCTCCGTCACCTGCAGAAGCACCCGTCTGGTTCTGTTGAAGTGGGTACGGCAGCAGAGTCTGGGAAAAAGATGCCTGTAGTTACGTTTTTCAAAAGAATACCGGGCATTTTCAGAATCCATCCCAATCAGCTCGCCGCAAATGCTCAAAGTAATAATTTCCGAGTCGGACATTTTTGCAGTATCCACATTTTTCCTTTGTGAAAAGGAAGCAAGGACAAACTGTTGATACAGGTAATCAATAATTGTATAAACAAGCAGAATAAAATCTTCAAAAGCTACTATGAGAGTGGTATAATCATCTTGAAACTTTAGCATAATGTGTCTCCTTTCATAGTCGTAGTGGTGTACAACTATAAAATAGCACGTTTTGCTGAAGTTTTTCTATATCAACTAGCACAACAGGTTAATTTAGGAATAAAATATGTAATTTTTTAAGAAGCTGTAGGATTTATAATACCAATATATAACATTATGATTATGTTCCAAACAGAAGATCTATGTGGCCGAATCACAAATATAAACAGCTCTGAAGCATACAAAAAAATTGTCAGGTATTGTATCAACCATAGTCATGATTATAAACGTATAAAAATCAAAGTATACTATTGCTGATTGCCAGGAATATTATTTGGCAAGAAAATATGACGCTAAAGGAACATCTGGTTCAGCAGGTTAAGGGAAATGCCATAAAACGGATTTGGATACAGATAAACTGGAATAGTTGAAACTCGAAAATCTGTGTTCAAAATATCAGCAGAAGCAGGCGCCATTAAAAATTTGTCAGAAAACACTGATGTCTGATATACCTACAGAATTCCTTATTCTAGTGCCTTATAAAGTCTAAAACTGTTACAAAATATTTTGTTTGTCTTTGCTAAAATAATCAGTAAAGGGGAGTAAAAATATGTCTGAGACAAAATATGTAATTTCATTATCTGCAGATGAAGAACCATTACTAAAGAACATAACACATAAAGGTAATGTCCATACCGCCCCGGAAGTCCTGCACGCACAAATTCTTCTACATAGCAATAGCAATTAGCCTGATTTAAATATGGAAACAAGACAGCTTGCTAAGCAGCCTGACATTTTGCCCGCTACGGTTAGCCAGATAAAAAATCATATTGTCAAGCCGGAATGTAAGCTGCACTGTACAGGAAAACCCGGATTCCCCCTCCCACGGCCGCCAAGATTACCGGCGTTTTCGAAGCTGAAGTAATTGCAACGGAATTAGGCCCTGCTCTGGAAGGGTATGCAAGATGGACGCTGAGGCTCCTGGCGGAATATTGTATGTGAAATGGAAACAATATATTCTTTCCATTTCACATACAAAGATTGGTGAACTGCTAACGCAATGAACTGCGTTCCTGCTTAATCAAATACCGGTGTATCCCAAAACAAAATAATGCATCTTTCATGTGCAATATGGAAGATGTTCTGATAATATGCCAGCGCCTGCACAATCCCGGCATCCTGCTAATCTGCATGGATGAAAAACTGCTCCGGATGCTTGATGAAGCCAGGGAACGCACTGCCGCCAGACCAATGACGCTGAACCCGTATAGTGAACTGTTGGAACATTGTTACTGTGAAAAAATAGATTCCGGGTATGTCCATTGTGGAACTGAAGGCATCTTCATGTTTACGGAACCGCCTGGAGGATGGTGCCATGCATTTGCGCTTTCAACACATACAAAGGGCAATTATGCAAAATTAATGTGCCAGGCAGCAGAGGAGTATTATTCTGACTGCGAAAAAATAATCATTGTTTCTGACAATCTGAGCACACAGCAAGTCCGCTTTTTATGAAACGTTCAAACTTTCTGCTGCGCAGCTGCTTTTACAAAAGTTTGAGATGCCTTATACTCCAAAATATGGAAACTGCTCAAACATAGCAGAAACCGAACTTACTTCTCTGAGCATACAATGTTTTGGCAGCCGCCGTATAAGTTCCCTGGAGGAATTAAATGACACTATGTCTAAATGGAAAATATCAAGAAATAAAAGGCAGACTGGTGTTAACTGGCAGTTCACTACAGAGGATACAAGGGTAATTGCACCATGCTAAATGCAGTGTTTAGAATGTCCCACAGCAGTGCACCGCGGCAAGATATCTTGAACGTTACGTTCCGTGGAAAGATTCTTATATCCGTTTTCGAACTTTCCCTAAACACAGCAGGGCACAGCCATAACTGTTCCCAGCACTA
This sequence comes from uncultured Eubacterium sp., assembly GCA_910580075.1. GTDB lineage: Bacteria > Bacillota > Clostridia > Lachnospirales > Lachnospiraceae > Eubacterium_J. The sequence goes on along the minus strand of CAJTVR010000018.1, from coordinate 2,046 downwards.
AAATCCATGCTGCTGTAGATGCATATGGAACTCCCGTTTACATAATGACCAGTGAGGGACAGTGGAATGATACAAACTATCTTTTTCCTGCCCTGGAACATATAAATATTAAAAACAGCAGCGTCCTGACTGACTGCAAGTATAACAGCTATAAGCTCATTGATTATATATAGCCAGATGGCCAGCTGGTTATTTTTTTGCAGAAAAAGGTGCTAAATTCCAACGCCTGTGTAATTGCTGACTTTATAAAGAACCCCATTGACGGAGAAATATTTTCTAAGGCTGAAAGTTTTCCGTAGAATTTCCACGAAATATAATAAGCTGTCATTTACATATTCTGGTTTTATATGCATTGCATCCATACTTATTGGATTAAAATAAACAACTGTTTCTATTTTTATATACGCTTTAGGAAATAGACAAATATAAATAGAAGTGGTGTGCATAGAAAATACCTTTATCTCAAATCCAAATTCAGATATTATATACACTAAGCTTTAGATATTTCATCTTTCTGCCTGACAAAGAACATATCAGAATGTGCAGTTTTGTTTTTATATATTCAATTATGGCTTATGCTTTGTAATGACATTCTCAAATAAGAGTAGAAGAATCTTTATCTGCTGCTTCCTTATCCATACTTCGTTAATAAAGAAATGGATTCACGCAGCAGCAATGTCATGATGGCGGGGTCAAAAGCCCATCTACCGAACCTGGACAGTAAATACAGACAATCCACCCTTTTGTGAATTATAATGGCAGCAGTTTCTGAAAAGTGGTATCTCTTATGGCATTTAAACTGAATGATTGTCAACAGCTGTTCTCTGACGACAGCTTTATAGCACTAACTGAGCGTGAGAAAAAGGCTCTGGAAAAGTCCTGAGCAGAAATCTTTGCTGATGAGAGTTTCCGACAATAGATGAATAACGTTTTTCTGTCCTGTATAGGTGATAAAGCATCCAGATCTAATACACCTTTAATTTAATCATCGGTTCGCTTATCATCAAAGAGTTTTTTGATTATTCGGATGATGAATTTGTTGAGAACCTGATGCCTCACCTTCATCTCCAGTACGCCTTGCATAACACAGGCTTTGCGGAACAGCCTGTATCAGAGAAAACCCTGAGCCGTTTCCGTAAAAGACAAAAGATGCTATGACTATGAAACACTTCATAGAGCGGACTTATATCATGACTGTGTAAAAGACCGTAGCAGCAAAATAGCTAAGATCATGAAGCTGAATGGGCGTATCCGTCGCATGGATTTCCTTATGATAGAATCAAATATCCGTTTTCTGAGCTGTATGGAACTGATTTATACCTGCATATCAAAGCTGGTTGTTCATCTCACAATTCAGAAAAATTATCTTCTGGACAGCCTTCCAGGAGGAAAGCAAGGGGCTTTGAAGCAAAATAGCAGCTTTGAACATCAGAAATTTCTTTGGATTTAGGAAGGGACTGGGAAACTATGCCAAAATCCTGTATTACTGTAGTAGTATAGGAAATGCACTAAAAGTATGCCAGTGCTTTTGGAGAAAAGGTGCTTTTTATATCAAATCTACTGTAAAACATTAAATTTTCAAGGTTCTTATAATGATCCAGTCATAGAAAACTCTATGTTTTGGCCCCAGCATCACGACATTGCCTTCAGCAGTTCACTTTTTATTTTCACTAGATTAAAATTTATCAATTTGATAATTTCCAGGATAGTTAGTAATGATTATTAGAGCTGGGTGCGACACGAAGTCGCTTAATTCAACTGTTTGGCGGTAATACCGACCAAACCATCTATTCCGTTGGATGAAGCCGTTGTCCCCGGCTCTGCCAGTAATGGCACTGTTCGGAAGCGGGCATAAACGTAACCCTATTTGGAATCCAAACCGTGAGGGGAGGATGAAGCTGCCAGCTACAAGGCGGTTAGGGTGCAGGCTTTCTTTGATAGCATGGTTAATTAACTGAATCACCGCAAGCTTCGTTAAAGCGAAACAAGCCAAAGTAGCTGACAGGCTTGAACCAAAAGGTGTGCAGTCGGATACTCCCTTCCACA
>CAJTVR010000017.1 GCA_910580075.1 uncultured Eubacterium sp. | reverse complement strand
TCTCCCTCTGTATCTTCTCCGGGGCAGCCACGGGATACTGCGACCCTGTGATCAGTACCCGGACATCCCGGCAGCGCCCGGCATACCCCGGCTCAATATTCTGGCAGAACAGCCCATGGATCTTCAGCACGGTCTGTGTCAAGTTCTTCAAAGCCATATAACGGTGTATAACACTACAATTTAACAAAACCATACCTTCCAGCATCAGCCAATAAAATATCTTCGTCTTCCATTTCGTACGGTTCCGCAAACGCATCAATCACCTTGCAGCACATTTCCTGTTCTTTCTCTGTGATATATACTGTCCGCAATTAACCCAGGAACAAATGAACCGACAGTTCCTCCCCCTCCAGAGAGGCACCCACTTCTCCTCCGTGGAGTTCCAGGATGCGCTTTACAATGGCCAGCCCCAGCCCGGAACTTTTGGCATCGCTCCTGGCTTTATCTCCCCGGTAAAAGCGCTCGAACATCTGATCCGGCTCCAGGCTGGAGGCATCCGCTACCCGGTTCGAGATGCATATATGGAGGCGGCCCCTATCCTGCGCCGTGACGGTTACGGGGGCGGAGGGGTCAGCGTATCTGCGGACATTGTCCAGGAGGTTCTGGAATGCCCGGACCATCTGCCCGGTGTTGATATCGGCCGGGTAGGCTCTCACCTCCAGCTCCCAGGAAAGGGTCAGCCCCTCTGCCTCCATAAGAATCCTGTTCTCGTATAAGATATGCCGCAGCAGCTCCATCACGTCCCTCTTCTCCATGTCCGGAACTTTGTCGGCAGCGTTCAGCTTTGTATACTCGAACAGTTCGTCTATCAGCTCATTCAGCCCCTCCAGACGCCGTTCCACCACCTCCATGTATTCACCGAACTTCTGCCTGTCCTGGGATCCCGTCTCTTTTAACAGTTCCACATAGCCGATGATGGAGGTCAGGGGGCTGCGCAGGTCGTGGGAGACATTGGTGATCAGCTCGTTCCTGCTCTTAAGCTGCCTCCTCTCCCTTTCCTCCTTTTCCCGAAGCTGCAGGGACATCTCGTTGATGGCTGCGCACAGCCAGGTGAGCTCGTCATCCCCCCGCAGTTCCATGGTCCCTCCGAAGCCTTCCTCCCGTATCCGCCCCACTTCCCGGGACAGATATTCCACATACCGGACCCTGCGGTTGATCCTCAGGGAAAAGGTGATCACGAAGCATATCAGGGGAAGCGCCACCATCAGCACTGTCTGGAGATATTCAGCGAGGATACCATAACGGGAACCTATCTCATAGAAAAGCTCCCGCAGCCCGAAATAGAACAGCAGGTACTCCCCCGCCAGCACCGCCAGGCTAATGACAAAGGAGACACAGGCCGCCTTCAAAAAATACGCCGTGAGGCGTTTCTGAAAGGAAGAGGGCAGTCTCCTGCAGACCAGAAAAACCACCAGGATGGTTCCCCCGATAATGATACCGTTAATTAAGATATATTCTGGAATCATCTCCCACAATGTCATATCTGATAACCTCTCCCCCAGCAGGTCTTGATGAAGTCCGGATGGGCTCCGTCCCAGTTCAGCTTGCCGCGGAGATTGGCGATGTGCATCATCACCGCGTTTTCCGCCTGGAAGAACTCTTCATGCCACACGGCCTCGTAAATCTGCGCCATGGACAACACCTGCCCTCTGTTGCGCAGCATATATTCCAGGATGCCGTACTCCTTCCGCGTCAGCCTTATCTCCCGCCCGCTTACCCAGGCCTGGCGGCTTTCCATGTCCACCGTCAGGTCATCCGCCTGGATTGTGTGGGCCGGATGCTCCGTCTCGTTGTACTGCTTGTAGCGGCGGAGCTGTGCCTTGACGCGGGTAAGCAGCTCCACGGGCTTAAAGGGCTTGGTCACATAGTCGTCCCCGCCCACGGTGAGCCCCTGTATGATATCCATATCCTCGGATTTCGCGGACATGAAGATAATGGGCATTTTGTTCCTCTCCCGTATCCTGAGACAGGCGCTGATGCCGTCGATCCCGGGCATCATCACGTCCAGCAGGATCAAATCCACCTGATAATGCTCCAGTACCTCCAGGGCCTGTTCCGCGTTTTCACAGGCTAGGTGCCGGTAGCCCTCATTGCCCAGGTAGATGCCCAGAAGCCTGCGGATGTCCTCGTCATCGTCCACAATCAGTATGAATTCCTTCATAACCATTCTTCCCTCCTTTGCCGAAATGGCGCAGGCAGGCCGAGGCAGCAAGCATCAAAAGAACCTCCCCGGCGATGACCTGCCAATGCTTCAGGCCGCATAAAGCCCCCAGCGAACCCGAAAAGGCAGCCATTCCCACAGATAGAATTTTAGCAATTATACCAATTTTCAGGAACCTGGGCAAGGGTATTTTCAAAAAAGCGGAACCCGCGCAGAGCACCTCATCGGACACCAAAGGCACGATGAACAGCACCCCCAGCACCAGGCAGCCATACTGCCCTGTCAGCTGCTGCAGCCATGCAAGCTGCCGCTTTTCTTTTCTTCCCCTTAAAATGCGGCACGCCATCAGGGAAGAAAAGGTATACATCACGGCCAGGCCCAGCACAGAGCCCGCAACACCAAGCAGAAAGGCGCCCACGCTGCCTATCCGCCCTGTCCCCCACAGCACCACCGCGACTTCCGGCACCGGAATGCATATGGGGAGCAGTACACAAAGAAGAAAGTAGATACACCACATAGCCATACCTCCCAAAATCGTTCTATCCCTCTGCCCGGCAGACGGGCTTTTCGGCTACAGCATCATAGCTGCCGGAAAGTCCATTCCCTGCGGTTGTCTTGCAGATGGATTCCCTTTCCGGGAGCATTTCAGTCTCATCTGCAGCACGTAGGCCGGAGGCAGATTGCACCAGACCCGGACTGTCCTTTGGATGCGGAAATATCTTTCCAGGAATTTCTTCCGAAGCAGCGTGTACTGAAAAGTGACGAATACGCCTTCCTCCCCTATGGCTTTCCTGGTCTGGGCCAGTATCCGGCGGGAGGCCTGTTCCGGGAGGGAGGTAAAGGGCAGGCCGGAAATGATATAGTCCGCATGGCCAAATCCCTGTTCATTCAGGAATCGGCACACATCCCCGGCGTCTCCATGCACCAGCACCACGCCGGGCATCCCCTGGAACTGCCTCCGGAGCATCCCGTAGAAACGCTCGTTCTGCTCAATCACGATATAAACCGTATCCGGCCTCTTCTCCGCCGCCACCTCCCTGGTGAACACGCCGGTTCCCGCTCCGTACTCCACAATGCAGCGGGCTCTCCGAAAGTCGATGACATCCGTCATGGCGGCGGCCAGGCGGCGGCTGCTGGGGGCTATGGCTCCGATGGTATTTGGGGTTTTGATATATTCTCTTAAAAATCTCAACATAGGGCAATCCTCCTGTCATACTGTCTTTTAATGATTTCAGTATAAAAGGAAGATATATAGAGAGAACTGTATGAAATATAAAGATTTCTTTAGAAACTGGATTGGCAGGTGCCGCCTCGCCCTTTCAATATTGTTATAATTTATCCGAATCTTCAAACTCTCACATGGATTAGAACATTATTTACAATCAAAAATATACTACGTATATTTTCCCTTGATCAGCGGCATCAAAAACGCAAAAAAGAAAAGCCCGCCAGACACTCCGGTATCTGAGCGGCTTCTCCGATAACGTTCTGAGGGGTCAGACTGGATGACAGGCTTTCTGAAAATGATCTGTTATTCATCCAAATACTCTTTCGCATCCTTTAAAAAACCTGCCGCTATCAGCACAATAACTGCACCAATGGGAAACGCCTCTATTATGCTCACTGACTGCAGGCTGTTCATCTGGCTTTCTGCAGACAGAAGCGCAATGGGCAGCAGAATCAGCTGAATGCACCTTCCCGGCTTCTGGCCATGCCCAAGTCTGCGGTAACTGTAACAGGAAGCGGCCAGTGCAACCGAATCAAATGAAGTCGCATAAAATGCTGCCATCGTTATCAAAACGGCTGCCATTACCAGCTTTGCACAGGGTATGGTATTTATAATGGAAGTGATCAGTCCGTACATATCTCCATCCGCAGCCTTCGCAAGCAGGCTGATGCCGCGGATGCCATGCAGTAAAGAATACGTATAGACCAGGCATGTAACCAGCAGAATTACGATACTGATAACGGTGCGCAGATCAATATATGATTTTAAGGAGAATACCCGGTTTTTCGTTATCTGATAATCCTCGTAAACAGAAGGAGCCCCCTCCCGCAGGGACTCATAGAAATCTATCTGCGCAAACAGATCAAACCTTTATTCTCTTCTCATAGTTACTGTTTTTTCATATGATCCATAAAGTTCTTTTTATTATCCAGAGTACTTACGAACGGCCTGCCAAGATCTTCTCGTGAGCCTATCCTGCTCATTACCTCTATCAGCATAAGGCTGCCGCCTTCCCGTGCTTCCTCCAATGCCTGGTCCAGCTCTTCCATTGTAAAAACCGTACAGGTCTTTGGATATCCGCAGCTGCAGGCAATATCTGCTAATTTTATATTACCCGCCACAGTCGGCTGTCCTCCGACCGATTCGTGAGCTCCATTGTTAATGATGATATGAATCAGATTTTCAGGCTTTCTGTCTGCTATTACTGTCAGCGAACCTAAGTGCATCAGCGCTGCCCCGTCTCCATCAATACACCAGATCTTCATATCAGGTTTTTGCAGCGCGATTCCAAGTGCAATGGAACTGCAGTGTCCCATAGAACCAACCGTCAGGAAATCACAGCTATGCTGCTGTCCATTCCTTTCCCTTATTTCAAACAGCTCACGGCTTGTTTTTCCAGTAGTACTTAGAACAGGATCATTTCCACTATATCTTAGTATCCGTTCGATAATCTCCTCCCGGATAAGAATATTCGAATTCACATAATCTGCTTTCCCATCATAGGTAAGAGCACCTTTCCGTATTACAAAAGCAGTCATAAGGCCCTTCGCAAGCTTCTTCCGAAAAGAAACCATACAATCCCGGACCTGCTCTGCCGACGTCTTTTTGTCAATGATATAGCTCGATATTCCCATTTCCTGCAAGATCTGCAGTGTCATCTTTCCCTGTGCCGCATGCTGAGGCTCATCGTCTGCCTGTGGTTCTCCCCGCCAGCCAATTACAAATATGCACGGAATTGCATAAACGCTCTCACTGCACAGACTGACGGCCGGATTTATCATGTTTCCCTCCCCGCTATTCTGCAAATATACTACAGGTATCTTTCCTGTGGCCAGATGATATCCGGCAGCGATTGCAACCGCATTTCCTTCATTAGCCGCAATGATGTGATGACTGCTGTCAATTCCATATGTTAACATCAGATAATCACACAATGCTTTCAGCTGCGAATCCGGAACACCTGTATAAAAATCTGACTTGATAATATTTGTTAAATCCTCTGCCTTCATATCCTCTCCTCCAAACACAGCAGTGCAATTCCATCATTTCGGTTTTTTATCCATTCTGTATGCCTGATACCCATGGGAAGGTCTGCGTTCATTTTCCGGCGGTACTCTCATATAATCCCCATAATGTGATTCCAGAATCATCTGATACCCGGCTGGAACCGGAGCCAGATAATCCTCAAATAACATCCTTTGCGTGCTTTGAAACACTTCTTTTGGAAACAGATGCAGCCCGGTATCCCATACTGCCAGACCGGCATTTTTACTGTATTCCCAGCTGAATTTACAGCTTATTTCATCCAGCCTGTTAAAATAATATTTGTTTCCCAGCCTTTTTGCAGTCATATGAAACGGTATATTACCGATTTTTGAAACCAGATGGCTTCCAGCCAGCAGGTCTTTGCTGGTACTAAGCATAAGCCCCTTCTGTAAATGCCGGATTTTCTTTTGTGACTTTTTCCAAAATACTGCATCCGTTTCGCATCCCATGCCGTCAATGGGATAAATATCTACAAATACCCCGGATGTATATTCATAATGGTCAAAGACCAGCCTGCATTCATCCTCGCATATTCTTGGAATATAAAACGGATAATTCTTCACCGTCTCTATGCTGTCAATATGCAGAGACAGAACCTGGTTTCCATGTTTCTTAAAATAATCCAGCAGCCTGCAAAAATCAGGCCGCGGCATTGCGATATCCAGATCATCGTCCCACGGAATAAATCCGCCGTGACGCACTGCCCCTATCAGTGTTCCATACATAATCCAGTATTCCAGTCCGAGGCTGCGGCATATCCGGTCCGTTTTTTTGAGTATCGAAAGCGAGATTTTCTGGCTTTCACGAATGCTTAATCTTCGTCCATGTTTCATATCTTCTTTGTCCCTGTAATGATCTCCCTGATAAGAAACTCTGCTGTTTTCTCAATCTCTTCATATGCTACAGTTTTAGGAAGGCCAGCGCCAAATGCCTGTCTGCATTTTCGTATCAGATCATCTGTATAAAAAAGCGTTCCATCCTGAACATCTTCAATCCCGTCTAATTCCATCGATTTCCGGTTTGCCTGTTCCATTTCCAGAAAAGAAAAATCTGTCTCATCTATCCATGCACACAGACAGCCATCCTTATAACCAATCTGTACCGGGTATCCTCCCATATTGCCAAATGCTCCCGGAATAAAAACCTTTTGCTTTGTTTTCATTCGGACGGCATCTATCACAGCTGTAATAATCTGACAGTTACTGGATGCGTTCATCATATTTCTCTGTGCATCCAGGGGCATTGCTATTTTACATGCTGCAAAAATATCATCCTTGAGCAGCTCCTGTTTTTCCCCTTTGTAATAAACCGCAAGCGGCAGGTCCGCCCCTTGTGTATGACCTTCTTTACTGATACATACATCATGAAAATGCCCCGCTGCAATGGAAACATCTATTGTATCAGGCGCTTCTGCTGAAACAGCCCGAAGGCGTCCGCATACCTGGAGAACGGACCGTTTACCGTATCATGGAGGAAACCGGACTCAGCCGCCGCCCAAAGCGCAAACCAGACGGGATTACAAAAGCTGACCGTGAGGCGCACAAATCCGATGACCTGCTGAAACGGGATTTCACGTCTGCAGAGCCATTAAAAAAATGCGGGACAGACATAACCGGAATCAGAGCAAAAGACGGAAAACTCTATGTGTCTGCCATATTTGACTGTTTTGACGCTGCAGTCCTCGGCCTGGCAATGGATACGGACATGAAAGCGGCGCTGTGCAGACAGACGCCTGGGAACGCTGTCCGGTCCTATCCGGCGCTCCGGGAAGCCGTGATCCATTCAGACCGCGGAACACAGTACACCAGCGGAACCTATCGTAAAGCGGTTCGTAAATACGGCATTCTTCAAAGTATGAACAGTACGGGAGGACGATGCCATGACAATGCCCGTTGCGAGAGCATGTGGGCACGGATGAAAGAAGAACTCCTCTATGGGCGTTATCATACGGAGGAAATGAACATAGAGGAATTGAAAACTCTCATTTGGAGATACTTCATCAGTTACTGGAACAATAGAAGGATATGCTCCGCAAATGAGGGGCTCCCTCCTATGGTCAGACGACAGAGATATTATAAATCTCTGGATGCTGCAGTTTAGGTATGGATATCCTTGTAAAAAAAGTGTCAACCGATATTGACAATATCAGAATCATCAATCTTGTCCCCCACCCTTTTTTTAAGGCAAGTCCGCAGCCCGCCACAATAATCTCCCTGCAATCCGTATCTTTTGTTTCTACCGCATTGTTGTTATAAATTTTTACAATACGCATTCTGTGCTCCTCCCCGAAATTCATATGATGACTGAATTTCTCGCTGGCAGTCTATTTTGAATTTATTATACAACAAAAAATACCCGCTTATTAATCTGTATAGAAGTCCTAACAGATTCAATAAACAGGTATAGCTTACATAGTAATAACCACCCTTCAATTATTGATATATTATCAGAAAAAAAGAATACTGTCAACGATTAAAAATTTTTGAGAGTCCAGTAATCAAATATACTTAATCCCTCCTATCATGGATATTATAAATCGTTAAAATTCATACCAAGTTTCCTCGAACTCTCATTCCAATCCGTCTTATACTCCAGCTGTCTGTTAATTCGTGCCACGACACATCCGGTATTGATTTTGCCAACCGTTTCCTTGCAACAACTACCAGCCTCCCGTTTTCCTGTGAATATTCACAGGTGGAAAGCATCAGAATCTGATCCCCGTACTGCAGTGTGCTGCCTGTTTCAAACAGACGGTTTTCTTCTACAAAATCCCGGCATTCCCGGAACTCTTTTTCATTCCCGTACTGGAAAAACCGATAATAACGGAATGCCGTTTCATCCTCATTCAGTATCCTTGTTTTCAGGACTGCCACCGCCTCGTAAACGCCTGTTTCATAAAGCGTGTCGAAATGGATTTCCCTGTGTTCCTGGAAAAAATCTGCGTCCCCATACATTTTTAGTGTTCCAAATATATGACCGTTTTTCATATTATGCCCGTAAATTACCGTATTATCATCCTGCGTCCAGAGGCTGCTTTGCGCATCTGTAAACAATGCCCCTTCCGCTGATTCTGCACCTGTAAAATCATGGTATAAATAGAAATCCCTGTCACTTCCCGGACGCATGACTGGCAGGCTGGTCTGTGTGTCCGGGATCTGCAGCCATCCATAAAGATGCGGATATTTTTCTGACATTTCCCTGTACTGCGCCAGCTTTTCCGGATGCTTTTTTATCTCTGGTTTATTCTGTATCTTCACCTTCTTCACTGACTGATCCGCAGCTTCCAGCTTTTCCTGGCCGCTTACAGTACCTGATTCCGTTCTGGAATTTTCCTCCATAAAAACATCTGTTTTTTGAACAGCCGATTCCCTCATCTGCTGCAGGTTCCATCTGTCCATGTTCCTGCCAGCCTGTCCGTACAGCCATATGGCCATACAGCAGACTGACAGGCTGGCAGATGCCAGAATAGCTGCCTGTCTTACCCATTCGCAAAAGTCAGCAATCTTTTCCAGCTCCCTTTTATCATCCATTATATCTGTCCGGGCGGTATTTATAGAAGAAATCTCTGCATAATGCTCCCGGCTTTTTTCAGACATGCATATTCCCAGTTTTTCTCTCAATACCGTAACAAATGCCAGGCCAGGCTCTGTATTAAAGCAGCGCTCCTTTTGTGCTTCCAGTTTTGGCAGGGCCGCAAGCCATACTTTTTGATCCAGATTCCGGTTTGCCTGTATCAGTTTCAATATGCGCTCCGTATCCTGCATCAGATCCGGCCAGACCTTTGCTGCATCTGTATCCCCGTCAGCAATATGTTTCAGTTTTTTCAAAAATACAATGCCAATCTGTCCCGGCAGTATCTCAGGCTGTTTCTTCTGCATTCTCCTGTAGTAAGCATACATCTCCTGCCACGGTCTGTGCTTCTGTTTCAGCAATCATAATGCGTGCTGGTATATGGTGTTCTATTTCTATCGGCCGACTGCCTGCTGAACTCTCCCATTTCATCTGTGTCACACACAGCGTCGTTTTTCCGACTGAAGCACCTGCGGCCGTATGCAGCCGGATCTGCAGCATCCGGCCGCCATCCTGTACAGTAATGTCCGAAGAATACCTGATATCAAATGTACCTAAAGACTGGTCAAAAGAACATGACTGCACCTTTGCGCCTTCTGCCGGAAGAATATCCGCTTTTCCACTTTGAACAGGCTGCTGTCATATTCCAGCATGCCTTTCATACTATGGATCTCCTGCGGAGAAGATGCACCGCTTCCATTTAAATTTATGGACATTGTAACCGTGTCTCCCTGTCTGCACTCCGATATATCTAATGTATTCTCAATATCCCAAGCAGCTTCTTCTGCATAGGTATCATTCGCAAATCCAAGCACTGCCGCCATCAGGCTTATAATGACGGCTGCTGCCTTTTTTACTTTTTTCACTATTTTTCCTCCCCGCGTTTTCTTACAATCAGAATCAGTGTCAGAATGCCGCATGCTGCCGCAATGATCAGGAAAATATCATTTCCAAGCCCTGCGCCTGTTTTATAATTCTGATCCGGCTTTGCACTGCCAGTATCTGATGCCGGGGCAGACTGTGCATTTTGTACAGATTTACTTTGTACCCCGCCGCCTGCCGTAAGTGATGCTTCCTGTGTATTACCTGCAGACGCGTCTGATTCGTCCTGCACACGATCCGTACCTGTATCTGCCGCGCTTACTGCCAGCTGTTTATCAGATCTGCTTTCATTTTCTGCACTGCCGGTATCCGTATCAGGTGCGTTTAAATCTGCCATATCATCTTTGTTATCTGCCTCCGCATTCTTTTTTCCTGCTGTTTGCGGTACACGGACCCGGCTGGAGACTTTACAGCTGGAAACGGCTGACAGTTCTGCATCTGCCATGTCCCTTAACGACAATGTAACCGGAATGGAAGATGAATCCCGGACCGCCTGAAAACGAACAGTTACAATCGTACCGTCTGCGGAATAACTGCTGTCACAGACTACAGATAGATTCACTTCACTGCCGGTATCGGATGCCATACAGAGATGGTGACGCTGCAGCATATACTGTCTGGATCAGTGCCAGGCTTACCAGCAGCAGGCTTATCAGCAGGCAGAATGGATATTTCTTCCTGGTTATCATATTTTTGCCCTTTCGTTATTTGTGGTTACAGCCATGCTGGTTCCGTTTCCGGATGCATGGCTGTAAAAGTTTATTTTACTTTCATACTTTTAGCCGCGCTGTAGGATCCGTAAACTTTTCTGCCTGTGGAATCCAGGTTATAAGCACGTACCCTGACGTAATATTTTTTGCCGGATTTCAGTTTCTTTAATTTACAGCTTATAGAGGCTGAAACTATCTTTTTCGTAGTGGAAGAAGTGAATTTCTTAGTTGTGGAATAAGATATTTCATATCCCTTAGCTCCTGCGGTCTTCTTAAAATTAACGGCAATCTGTCCGGACTTTGGGGATTTCAGCGGTAAAATTTTTACTTTAGACGGCTTAGCCTTCGCCCAATGTGCAAATAAAGCAGTTCCCGCATTCAATACTATAGAACTATTTGCTTTTGTGCCGCCGCTTTTCTGTGTATACCATCCTTTAAAGATATAATTTTTGCACTGTACTTTGGGCAAAATGCCAAGATTATCATCCTGAAGCAGTGTCATTGTCTTACGGCTTAAACTTTTTCCACCATTTGGGTTAAACTCCACAATGTAATATGCCAGTTTTATACTTAGGCCGCTGCCATCCGGATCACCGTCGTCTGGATTTCCAGGCTGAATATCCTCTGGCCCGCTATCCTGAACTGCCTCCAGGCTGAATGCCTTCTGCACTGCTCCCTGAACTGCCTCCAGGCTGAATGCCTTCTGCACTGCTTCCCGGACTGTCTGTGTGATTTCCGTTTGAGTAATCTGTTGTATCATTGGGTTTCTCATTTTCTATCCTGGTTACCGTCACCACACAGGAAGCCCTCGCTCCACCCCCCATCTGTACTCTCTGCTATAATCTCTGCCCTGCCGCTTCCAACAGCAGTCACCAGCCCGTTTCCATCCACTACTGCAGCGCTTTCATTATCAGAATACCATTTTAAATTTTTATTCTCTGCATCTGCCGGCAGAATCTCTGCTGTTAACTGTAACGTTCTTCCTTTGTCTAAAGAGGCGTCTGCCATGCTCAGCAAAATCTGCTGTACCTTTATTTTTTCTTCTTTATGGCCAGTATCTTCCCTATACACGACTTTTACATCAGAATTATTCCGTTCATCACAATCACCCGCATCTGGTATATCATTGCTACATTGTCAAGTGGTGAATTCAAAAAAATATATTACTACCAATGACGTCTGATTGATACTGTAATAAATTTAATAAGACAAAATATTCGTTTAACCATTTATTACAACAACATTAAGAACAATTTGGTTATGATAAATCACCGTTCTGTGTCAAAAAATAACTTTAAAAATTTATTGACATATTATTGCCCTAAACATATAATAATAGCATAAGACAGGCAACGGCGTGTGTTTGTCTAAGCGTTGAGATAAGGAAGTGTGCCGGAATGCATTGCCTTATGGAGCTTTCAGGAGGGGTTGTGCAGTGAAACCTCAAACCGGTGTAGGCTGAAAGGCTAAAAGAAAATGCTCAGAAAGTCCCTGCCATTCGGCAGGGACTTTTACATACAGAAAAGAGGTTTGTCATGGATCTGTTAAAGAAATGCGCACAGCAATTTCAGCACCTTATCCCCTACCAGTATCATATAACCATAGGCCGCAAAGGAAAAACGCTTGCATTCACACTTTCCTTTGACGAAGCAGATTTTCACCATCTTGCCGGCCTGCATAAACTGCGGGATAATGTCCGTTTTCAGACTGGAAAACGGTCTGATATTTTGAAAGAAATTCTTGCCGGACGCCTGACGATCTCCAATGCGCAGCAAAGTGCGTACTTTCATGAAATGGAACCCCGCCTTATGCCGCTTGCAGATCTGGAAAATTTTCTGGACAGCAACGAGATTATCTTCCGTTATAACTCAAAAATAAATATTTTTTCAGCGATTCAGGCAGATTATCTTTTACAGAATGATTTTAACGGTGTGCCAGTTTATCTGTTCCTATCCCGCCGCTCCGGGGAAGAAACACAGGTATGCCGTACTTTCTTCCCAAAAACATTGAAAGACTATGCGCAGGGACAGCCACGCTATACATTACTCAAAAAGGAAAAATATAATCATATTACTGGAAAAACTATTATTCAATATGACAAACTCACTCCCAGAAAATAAAGAACTATCTCTCTATTTCTATCGGAAAATATCATAAAATAAATATTTGGTTCATATGCCATATTTTAGCCATCATGAAAAATCTGCATGATTCATTTTTCTTGCAACAACTACCAGTCTCCCATTTTCCTGTGAATATTCGCAGGTAGAAAGCATCAATATCCTGTCTCCGTACTTTAGTATGCTGTCAGTTTCAAACAGACGGTTCCCCTCTACAAAATTTTTACATTCCCGGAATTCTTTCTTATTACCATACTGGAAAAACTGGTAATAGCGGAATCCTGGTTCGTTCTCATTCAGTATCCTTGTTTTCAGGACTGCCACCGCTTCATAAATGCCAGTTTCATAAATCGTATCAAAATGGATTTCCCTGTGTGCCTGAAAGAAATCAACGTCTTCGTACATTTTTAGCGTTCCGAATATATGGCCGTTTTTCATATTATGACCATAAATCACGGTATTGTCATCTTGCGGACAGAGGCAGCTTTCCGCATCTACAAACAATGCCCCTTCCGCTGATTCTGCACCCGAAAAATCATGGTGCAGATAAAAATTCCTGTCACTTTCTGCCCGCATAACTGGCAGGTCTATCTGTGTATCCGGAATCTGCAGCCAGCCATAAAGCTGGGGATATTCCTCTGACATTTTCCTGTACTGTGGCAGCTTTTCTGGATAGATTTGAAGAAAGAACGATTTCCTATGCTCCTCACAGTATCTGGCAATGCAACAGCCGTCAACTTTCCTACACCCAAACAAATATAATCTGCTATTTTATCACTACCATCTTCAAATATAACTTCTGCCAAATTGTTTGCATCTGATAATGGACCTTTATCAACATTTCCTCTACTAGGAAGCCATTCATGATGATATTCACACTTTTCCAAGGTTTTTGGGATCGTTATACTAGTTATTTGAGTTCCTGAAAACACGGAATATCCCATTGACGCCAAATTCTTTGGGAGAGTTATAGAATTTATTTCTTTACAACGATAAAATGCCTGACTTCCTATCGAAAGGACACTATCTGGTAATTCTACATTATTTAGCTTTTCACATTCACAGAAAGCACCTTTCCCTATCGTATTTAATTCCTTTGGTAGTTCGCACTTAAACAGAATTACATACCATATATTTCTAAACAATACATGATGCTATACATTTTTCCAGTAAAATACAAAATAATAAGCTTTAATAGCTTTTCCTCTGTTTGAAATCACCTCAGTCAGTACCTCTTGTGTCAAAAAGTACACTTTTTGACAGTTAATGCTGCTCGTTTTTCTGTGAAATCCGGTACTCCCGCACCTTACAGTAGAACGTGGATTCGCTTACCCCTCACTTTTCCAGTGCCTCGTCAATCGAAATCCTTTTTCTCTCCCAATCCCTTACGATCTTCGGAAATTCTTCCGGTATCCGGGCTTCAGGCCTCCCGAACCTCACGCCCCTTGCCTTTGCCGCCGCAATCCCCTGTGCCTGCCGTTTCCGTATGTTCGACCTCTCCGACTCTGCCACGAACGATAAGATCTGCAGCACAAGATCTGCAATAAATGTCCCCATCAGATCCTTCCCGTTCCGTGTATCCAGCAGCGGCATGTCTATCACGCAGATGTCAATGCAGACCTCCTTTGTCAGAATGCGCCACTGCCTCTGTATTTCCTCGTAATTGCGCCCCAGACGGTCAATGCTCAAAATATACAGCAGGTCTCCCTTTTCCAGTCTCCCAGTCATTATTTTATACTGCGGGCGGTCGAAATCCTTTCCTGACTGCCTGTCCATGTAAATATCTGTTTCTGCCACACCGGCTTCCCTCATTGCCGCCTGTCTGTCCCCGTTCTGATCCGTGGACGATACCCGTATGTAACCATAAATGCCCATTATGCTTTTCCTCCCTGCTTATAAAATTCACCGGCCCTTCCAGACAGGGCAGTCCCGGCTTCCATCAGATCTTATTCCGCATCCGGCGTTCGTTACCTCTGCAGCCTTCTGCATTTTCCAGCCTGGCTCAAAATACAAAAAACAGGCTGTATTACATCTTGCGAATAATACAGCCTGCCTTTTTTCCTGATTTCACCAAAACACCAGAACCGAAAGATTCATTTCCACTTCGTTCCTGTCCTGACCTTTCTGTATAAAAAACAGCATAGCCTTTCCGCAATAAATCTGTTCTGCATCTTAAACGCTGATTTCAGTCCCATCCTTGAAAGTAATCCGGACATCTTCCTTATTAAAAACTGTCATATAATCCATTAAGCTGTACCATAAATCTTCATCAAATCCAGTGACCAGATCTTCCTGCTTTTGCAGCCCTGCAAGAAATATCCCTATTTTCTCCCTGTGTGCCTGTTTTTCCGCAACAGCCCGGCTTACCTCATCCAGCCGTTCCTGCATACTTTCTAACCGCTTTGCCAGCCCGTCATATCTTTTCTGATATTCTGTCTGATCAGTCAAAGCCCGCGCATTTTCTTTGATACACTGCTGTACCAGCCCGGCTGCCGCATGCAGTTCTTCCTGAAGCTGTGACTGCTCTGTTTCCAATGACCGTACATCAAAAAATGAATCCATGATGACATTAAAATTCTCAACAATCTCACCTTTCTCAGCCAGAAGGATGTTGACCGCTTTCACGAAAAGCTCCTTTATTTTTTCTTCATCAAAGCTGGGTGTCGTGCACTTCTTTCTGCCATCAAATTTATGGTTACACTGCCAGACGGTCTTGCGGTATTTACTTGCAGAGTGCCAGACTTTGGAGCCGTACCAGCTCCCGCAGTCACCGCATTTTATCCTGCTTGAAAACGTGCTGACGCAGCTCTGCCGGTTCTTCGCCTGACAGCGGACTGCCATCTGTTCCTGGACTTCATCAAATTCCTTTGGCGGGATGATTGCCTGGTGGCTGCCCTCTACATAATACTGCGGCACCTCACCCTCGTTAACTTTTTTCTTTTTGGAAAGGAAATCGACAGTATAGACTTTCTGCAGAAGTGCGTCACCCTTGTATTTTTCATTTGTCAGTATGCTTTTTACCGTCCCGGAGGCCCATGTCTTTTTGCCACCTGGCGAGGGAATCCCGTCAGCCGTCAGTATTCTGGCAATCGCATAAGGAGAGTGCCCCTGCAGGAAAAGCCCGTAAATCCTGCGTACCGTCTTTGCCTGATTCTCATTGACCACAAGGCTGCCGTCCTCACCTCTGTCGTAGCCGAGAAATCTTTTAAATGGCACGGTTACCCTGCCATCTGCAAAACGCTTCCTCTGCCCCCATGTGCAGTTTTGTGAAATGGAACGGCTCTCTTCCTGCGCCAGTGAGGACATAATGGTGAGGAGCAGCTCTCCCCTGCCATCAAATGTCCAGATATTTTCTTTCTCAAAATAGCACTCTACTCCGTTTTCTTTCAGTCTGCGGATATTCGTAAGGCTGTCAACCGTGTTTCTTGCAAAACGGGATACGCTTTTGGTGATGATAAGGTCGATCCGTCCTGCGAGAGCATCCTTCACCATTTTATTGAATCCGTCGCGCTTCTTTGTATTACATCCTGTTATGCCTTCATCAGCGTACACTGATACAAATTCCCAGTCGTCCCTGCTGTTGATATAATTTGTGTAATAATCCACCTGGGCCTCGTAGCTGCTCTGCTGTTCCTCATGGTCGGTGGATACACGGGCGTATGCCGCAACCCTGCGTTTTTTCAGGTTTCCGAATGAATCTGATGTAAATCTGGTCTTTGTCGCAGGTATCGTGACTACATGTTTTGCCACTGCTTCATCCCCTTCCTTAACTTCATATACAAGACTGCTGTCCCCATGGATGACTGTCTCTGCTTTCGCCCGGCCGCAGTGCCTGCAGATTGTTTTCCCAATTAAACCCACGTTTTTGGTCTTTTCCTTTTATGCTCTGGCTTTGGTTTCTCTGGCAGTAACGGCCCACAGCTTTGTTTCCCCGCTGTAAAGATGCACCTTAAGGCTGCCGTCAGGAAGGGATATGATTTCCTGAACCGAGGTTTCAAAAACCTTATGATCAAAAGTATCCATGCTAAGCATTTCCGAAAAGATTTTATACAGTTCTGATTCAAGGTAATTATGGCTTTTACAGGTCATTCCCGTCTCTTTCTTACTGCGGCAGAACCACTTCGCGTCATTTTTGTATATCCTTCTCGTATAAAACATCCCGCACGCACTGCATTTTATCCGCCGTGTAAACGGGTATGCGGGGTTTCGCATTGCTGCCCGCCGTTTCATTTCCGCCTGTACCTTTGCGTAAGTCTCACGGTCAATAATAGCTTCGTGGCAGCCAGCCATATAATACTGTGGCAGCTCGCCGTTGTTTTTTACCTTTGTTTTTGTGACGGGGTCTGCTATGTAACATTTCTGCCGCCTGATATCTCCGGCATATACCTCATTAAAAATCATCTGCCGTACGGTGCCTTCCTGAAACTTATTTCCACGCACCGAACGGATACCTGTCCTGTTCATGTTTTCTGCTATGCGGCGGAGGGGAACGCCGTCTATGTACATCTGGAACATCCAGCGTACAGCTTCCGCCTCTTGCGGGATAATCATGTATTTTTCCAGTTCTTCATTATACCGGTATCCGAGCAGGTGCTTATTAGCCACGCCGATCTCTCCCGACTGAAATCTTTTGCGGATGCCCCATTTGCAGTTCCCGCTGATGGAACGGCTCTCTTCCTGTGCAAAAGAAGCAAGAAGCGAAAGCATCAGTTCCCCGTCCTGCGACAGCGAATTGATACGTTCCTTTTCAAAACGCACTTCTATGCCCAGCTCCTTTAAATGTCTTACTGTTTCCAGAAGGTCTACAGTATTCCTTGCAAATCTTGATATGCTTTTGCATAAAATGATGTCAATCTTTCCCGCCTCGCAGTCGGCAAGCATACGGATAAATTCATCACGTTTTGATATATCAGTGCCGCTGATCCCGCAGTCAGCGTACACTCCTGCATATTCCCACTGCGAATTTCCCTGTATCAGGGTGCTGTAATAGCTGATCTGTGCAGAAACCGAATTCATAAGCCGGACTGTATCCCTCGACACCCTTGCATAAGCCGCCACTTTTTTACGTTTTGGCAGAGCTTTTGCTGCATGCTTTATCCTGGTGATTTTCTTCAATAAAACCAGCTCCTTCCACTGCCAGCTTCACTATGAAAAGACATTAATCCAAAGGTTTTCCGGCTAATAATCTGCCCAGGCAGGGGCGGTATTTTTCAAGCAGAACTGTATCAATTTCCGAATATTCCTCCTTTGAAAGGATCCCTTTTTCAAGCATGGATTTTGCCACAAACAGGGATATGCGGTACATTTTTTCTGCCTTAAACTGTTCCTTATCCATTGCCGCCACCGCCTTTGAAACGGCTGGTAATATAGCATTCATGGGAGCAGTATTTCCGGTGTGAATTACCGTAAGCGGTAAACTCCTTTTCACAGCCGGCACATATAAAAGAATACACAGCCTTCTGCCTGATCTGGCCGGGATGTTCATGCCACCATTTTTCACGGCATTTGCGGCAGCAGAAAATCTTTTTCTTAACGCCTTCAGTCTGGTGCAGTTCTTTCCCGCATTCCCGGCAGAAACTGTCTTTTTGCTGTTTATCTGCTTTTTTTGTCTTAACCATTTCTCCCGCCAGCCCGTTCCGCCTGCAGAAGCTGCGGACTGTATCCCTTGACAGCCCCATTCGTTTTGCGACTGCCACATATCCGATCCCTTTCTGCCGGAGTTCTGTGATCTGCTTCCTCTGTTCATCCGTCATAAGGACACCTCCATTCAGCCACAAGATTTTTCTCTGTATCATTTTATGAATGGCGGGCTTGTCACTATTCACGGCCATTTTCTGTTAAAAAGCAGAAAAAACCGCAGACACTGAATCCGGATGCGGGGAGAGTGCCTGCGGCATAATATTTTATCTCAATATTTCATATTCTTTTTTTGTGCTGCAGAATCATTACAGATTAACCGGACGCCAGGCGGAGAACATTTTTCTGTTCCTGATAAAGCACGTTATTAAGCATTTCATTTCTCTCCAGCATGAATCATCTGATCCTGATAAAGCGGGTTATTAAGCAATTCAGGATTTTCGCCGGCAAACGCCTTAGCCGCTTCCGCATCGCCCTGAAGCTGCCACATAAACCACGCTGTAACATAGCCATCTTCCGAATACTGCGTCTTTCCGTGGTCAGTATTTCTGCGTCTCAGCATTACCTTATCGCCAGGTATATCATCATAAATTGCCTTCAGCCCTTCACCCGTTACTACCCAGTCATCTCCTCCGCCTTCACCAGATACCAGCATAATAGGTACAGTTATCTGTGCGGCATTATAAGGCCACTCTAATGCTTCTGCCAGCTCCTTATTTGTTGGAGACAGGGCGACAGCAGTTCTGTATATATTCTTATGCTCTGTATTCGTTATTGCATTGATTACACCGACACCTCCCTGAGAGTGCCCGATGATCCCGGCCTGATCAAAATCTATTTTTTGATAGAAAATATTTTCTTTGCCGTTGATCACCTGATTATCGTTCAGCCTTTGCAAATGAACAACACACATTTCGGCTCCAAAAGCATTCCATGAATAGGTTTCTTCTGTTGCAATAACAATAAAGCCCCATGACGCATAATGCTCATAAACAGATTTCGATTTAGATGCTTTCCAGCCTGTTCCATTGCAGACAACAATAACAGGATAGACTTTATCTTCTGTCTCAAGCTCCTTCGGATAATATATTTCATATTTCTCAAACACCTGCACAGCTTTCTCTTCATAATATGAAACCTCGTATGCGCCGTCACCTAGATATTTTGCTTCAATGTCACCGCCTGTTTCTATTTTTTTTATATAATCTTTTGCGACCGCAGACTTATTTGATAAATACACAAGCAGAATCACAACGAAAACGGCTATACAAAGAAATATGATTCCAATAATCTTTAACATCTTTTT
Organism: uncultured Eubacterium sp.; assembly: GCA_910580075.1. Taxonomy (GTDB): domain Bacteria; phylum Bacillota; class Clostridia; order Lachnospirales; family Lachnospiraceae; genus Eubacterium_J. Next base: position 44,309 of record CAJTVR010000017.1, on the reverse strand, counting down.
CACTTCTTTCTCCCTCATCTATTTACAGACATACATTTAAACTGCACATTTCTGCCGTTTACTATTGACTTTTTGTATTCATCGTGCTATGATATCGATGAAACAATTGTTTTGCTGATATAATTGTACCATCATATTTTCTAAATGTCAATAGGAGGCAGAAAAATGAAACAAACCTCGAAAAATGTATCACCGTTCAGCAATGAAGCCCGAAACGCTTACGTCATAGAGCATATTACAGACGCTCTTTTAAAACTGTTGAAGGACAAGCCTGTCGGGGACATATCTATCAGTGAATTATGCGATCTTGCCGGAATCGGCAGAGCGTCTTTTTATCGGAATTTTGAAAGCAAAGAGGATATTCTTCGCAGCTATATTAATAAAATATTTAAAGAATGGACAGACGAATCATACCAAAAAGAAAACCTGCCGCTAAATGAACTGCTCGGCCTGATGTTTGCACATTTTGAAAAACACAGGGATTTCTACACCCTGCTGAACGAAAGAAATCTTGTGTTCCTTTTGAAGGATGTTATCATTGAGCTTTGCGGACCAAAGCCTGAACATTCAAGATTAGAAGCATATGCGAAAGCCTATATTGCCTATACACTGTACGGCTGGATCGAAGTATGGTTTCAGCGGGGAATGAAGGAATCAGCGGAAGAAATCGCAGGAATGTTCAAAGAACAGGGACTCTGACTGCAAATCCAGAATTTCACATATTTTTTGATTCTGCCTGGGAGGGTTCATTTCTCCAAAGCAAGAGGGTTCAGCTGTCTGTGGGGAGGGTTCATATACTCCCCCTCTTTCCTGCAGCTTAAAACCCGTATATAAAAAACAGGCTGCCTGACGGTATCCCGTATCAAATGCCATTATTTCTTTATTACAGTGGTTTTGCAGCTATTCCTTCTCTGCCGGCTGTATCAATTTTGCAATTTACATTTCTATATATCCATCGACCAGCTGCCAGTGATTATCTTCGATGACTTTTACAGATTCACTTTTCTGGCTGGCAATCGATGAAAGCTGACTGTCATCGTCTGTACTGACCCGGCAGTAATAAACTGCTTTTGATTTTTTATTCATGATTCACTCCTGTTTCTGTCAAGTTTGCAGGTTATCCGGACGCCGGACAGATCCAAAGTTAAGAAAGAACCGTTCGGGAAGCCTATAGTCATTAACATATCACATTTTATAGAGACTTATCGGCCATATCAATAGAAAGCTCCCGCAATTCCTTTGATATCTTTCGAAAGATCAGCCGCAGCCTGAAAACCGCCTATGTATTGGAATACTGCTTTATAATAATGCTGACAGCTTTATTATATTCGTCTATCGTAATTTTTTTATTTTCATACAATCTTTTAAATACAAATAACAGCTGTTCCCTGATAAATTCCACCTTCTTTATTTTACATATTTTATTGTATGTAAGTCTTGTATAGGTGTTCATCATACATTCTGATATGATCAATATTTCTTTATACTTTTTAACAAAAAGATCTGTTTGTGCACTCAGGTATTCAAAATGGACTGGGTCATTTTATCCATACTGATTTTATGCATAATCGCCATGGGACTGTACCTGCTGTTAGACCGTCTGGAAAAAACATTCAAAAATTTTTCCTGATATCCATCCCCTGCATCATGGCTAAACAGGATACCTCCAAAGCAGGTTTTGTTTATTTACTTTCTCTGCTTTAGAGGTATCATATCAGTCAGCATCACATTCAGGCTTTACACTTTTTTATCGGACCGCTGGCAGCCTGGTTTTAAATTCTGACTATTCGCTTAAAAATTTCATGTATTCAGTCTTGAATTTTGCCCGTCTTTATTATATGATTGTAAAAATGCCCATAACTATGGATGACAAAATTCAAGGAGGCTAAACATGAAACACTTACTTAATCCGCTGGATTTATCTGTAACGGAACTTGAAGACCTGCTTAAACTGGCAAATGCCATTGAAGCTGACCCTCAGAAATATGCGCATGCCTGCGAGGGAAAGAAACTGGCTGCCTGTTTTTATGAGCCGAGCACACGAACAAGGCTCAGCTTTGAAGCTGCTATGTTAAATCTTGGCGGCAGTGTAATTGGATTTGCCAGCGGCGATAACAGTTCTGCCGCAAAAGGGGAAAGCGTATCGGATACGATCCGTGTGATTTCCTGCTATGCTGACATCTGTGCAATCCGCCACCCGAAAGAGGGAGCTGCTCTCGTTGCCAGCAGCCGTTCCTCCATTCCTGTAATCAACGCTGGTGACGGCGGTCATCAGCATCCTACACAGACACTGACTGATTTATTAACTATCTATTCTCTAAAAGGTCATTTTGAGCACTTAAAAGTTGGTCTTTGCGGCGATCTTAAATTTGGCCGTACCGTTCATTCTCTCATTGATGCTTTAATCCGCTACCCTGGTGTAGAATTTGTACTGATATCACCGGAAGAACTGCGTGTACCAGGCTATATCCGTGAAGATGTGCTTGATGCAAACCATATTCCGTATAAGGAAGTAGAACGCCTTGAGGATGCTCTGTCAGACCTGGATATTTTATATATGACACGCGTTCAGAAAGAACGTTTCTTTAATGAAGAAGATTATATCCGGATGAAAGATTTTTATATTCTGGACAAATCCAAAATGCAGCTTGCTCCAAAGGACATGCTGGTACTTCACCCGCTTCCGCGCGTAAACGAAATTTCCGTGGAAGTTGACGACGACCCGAGAGCTGTATATTTTAAACAGGCACAATACGGCGTATATGTCCGCATGGCCCTGATACTGACACTGCTGGACATTCATATTGACCAGAATTAAGGAGGATGGACATATGCTGAATATTAGCGGAATTCAAGAGGGTTTTGTACTGGACCATATTCAGGCAGGCATGAGCCTTCAGATTTATCATGATCTGAAATTAAACCGGCTGGACTGCTGTGTTGCCATTATCAAAAATGCAAAAAGCAATAAAATGGGCAAAAAAGACATTATTAAAGTAGAATGTCCGATTGATGCACTGGATCTGGATATTCTTGGATTTATCGACCACAATATTACTGTAAATATCATCAAAAACGACAAAATCGTGGAAAAACGGGTACTTGCACTTCCAAAGGAAATTAAAAACGTCATCCGCTGTAAAAATCCACGCTGCATTACTTCTATTGAACAGGGGCTGGATCAGATTTTTGTACTGACTGATGCAGAAAAACAGGTTTACCGCTGCAAATACTGTGAAACCAAATTTAAAGGACGGCGGACTCTGGCATAGTTCTAAACTGCAGCATTCCAGGCTCTCTCTAACAAAGCATAAGACGCCAGACCAGCCGGAAGCCGGACAGACACTGATCAATTCACTCAATACCAGCCGGGAAGAGACACTAACAGTTAGAAATTCTTAATTTTCTGCCTCATATCCAGGATTTGTGGCACACTGCCTGCAGCTGCCAGAAACACAGAAACCTCAAAAGGTGTCTGTCAGTGCCAAAGCATATAGCATGCCAAAACGCCAGGGCATCAGACACCGCTGCGTCCGCTGCCACAGACTGTAAGCAGAAAATTTAGAATGTCTTACTGTTCGAAGATAGAACAGAAAAAAGTGTCTCTTCCCAGCATCCGGTCAGTCTATCAATTCCCCGAACGCCAGAAAGAGACCAGATGTCCGCGCCGTCATACTTTCATACGTGCCCGGATACCAGGATTTTGGGCAGATTTTCTGCCTTAGCGCCCTGATGAAGACGCTGGTATTCTTCCGTATGTTTTAGCCATATTTTTCATAAGCAGCCCTGCCTGCGGCGTCAGCTGGTCTGCGAGCAGTCTCCATCTCCAGTTTTTGCCAATCGTAGACGGTTCATTCATTCTCGCACTGTTATCCAGGAACAGATAATCCTGCATTGGAATCACGCATAAATCTGCCGTACTCGACTGCGCCAGGCGGATAATTTCTGTCACCATTTCTTTCTTATCTGTGATCTTACGCCCGATATATTTTTCAATCATGCCGTAATCTGCTTTCGGAATAGAATCCAGCCAGCCATAGAGCGTTTCATTATCGTGAGTGCCTGTATATACCACGCAGTTCTTATCGTAATTGTATGGCAGATAATCCTTCGGCCCGCTTGAATCCCTGGCGTCAAATGCAAACTCCAGCACTTTCATGTTTGGAAAGCCGACACGGCGTACCAGCTCCCGTACGGAATCCGTAATAAATCCCAGGTCTTCTACAATCACATTCAAAGTACCAAGTGATTTTTTCAGCGCATCAAACAGTCCGATGCCCGGCCCTTTTTCCCATGTGCCAAACTCTGCCGTTTTATCTTCGGCCGGAATGGAATAGTATTCGTCAAATCCGCGGAAATGATCGATGCGGATCACGTCATACATTTTATAACATGCCCTGACACGCCGCACCCACCAGGCATATTTTGTCTTTTTATGATAACTCCAGTCATACAGCGGATTTCCCCACAGCTGTCCGGTTTCTGAAAATGCATCCGGCGGGCATCCTGCCACAGCTGACGGCCTGCGGTCCTGGTCAAACTGAAACAGCTCCGGCTCTGCCCATGCATCCGAGCTGTCAAGCGCAACATAGATCGGAATATCGCCAATAATCTGAATGCCCCTCTCATTCGCATAACTTTTCAGCTCTTCCCACTGGCTGTAAAATTCGTACTGAAGATACTCATAAAAAAGTATTTCTTTTTTTAATTTTTCTTTATATTCCTTTAAAGCCTCCGGTTTCCTGAGGCGGATATCGTCCGGCCACTCCGTCCAGCTCTTTCCCTTAAAACTGTCTTTTAGCGCCATAAACAGGGCATAATCCAAAAGCCAGACTGCCTCTTTCTCCTTAAAGGATAAAAATGCCGCATAGTCCGCATCCTTAATCTCATAAAACTGCTCAAACGCTTTTTTCAGAATCCGGTAGCGTGCCCGGTACATTCTTCCATAATCGATCTCTGCAGGGTTACTGCCAAAATCACACGCGTCACAGTCTTTCTTTTTAATCAGCCCTTTGCTTACCAGCGTTTCCAGACTGATAAAATAAGGATTCCCTGCAAACGTTGAAAACGACTGGTACGGAGAATCCCCATAACTTGTCTGTCCTAATGGCAGAATCTGCCAGTAGCTCTGTCCGTTTTTCTTAAGGAAATCTACAAACTGATATGCCTCCTTTGAAAAGCATCCAATCCCATACCTGGATGCGAGGCTGCTCACCGGGAGCAGTACACCACTTGCACGCATAATAATTCCTCCTCATCTTTTTTCCATCCCAATGCATGTATCATACCATAAAATACCAGATAAATGCAATCATATAAACTACTTCAAAGTCTCTTCCTGCAGTTTATCAAACTCTGCCATGCACTCGTCTATGGAATCCCCCTTCAGAAGTTTTCTTACAATCAGGCAGGTATTTCCCCACTGTTCCACACTCATGCCTGCATTAGAGCCAAGTACATAGACATTTTCCTCAATCTTATCATTTAAAGGCTTTAATGCTTCAATACAGTCTGTCTCCACATTTTTAGACGGTGAAATCACTTTATTCTGCTCCGAATAAATTTTTAATGCCTCATCAGATAGAATTGTATTCAAAACAGCCATCGCGCGCTCCTTATTTTCTGCTTCTGAACAGATGCCGTATCCTGTCATGGACACAACCGGCATCTGTCCGTAACTGCTTGGAAACCCAATGACTTTCAGTTCAAAATCCAGCTGTCCATAAGCGGTTCCTGCATTCGCGGCTGACCAGTATGCCATTACAATCGGTGTCTTCTGAGCCATAAAATCCGGGCCTTCCCCTTCAATGGCCTCTGACTGATAGGCTTTTTCTGCATCAATATAACCTTTGTCAATCATTTCCTGCAAAAACTCAAAGCCAGGACGCATGTATTCGCTGTATTTCCGCTTTCCCTCGTTCAGTTCCCTGATTTCTGTTTGTGTATTTCCTCCATTATATAAATCTGCATACGCCTGGGCTAAGACAAAATTCTCCAGCCACCAGCGGTTTGCCCCGACCGGCGTTTCGATTCCGTTTTCCTGAAATACCCTGCAGCATTCCAGGAAATCTTCCGGCGTTTCGGGCAGACTGAGATTATATTGATCAAACATGTCCTGATTGACAAACAGGCCGTGGGCCACGACTTCCTGCGGAATGGCAGCCAGCTTTCCATCTACAGTATTCGCTGCTTTTACCACATCCCTTAAGTTCTCTGCATTTTCCAGCTGTGATAAATCCAGCAGTTTTCCTTCTGAGCCCAGGATCTGAATGGTATCCGGATTCAGCAGATATAAATCATCCATATGGCTGCGTGCACGGTCCAGAGAAACATCGTCATATGTTTTTTCCTGATAATTTTCTGCTGTATATGTCCGGTATTCCACTCTCAGGCCAAGCCTTTCTTCTGCCAGGCTGATTGTCTTGTCAAATGCAGTCCTGGCCACATTTTCTTTGTCAGGATCCGGATTTGATTTTTCCATCGGACCAAACAGATTTACAATCTCTTCCCTGCTTTTATCTGTTTCAGCCAGATTATGACCTGCTATTTTTCTGTCTCCACAGGCAGTCATAGTAAATACAGCTGTCCATGCCAGACAAAGCGCCAGTAACCCGGCAATCCATTTTTTCATTTCTTACTCCTTTCCCGCAAGCTGCTGTCTGATTACTTTTTTCAGCAGCTGCGTATCAACCGGTTTTGATAAATGCACATCCATGCCGGCATCCAGTGCTTCTTTTTCATCTTCTGCAAACGCATTTGCTGTCATGGCTGCTATCAGGATGTTTTTTGCATCCTCACGGTCAAGTGCCCGTATTGCCCTGGTTGCATCATATCCGTTCATAACCGGCATCTGGACATCCATTAAAATCGCGTCAAATTCGCCTGGCAGCGACCGGCTGAAACGTTCCAGTACCAGCTGGCCGTTTTCTGCTACTTCACAGTCCGCTCCTTCCATTGCTAAAATTTCTTTTAAAATCTCCGCATTAATTTCATTATCCTCTGCTGCAAGAAAATGCAGGCCTTCCAGATTTTCGTTCTGTCCAGGCTCTTTCATACCGCCTGTATTTAAGTCTTCCTTCATTTCTTTCAGCTTTTCCTGAAATGCAGATACAAAAAACGGCTTTGTCAGAACTCCTGTATTGGGAATCTCCAGCGCTTCTCCCACACCGTCTGCTTCGTAAGATGCCTGAAACACAAGCGGCACCTTCTGTGCTACAGCCTCCCGGACCTTTCGGACTGTCTGGATGCCTTCCTGTGTCAGAGCGTCCCAGTCTATCAGGATAGCATGGTATGCTTCTCCTTGTGCAAGTGCTTCCTGAATCATGCTGAGAGCCTGCTGCATATTCAAAGCAGTATCCGCCAGGACACCGGATTCTATCAAAAGCATCTGTATACTGCTGCCTTCTTCTGTATCGCCGTCCACAGACAGTATGCGGGAAATCTGACTGCTTTCCCAGAATTGTTTTTCAGAATGTCCTTCCGGTATGCGGAACTCCAGTTCAGCCACAAATCTGCTTCCTTTTCCGATTTCGCTGGTAACCTCAATCGTTCCTCCCATCAGCTCTATTATATTTTTAGTAATCGCCATGCCAAGTCCCGTTCCCTGGACTTTGTTTGTCGTGCTGTTTTCTGCTCTTGTAAACGCATCAAAAATCGTTTCCAGATATTCCGGCGTCATGCCATAGCCATTATCTTCTACTTCTATCCGGATATGCTCAAACTGGCTGGAATACTGTTTTAATCCCGTCATACGCAGCCAGATGCTGCCCTTCTCCTGTGTATATTTTACCGCATTGGACAAAAGGTTGATTAGTACCTGGCTGATTCTTGTCTCATCACCAAGCAGGCGCTCGTGCTTGATGCCGTTTACCTTTACCTGAAAATTCTGTTCTTTCGCCTTTGCCATCGGCCGGATAATTGCATCCACGGAAGAAACCAGGTCATTCAGCGTAAATTCCTGCACATTCAGCACAACCTTTCCGCTTTCAATCTTGGATACGTCTAAAACATCATTAATCAGGCTCAGCAGATGCTGCCCGGAAGCCATTATTTTCTTTGTATATTCCCTGACTTTAGCCGGGTTTTCTGCATCTTTTGCTAACAGCGTCGTAAAACCAATCACCGCGTTCATCGGCGTACGGATATCATGGGACATATTCGAAAGAAACATTGTTTTTGAATGACTGGCTATCTGCGCTGCCTGCAATGCTTCTGCTAACTGTTTATTATGAATTTCACGTTCTGCTTCCTGTTCCCTGCGGATTTTAATCTGCTGTCTCTGACTTAAATAATATAACAGGCAGCAGATAAAAAATGCAATCAGCATCACTGCCACTACAATTAGTATATTCTGATTGACTGTCCGCCCTTCCCTTTGAATCGCATCAACCGGAACATAGCCAATGAGGTAAAGCGTGCCTCCATTAATTGCCCACATATAATTCAGAGCTTCTTTTCCACGGACATTGTGATAAAATAAAATATGCTTTCCGTTATTGATGCACTCCGCCACTTCTTCCTGCAAATCCTTTTCTACGATATTATTTGCCCGGTAAAAATCATCCAGATTCAGATGTCCTGCGGAACGCTCTCCCATTCCTTTTGGTTTCAGCACAAATCTCTCACTTTTGGCATCCATAATATAAAGCATAGCCCTGCCGTCATAAAATCCGTTTGGAAGGGATTTTTCAAGTGTATCGTATATATATTCTATATAAAGTGAAGCTGTTTCTTTCCCGTCTTTCATTACAGGGCACTTGATGGTATAAGCCCATGCCCCCATATAATTCAGATACGACTGCGTAAGCGGCATGCCTTCAATCGATTTGCCTGCAGAAAAATCCAGCTGTCCTTCTGAAAATACCTCTTCTACATTGGAAACCCCCTGCGTTTCCCCTTTCATAATCAGAGATAACTTTACCATTGTCTCGTTCCTGTTATAAGAGCGGACAAATTCTTTTGGATCTTCAATCGAAGCGATTTCCTGTGCAATCAGTTTCTGATATTCCGCTTCTTTCATCAGAACCGCCTCAATCGTCCCCTTCATCAAATCCAGGCTCTCGCTGAGATTCTGAATTGCCGATGCAGACATTTCACGGGATATTTTCTGTGATACTGAAAATACAACTCCTCCTAATATAGCAAAAACTAATATAATAGAAAAAAGAAGCATTCTCCCGCTGTCGTATCTTCCTTTATTCTGTTTTCTTTTCATTTTTAATCTCCATTTTGATGATTCGGCTGAAGTGCACAGGGACATTACTTTTGCTTAGAATCTAACTCCCGACATGAATACCCTGCAGAATAGCAGCTGCTAATTTATTATACTCTCTTGGGTATTTTTATGTCAACATTATTTATAGCAGCCGCTGCAAAAGAGGGAAACAAAGACTGTAAGAACATATTTCAGGAATACAAACATTCTATTGCGAAGCCATTGCCGCCAGCTTGTCTATCTGTTACCAAAAGGGGCACGTTCCGTAATGCTGCAGCTGCAGAATATAAAAAGCCGTCCTGCAATGCAGAACGGCTCTTCCTCTTTACCCCAGCTTATGGATATATACACAGTTGGGCGTCTCCACCTCGACCGGTTTTCCATGCATCAGGAAATATTTTCCTTCATAATTCATCGTAAAGATTCCTATTGTATTGTCATCATGATTCAGGCACATAAAATGTTTCCCGTCTGGAAATACCGCAATTGCTTTCGGGAATTCTCCGCCAATACGGTTATTGCACACCTGGGTCAGAAGTCCTGTCTCCTTATCTACCGCAAATACAAGCGCCGCATTAATCCCGGCATCTGTGCAGAACAGATAATTTCCGTCTGGTGAAAATTCCATGGTTGTTGCACTGCATATTTCATCTTCTGACGGATCTCCGGTACTGATTGTCTGAATCAGCTCGAATTCCGGATTGTCTCCATCTAAGACATAATAACGGTATACATTTACTACATTCGTAAGCTCACATAAAATATACGCAAATTTGCCGTCTTTGCTAAAACGCATGGCACGCGGTGCGGAATCCAGCGGGCATCTGATAATATCGTGGTTAATCAGCTGGCCGCCGTCGTAATCCAGTCTGTATATTTTCACATGATCCAGTCCGCCGTCTACTGCACATAAAAATTTCTGGTCCGGTGTCACTTTTACGCAGTGTACATGCGGTCTGGAATTGCGTTCTGCAATACAGCGTCCCATTCCTTTATGAAACACACCGTCTGCAATGCCTGCGATCGAGCCGTCTTTATCCAGGCGCATCATGGATACTCTTGCATCATGGTATCCTGCCACAAATAAATAACGGTCCTTTTCATCCAGTTCCAGATAACAGCCGCGCATGCCGCCAATCCATTCTTTGTTAATTTCCTGCAAATCCCCGTCTTCTAAAATATGGAATGCCTCCACACCTTCATCCGCAATGGAATACAAAAATTTGCCGCTATGCGATATAATCAAATCCGATGAGTTGCTGATTGGAATCATTTTCCGTTCTTTTATGCTTCCCTTTTCCACATCTACATCATAAATATGGATGCCTAAGCTGTTCTCATGCGTATAAGTGCCCACATATGCTACATATCTGTCCTTTCCCATTGTCAGTCCTCCTCTTTTCTGCGTAGAATATCATATTTTTCTAAATCATCCAGCTTCGCGGATATGCCCTCCAAATCTATATACAGCACCTGTTTTGGATGCGGTGCCGCCTCCATCTGCTGACCTTCTTCATCAAAAATTGCCCGCACGGCCACTGACAGGTTCCTGCCGTCCGGTTTCATGACTTCTATCTGTTCTCCTGTGCAAAACTTATTACGCTGGCTGATTCTATACTGCCCTGCTGCATTACGTGCTTCTATGATACCAAGGTATGTATAATTTTTCACATAATCGCCGCTGTCATACACCTGAGCTTCTTCTGTAGGCGGGCCATAGAAAAAACCCGTCGTAAACTGGCGGAATGTTCCGCTGGAAATCTGCCTGCGGTACCAGGACAGATTCTGTTCATATTTTTCTTCTGATTCCAGATAATCATCGACTGCTTTCCGGTAAGTCCTTGCTACAGTCGCTATATACAGCGCCGTTTTCATGCGGCCCTCAATTTTAAAACTGTCTATGCCTGCTTTTACCAGATCCGGGATATGCTCGATCATGCATAAATCTTTGGAATTAAACAGAAATGTTCCCCGGTCGTTTTCATAAACAGGAAGATATTCTCCCGGACGTTTTTCCTCCACTACCGCATATTTCCAGCGGCACGGATGCGTGCATTCGCCCTGGTTGGCATCCCTGCCTGTAAAATAATTGCTGAGCAGGCATCTGCCCGAATAGGAAATGCACATAGCTCCATGGATAAAAACTTCCAGTTCCAGGGAATCCGGTATATAAGACCTCATTTCCTGGATTTCTTCTATTGATAATTCTCTTGCGCACACAATGCGCTTCGCTCCCAGGCTGTGCCAGAACAGCAGGGACGCATAGTTTGTGTTATTGGCCTGAGTGCTGACATGCAGTTCCATGCCCGGACATTCCGCTTTTGCAATGGAAAATACACCCGGGTCTGAAATAATAAGTGCATCCGGCTTTATTTTAGAAAGCTGCCTGAAATATTCCCGCACTCCGTCCAGATCCCGGTTATGAGCAAAAATATTTGCCGTCACATACACCTTCGCATGATGCTCATGAGCAAATGCAATTCCCTCAGCCATTTCATCTAATGTAAAATTTTTTGCTTTGGCACGCAGCCCGAACGCTTCGCCGCCGATATATACCGCATCCGCACCATATACTACAGCAATTTTTAACACTTCCAGACTGCCCGCCGGAACTAACAGTTCCGGACGTCTTATACCAGAATCTTTCATTTCAGAATTTTTCATTTTATAATCCATCTCAATCCGTTATGTGAACTACCCGTTGTCTAAAGCCAATGGGCTTCCTGCTTCAACGCCCTCGTAACCCACCAGCTCCGCAAGCTGCAAATCAGACATTTCCAGCCAGAACTGCCTGTATACAAAATACACCATGTTTACTGCCGGCTGTCATTCCGTCACCTGTACTATATTCAGACTGTCCTGCTACTGACCGTAATCCCGTCATCTGTACTATATTCAGACTGTCTTGCTGCTGACCGTAATCCCGTCGCCTGCCGGAAATACTGCTGTCACAAGCTGGGCGTGATGCGTCAGCTCATACAGATATTCCCGCATGCGCCGGTGTATCGTGCGGTTGCGCCTGATTACGGCATAGCGTGACTCGATAATATCCCCGTCCTGGAGAATATTATCCGAAATAAGCAGTCCGTCTTTTTCCAGCAGCCGCATCACCTGCGGCAGGAAGTGAATATACTGCCCCTTCGCCGCATCCATAAAAATCATGTCATACGGCCCTGCCAGTTCTTCTAATACCTGCCCTGCATCGCCTTCTATCAGTTCAATCCCGTCTTCCATGCCGGCACGCTTAAAATTGCTGCGTGCCAGCACAATTCTTGGTTTATAATTTTCTATCGTCGTAATCTTACATCCGGCCGGATTATACGTTTTCATAAAAATCGCAGAAAATCCCACTGCCGTGCCGACTTCCAGAATACGCTGCGGCTTTTTCATGGCCAGAAACAGTTTCAGACAGCTCTGTGTTTCTTTGCGTATCACCGGCACATCCGTTTTCAGCGCCTGCGTTTCTATTTCATTTAAAAGTTCCGTATTTCCACAGTCCAGTGAATTTATATAAGTTACGAATCTTTCATCAACAATCATTCTTTTTCCTGTTCTGATTCTCCGGTATCGTCTTCTTGGGCCATAACCTGCATCATCTCTCTGGCCGTCATCGATGTATTCAGCATATAACGGCCAGGTTTCATGGCATTTTTGTATTCTGACAGATTCAGCTGTATAAAAAACAGCCATTTATCACGAATCAGTCCCTTTTCTTCCAGAACCGCCGCAAGATCCAATGCATCCATGGAACTTTTAACCTGCACCAGCCTGTCCCTGCCTTCCCCAGAGGTAACTGCAGATTCCGTAAAAATCCGGTATCCATAGTCATAAGACCGCAGTCCGAGCTGGTACAGTCCGTATACAATTACAAGAAATAGCAGAACATGAAAACTGATGCTTACAAGCCTCATTACAATTTTGCTGATACTCATAACACAGATACCCCTTTATGTCACAACGGTTCCGTCTCTTTGTCTGCCGGCCTTACCAGCCGGCATCAAAACCCAGGTCAAAGTCAATATTCTGTACAAGCTCCCAGTTAATCTTCTGAAACAGCCTGCAGATTGCAAGCTCCGCATCCAGATACTCATTTACAAGCGGATTTTTGCGAAACTGCTCGCCCTCCCGCTCCAGTTCATCTGCCTGGTCAAACAGTGAACGTTCGTCGGTAAAATTCTGTGTCTGGTAATTCTTTTTTCGAAATGCATGAATGCGTGCTTCTAACTCCGGCTGGGCATGTACTTTCGCACGGATATTCTGATAACGCCTGTATTCCGGGCTGTCCCAGACTGCCTCCACCAGGTCTTTCACTGCCAGATCCACGCGAGAGTCTGTCCTTGCCTGCGGCCAGCCCTGTATGCCCGCATCTTCATAAGGCTGCGGCTGCGCATGATATCCGTCCTGCGTTTCCGATGCCTGCCAGCCGGCGTTTTCCCCATTCTGCTGGCCGGCATGGTTCATCTGGTTTTGCTCCATTTGATTCTGATCCCACTGATTCATAACTTATCTGTATGCTCCTCTACACTTCCATAATAATCGGAATGATCATCGGCCGGCGCTTCATTTCTTTCCATACAAAGTCGCCCAGAGCGTCTTTGATTTCCGTCTTAATTCTGCCCCAGTCCGTAATGTGTTTGTTCATACAGCCTTCCATTGCGGCATTTAACACATGTTTTGCCTCGTCCATCAGGCTTTCTGAACCTCTGACATATACAAATCCCCGGGATACGATATCCGGTCCTGCGACAACCATGCCGGAACCGCTTTCCAGCGTCAGCACTACAATAATAATTCCCTCTTCGGCCAGATGCTGTCTGTCCCGCAGTACGATATTTCCCACGTCGCCGACACCGAGTCCGTCTACCATAACGTCGCCTGCGTGAACCTTTCCGGTTATTTTTGCACTGCTTTCATCCAGTTCCAGCACATCTCCGGAAGAAAGAATAAAAATGTTGTCTTTCGTAACACCCAGTTCTTCTGCAATCTTTGCCTGCGCTTTCAGATGTTTGTATTCTCCATGCACAGGTATTGCGTATTTCGGATGAACAAGCGAATAAATCAGCTTGATATCTTCCGCACATGCATGCCCCGATACATGCACATCCTGAAAGATTACCTCAGCCCCCTTCATCGACAGTTCATTAATAATTTTTGTTACCGCTTTTTCGTTGCCCGGAATCGGACTTGAGCTTAACACAATCAGATCGTTCGGTTTAATCGAAACTTTCCGGTGCATGCCGCTGGCCATACGGGATAAAGCCGCCATAGACTCTCCCTGGCTGCCTGTTGTAATCAGTACTGTAAGCTCGTCCGGATAATCTTTGAGCTGTTCAATATCGATCAGCGTATGCTCCGGGATATTAATATATCCAAGCTCAGTCGCCGTACTGATAATATTTACCATGCTGCGGCCTTCGATAACTACTTTTCTGCCATGATTGTAAGCACAGTTAATAATCTGCTGCACCCTGTCCACATTTGAAGCAAATGTAGATACAATAATCCGGTTGTGTTTATGGTCCATAAAAATCGTATCCAGCACTTTTCCGACTGTTTTTTCCGACATTGTAAAGCCGGCACGTTCTGCGTTCGTACTGTCGCACATCAGCGCAAGCACGCCTTTTTTCCCGATTTCTCCCAGACGCTGCAGGTCAATGGCATCGCCGAATACCGGCGTATAATCCACCTTGAAATCCCCGGTGTGTATCACGACTCCTGCCGGAGAATAAATTGCAAGAGCTGCCGCATCCTGAATGCTGTGGTTTGTCTTGATAAATTCCACACGGAAACATCCAAGGTTGATATGCTGCCCGTATTTGACTACTTTGCGTTTTACAGTACGCATCAGATCATGTTCCCGCAGTTTGTGCTCAATAATTCCTACCGTTAATTTTGTCGCATAAACCGGCACATTAATTTCTCTGAGCACATAAGGAATCGCGCCGATATGATCCTCATGCCCGTGGGTGATAAAAAAACCCTTTACTTTTTCTATATTGTCTTTTAAATAGGTAATGTCAGGGATTACAAGATCGATTCCCAGCATATCGTCCTCTGGGAATGACAGTCCGCAATCCACAACAATGATACTGTCTTCATATTCAAAGGCAGTAATGTTCATCCCAATCTGTTCTAATCCGCCCAATGGAATGATCTTTAATTTTGAATCCGCCACCTGTTATTCTCCTTTTATATCTGTATATTCAAGTCGTCGCTCACTAATTCTGCAAATACTTTTCCCACGGCTTCCATCTCAGTTTCATCTTCTACGAGTTCTAATTCCATCATCAGTTCGTCATTTTCGTCTCTCTGCTCTCCGATGACTTTAAAAATATATCCGTCTGAATCCTGATTCAGCTCCTGGGTCGCCAGAAGATATTCTGTACCGCTTACTCTTGTCCGCTCTAATACGAAAAATTCTGCAAACCCGTCCTGTTCTTCATCATAAAACGATATTTTTTCGTATTTCGGTTCTCCCTGTGTCATCTGTTCGACTTCACGTAACATATCATCCATTTTATCTCATTTCCTTTCTTTCCTGTTAATGTGTTCCATTTTCAGCAGCGGGTCAGACCTGCCGGACTGCTGACGTTTCTAATTTTGTACTGCTTTGGAAGACTGATGCAGACTGTCCAGGTATCCCTGCAAAATCAGGACAGCGGCAATCCTGTCTGCATACTGTTTCCGGTTCTCCCGGCGGATACCGCTTTCTATCATAATCCGGTCTGCAGTCACTGTTGTAAGCCGCTCATCCCATAAAATCACTTCCAGGCCGGTTCTTTGTTCTAACATCTGACGAAACTCCTGTGTCTTTTCACAGCGTTCCCCTTCTGTATGATTCATATTTCTCGGATACCCAAGCACAATCTTATCTGCTTCATATTCTTTTACAAGCTCTTCAATCCGTGCCAGTGTCTGCCGCAGTTTTCCTGGCGACTTGCGCCAGACTGTTTCAACGGCCTGGGCTGTCAAAAGCAGCGGGTCGCTTACTGCAACACCGACTGTCTTTGATCCGTAATCAAGTCCTAAGATACGCATATGCCTGATACCTCCTGCTACTGGAAATTATCCCTGATATATTCCTTTAGGATTTCTTCTACCAGTTCATCACGTTCTACTTTCATGATCAGGCTTCTGGCATTGTTATGGCTTGTAATATAAGTAGGATCTCCAGACATAATATACCCCACAATCTGATTTAAAGGATTGTAGCCTTTCTCACTCAGAGAATGGTATACGTGCCCAAGTACATCCTTTACCTGAATTTCCGGTTCCTTTTCTACTCTGAAAAACTGTGTATTACTTTTATCCTGCATATTTCACGACCTCATTCCTGCTTCTTTTGTCTGCTTCATCCAAAGCATTACTATTTTTATTTTAATATACTCAGCGTCAAAATTCAACCATAAGATATATCTCGTCTGTCAATTGTCCCGTAATTTTTCCCTTGATAAAGGAATTGACCCTGCTGTTTCCGGTTTCTGCAGCTATTTTGACATATTCTTTTGTGTATCCTGTCACATACTGTTTTCCATTATACGAAAACGGTTCTTCCAATAGCGCCTCGGATATTTTTCCCGTAAATCCTTCACGGTAACGCGCAGACATCTGCTCCCCCAAAAGAATCAGCTGCGCACTGCGCTCTGCCTTCACTGCTTCTGGAATCTGGCCGTCCATGGCAGCCGCCCTTGTGCCTTGTCTTTTCGAATATTTAAAAATATGCATTTCATAAAACTGCATCTGTTCTAAAAACTGCCTGGTTTTTAAAAACTCTTCTTCTGTTTCTGCCGGAAACCCCGCGATCACATCGGTCGTAATTGCCGGATTTTCAAAGAAATTCCGCAGAATCTCACAGCGCATGGCATATTCTGCCGTCGTATATCTGCGGTTCATGCGCTTTAATACGCTGTCACAGCCGCTCTGCAGCGACAGATGAAAATGCGGGCAGATTTTTTCCATCCCGGCCAGCTCTTTGGCAAACTGTTCCGTAATAATGCCCGGCTCTAAAGAACCCAGACGGATGCGCCTGATTCCTTCGATTTCATGAATCCGGCCAAGAAGCCGCAGCAGCCCTTCCCCCTGCCCGCACCCGAAATCGGTTCCATAAGAGCTTAAATGAATGCCGGTCAGTACGGTTTCTTTGCACCCGCCTTTTGCAAGCGTATCGATCTCCTTTAAAATCTCTCCTTCCTGCCTGCTGCGCACCCTTCCGCGGGTATAGGGAATGATACAGTAACTGCAGAACTGGTTACAGCCGTCCTGGATTTTAATAAATGCCCGTGTGTGTTCAGCGGTACGCGTTACAGACAGCGGTTCATATTCCTTAATTCCGTTATTAAGATCTTCCCAGTCTAAAACTGTATGTCTGTGCGGGCGCTGGTTTTCTTCTGCTGATGCCGGCTGCCGGCAGTTTCCACAGGATTGTTTTATTGATGATTCTGTAGCTGATTCCGCATGCTGCCTGTTACCGGAATCTGTTCCCGCTGCTGCTGTTTTCGGCTTTCCGCTGCTGTTATCTGCCTCTTCTGTCTGGATTGCGCTGACGCTTTCCGCTGCTGCTGTTTCCCGGCTCTGGCTGACGTTTTCCGCTCCCGCTGCTGACGTTTTCGGCTTTCCGCTGCTGTTATCTTTACCGGCTGATTCCTCCTGGATTCCGCTGACGTTTTCCGCTCCCGCTGTTGTTTCCCGGCTCTGGCTGACGTTTTCCGCTCCCGCCGCTGCTGTTTTCGGCTTTCCGCTGCTGTTATCTTTACCGGCTGATTCCTCCTGGATTCTGCTGGCGTTTTCCGCTTCAGCCGCTGACGCTGCCCGGATTTTTTCGTATTCTTTTATCATAGAAATCAGATGCTTCTTTTTATTATTGCCAAGAATGATGTCTGCAATTCCTTCTTCCTGCATCTGAGGGCCCTGTGCCTGTACATAGCAGCCTGCCGCAGCGATGACTGCATCGGGATTCTGTTTCCTGGCACGGTGCAGCATCTGTCTGGATTTGCGGTCTGCAATATTCGTCACGGAACAGGTGTTAATTACATATAAATCCGCTTTTTCCCGAAATGGCACAATTTCATATCCTGCTTCTTCTAACATCTGCTGCATAGCCTCTGTTTCATAGGCATTGACTTTACAGCCTAAATTGTGGAGTGCTGCTTTTTTCATATTTTTTATACTCTTTTCTTTTCCATATATTGACTTTTTTAAATAAAAACGTTACTATAAGGCGGAAGATGTATTTCTAGAATTATCCGAACACGGTTATCAAGGAGGTTATAATAATGAAAACAGTACAGATTTCTTTAAATTCTATTGATAAGGTAAAATCATTTGTAAATGCAATTACTCAGTTTGACTATGATTTTGATCTGATTTCCGGAAGATATGTGATTGATGCAAAATCGATCATGGGTATTTTCAGCCTGGATTTATCTAAACCGATTGACCTGGCAATCCATGCAGAAGAAGAAATGGATGCTATTTTAGACGTCATCAAACCATACTTAGCTGAGTAAACCTGTCATTTTAAAATGTCAGCGCCGGTTGTACGCCGGCGCCTTTTTATATCCAGTCAGACTGTTTCCTGATTTAATTCACTCTTCCGTTCAAATCCCGTTACGCCTCCAGACGCATCACCTCTGATGCCTTTTCACGTTACGCCTCCAGACGCATCACCTCTGCCGTCTGAACAGCCTCTTCCATCAGTGTCTCAATCTTCTCCTGCAAGTGTGTTTCTGATTTTAATATCGATTTTAAATTCGGTTTTGTCACCGGATGTTTGGCTACAAATATTGTGCAGCAGTCTTCATAAGGCAGAATAGACGTTTCATAAGTCCCGATTTTCAGCGAAATATCAATAATGTCCTGTTTATCCAAAGCTACAAGCGGACGGTAAACCGGCATCGTGCATACTTCGTTTGTCACAGCAAGCGACTGCATCGTCTGGCTGGCCACCTGGCCGATGCTTTCTCCGGTAATCAGGCCCAGACTGCCGTCTTCCTTAGCAAAATGCTCTGCCAGCCGCATCATATAGCGGCGCATAATAATTGTCAGCTGGTCATGCGGACATTTGTCATAAATATAAAGCTGTATTTCAGTAAAATTTACAATATGCAGCCGTACCGGGCCAGCGTAACGGGCTACAGCTTTTGCCAGGTCAATGACCTTCTGCTTTGCCCTCTCGCTTGTATAAGGCGGCGCATGAAAATAAACAGCATTGATCCGGACGCCCCGTCTGGCTGTCATATATCCGGCCACCGGACTGTCGATGCCGCCCGAAAGCAGCAGCATTGCACGCCCGGCTGTTCCTACAGGCAGACCGCCAGGGCCGGGTATTGTGTGGGAATAGATATTGATTTTATTTCGTATTTCAATATGAAGCGTCACCTGCGGATTGTGCACATCTACTTTCAGCTGCGGATATGCTTCTAAAAGGCGCTCTCCCAGTGCAGCGCTTACTTCCATGGAATCCATCGGATAATTTTTTCTTGCACGCCTTGTAACGACCTTAAATGTAAAGTCGTGCTTTGCAAATGCTTTTTTTGTATATTCAATGACAGATTCTGCCAGGCGGTCAAATCCTTCATCCTCTGTCAGGACAACCGGACTGATGCCGACAATGCCAAAGACCTTCCTGAGTGCTTCCACAGCTTCGTCAAAATCAAATGCAGACTGTGCTTCGGCATAAATCCTGCCATTTTCTCTGCGGACTGTGAATTCGCCGTCTGCATGCTTTAAAGCATTGGCAGTCTGGCTTACAAGTGTATCTTCAAAAATATGGCGGTTTTTTCCTTTGATGCCGATTTCGCCGTATTTGATTAAAAATGCCTGGTACATAGCGGTTCCTTTCTTACCTTATAAGAGTGTAATTTCTGCGTGAGTGGGAAGGCAGCGTTTTGTAACAGATTATAAGCGATTTTGCCTGCAGAATCAAGATGTATTCTTTAATTTTCGCTGGAAGGCTGATTTTCGCTGACTGGGACTGCTGCACCATTTTACTTCCATGAATCTTAGAAACAGGATTGAGGAAACCTCTGCCATGCAGTATAATGAGGCCAGGGAGGGATTTACTATGAAACAGAACATACTGATCATTGAAGATGATTTCACAATACAGACACAGCTTATCACTCTTTTTTCTGCAAACGGTTATGAAGTAACTGCTGTCACAGATTTTTCAAAAACCATGGATCAGGTAAAAGCGGCTGCACCTCATTTAATCCTTTTAGATATCAGGCTGCCGGGAACCAGCGGCTTTGAAATCTGTTCGCAGATCCGCACCTTTTCTGATGTCCCTATTGTATTTGTAACCGGCTGCAATACAGATATGGACGAATTAAACAGCATTATGCTCGGCGGGGATGCATTTATTACAAAACCCTTCAACACCGCTATCCTGCTTGCTAAAACTGCCTCTCTGCTGCGGCGGGCATATCATACCGGGCAGGAGGAAGTACTGATATGGAAACAGGCCGCACTTCATTTAGAAAGCAGCTGCATAAAATACAGCGGACAGACAGCCGAGCTGACTAAAAATGAATTGAAAATCCTCTATTATCTATTTAAGAACGCCGGAAAAATCTGTTCCCGGAATGAAATTGTGGATTTCCTCTGGGACAGCCAGCTTTATATTGACGACAATGCCCTCAGCGTAAATATAACCCGTATCCGCAGCAAACTGAAAGCAATCGGCCTGACAGACTTTATCCGGACAAAACACAGACAGGGGTACACATTATGAGCAGAACACTCTTTTTTAAAAACCTGCTGCCCGTGATTTTAGTCAATCTTGCAGGCATGTCTGCCCTTGTCCTGTTTCTGGCTGCTAACAGCATTCCATACCATGTCAGCCTGTTTGCTGCGGCTGTCTGGATCACCGTGCTTATTTTGTATTTTATCATTCTTTACTTCACACGGAAAAAGCACTTGTGCAGACTGTTAAAAATGGCAGATCAGCTAGAAGAAAAATATCTGCTGCCAGAAGTGATGGATCTTCCACAGAGAGCTGATGAAGAAGTATTTTACCGTATTTTGAAAATGGCTGAAAAGTCCATGCTTGAAAAAATAGGCAGCATACAGCAGGAACGAAAAGAATACAGGGAATATATAGAACAATGGGTGCATGAGGTAAAAACGCCTATTACAGCAATGAAACTGCTTTGTGAAAATAACAGTTCTCCATTTGTCAGGGAAATGTTAGCAGAGTTAGAAAATATCAATCGTTTTACAGACCAGGCCCTTTATTATGCCCGCAGCGGACATACACAAAAGGATTATTTTATCAGAGAAACCAGGCTGGACGGCATCGTACATTCTGCAATCGCCGATAACAAATATCTTCTGCGGAAAAACCACGTAGTGATTACAGCAGAAAATATAGAGCACACTGTCTATACAGATGATAAATGGATACGTTTTATCTTAAACCAGATCATCAGCAATTCTATAAAATACCGTACAGAAACGCCGGTGATACGCTTCCAGGCGTCCAAAGAAAACGACCGGATTCTTTTAACCATAGAAGATAACGGAATCGGCATATCAGAAAGCGATCTGCCCCGTATTTTTGAAAAAGGATTTACCGGACAGAACGGACGGATTGAAAAAAGCTCCACGGGAATGGGCCTGTATCTGTGCAGGCGTCTGTGTGATAAACTCGGAATAGGACTGGCTGCATACTCACAAGGAAACAAAACAGCAATGACTCTTTCCTTTCATATCAGTGATTTTGTTACAGGAGTGCAGGGCTGATACGCTCTGTACTTCTTACATTTTTGTAAGAACTGCGTAAGAAAACCTGATACAAAAAGCAATACACACTGTATACAATAAAGTCATAAAAGATTTAGGAGGAAAGCAGCATGAACACTATTTTAAAGCTGGAACATATTCAAAAATATTATGGCAGAGAGGGAAATATCACAAAAGCAATTCAGGATATCAGCTTTACTGTACAATCAGGAGAATTTTTAAGCATCATGGGAGCGTCCGGTTCTGGAAAAACAACGCTGCTTAACTGTATTTCTACCATAGATACAGTAAGCTGCGGACATATTTTCTTAGAAGGATCTGACGTAACGGAACTAAAACCCGGATCACTCGCCCGTTTCCGCCGGGAACACTTAGGATTTATCTTTCAGGATTTTAACCTCCTGGACACCCTGACGATTTCCGAAAATATTGCGCTGGCACTGGCAATCAGTAAAACGCCTGCAAAAACCGTAGAGCCGCGCGTTATGGACATGGCAAAACGGCTGAATATCAGCGATATTCTGGACAAATACCCATATCAGGTATCGGGCGGGCAGAAGCAGCGCTGTGCCTGTGCCAGAGCCATCATCAATAACCCGAAACTGCTTCTGGCTGATGAACCAACCGGTGCCTTGGACAGCCATTCATCACAAATGCTTTTATCTACGCTTCAGAGTATCAATGAACAGCTTGACACGGCAATTATTATGGTAACGCATGACGCTTTTGCAGCAAGCTATGCCAGCCGTATTCTGTTTTTACAGGACGGCGAGATTTTTACAGAACTGCACAAGGGCAGCGATAGCAGGAGCATCTTTTTTCACAAAATCCTGAATGTCCTTACCATAACCGGAGGAGGACAGAGCGATGTATGTTAAACTGATTATCAAAAATGCCAAACGTTCCGTTAAAGATTATCTTATTTACATTGTAACTATGACCATCTGCGTCACTTTGTTTTATGCATTCCTGTCCATATCCAGCAGCTATTACCGGCCGGACATTGGAAGCGAATATGATTTCACGCTGCCTGGCAAAGCTATGAAAACCGCGATCTGTCTGATTACACTGTGCCTGCTGTTTCTGATACGCTTTGTCAACAGCTATATGCTGCAGCGCAGGCAGAAGGAGTTTGCAGTCCAGTCCATTATGGGAATGGAACAAAAAACCACTGCATGGCTGTTCTTCGCGGAAACTTTGATTATGGGGATTCTTTCTATTATATCCGGCATTTTCCTAGGCGCGTTTTTTTCACAGTTTATTACGGCAATGCTGCTGGCTTCCTACGGAAAAGATTATCAGTTATCCTGGACACTGTTTCCGGATACAGTTTTACTGACGGTCTGTTTTTTTGTTCTGAGTTTTCTCGCTGCCGGGCTGCTGAACATCCGTACCATTCGGAACACAAAAATTATAGATATGCTTTCCGCAGACAGAAAAAATGAACCGGATTTAAAAAAGAGCCGCTGGATTTTTGCTGTCGTGATACTTTTTGAAATATTTACGTTTCTGGCATCCGTGATAGGAATAAGAAAAATCATATTTTACTATGACAGCCGTTTTGCCCTGCCTGTGAAAATCATGTTCTGGGGAAACATCTGCTTCCCGTGCGCCACTCTGCTGTGGTCTGCCTGGCGGCTGGCTGTAAAGCGGAAAACAGGATTTTATACGCTGCTTCCTGTATTATCCATCTTTTCAGTACTTAATGCTGTTATGGCTGCAAAAGTGCCATTGTATACACACAGATACTATTTAGTATGGGGAAGCGGAACCATCCATCAGTATCTGGCATTCATCCTGATAGATTTGCTTTTCTTAATCTGCGCTCTGATGTTCCTCACAGCAAATCTGATTGTCACATGGAAAGAAAAATCGCCGGAGCATCGATACCATGGCGAAAACCTGTTCTTTTTCGGACAGCTGATTTCAAAACTAAATACGGCCAGTAAAACCATGACTCTGATCTGTATCACCCTGGTGCTTGCGATTTTCCTGTTTATTGCCGCGCCGGTTTTAGTAAACTGGGCTTCCGGTTATCTGGATATACACTCCATGTATGACGTGCAGATTTTTTCAAGATACAATAATGTACACGAAGAAGAAGATCTTCCGGATGATAATTATGAAATAATCACAGATTTTCTTGCCGCGCATCAGATGAAAACCGCTTATGACTGTACCTTTTATTTATATCTGCCAGAGCGGGCGGATTTTACAAACCGGGTAAAATACGATTTCCCCACTGCAGCAGTTTCGTTAAGCGATTACAACATGATACGGGAAATGTGCGGATACGGACCCGTATCTTTACAGGAACATGAATTTGCCACACACTGGAAGTCCATTGCATCTGAAGAAGAACGGGACAGTTTTCTTACAGAACATCCCCGTGTTCTCACAGACGCAGGAGAGCTGACCCTGTCCAGACATTCTTATTATGAAGAAGCGGTCGGGGAAACCATTTACAATTCTTATACGAATGCTGTCTATATATTCCCGGACAGCGTTTGTGAGAAATTACTGCCTGTGATGCGCAACCGCTATATGATCACAGCAGAGACGATTTCTTATAAGGATGCATTTGAACTGGAACAGCTCTTTACAGCAGAATACCCGGAACAGCCAGAGAGCGGCGCTGCCTTTTCAATCCGCCTGAGCACCCTGCAGATTAACAGCTCAAAAGCAGGCAGCTTTGTGTTGCAGGCTTCCATGATTTATGGAGCGGTTGTGCTGATGGTAATCTGTCTTACGATCCTTTCGCTGCAGCAGCTTTTAGATGCAGACCATTACAGATACCGCTTCTCGGTGCTGCGTAAACTGGGTGTGGACGAACAGCGGATAACAAAACTTATACTAAAACAGCTGGGTGTCTGGTTCGGGCTTCCTATTTTAACTGCGGCAGTGGCTGCGGCGGTTCTTATTGTTTATTTTATTCAGACAGTATCGGCACAGATTTCAGCTTATATAGGATTAAGCACTTTGCTGCTGCAGACAGGCGCAACGGTAAGTATTCTTTCCATGCTGCTGGTATGTTATTTTATCAGTACGTGGATACTGTTTCGAAATTCAATTTATTCATAACGGACAGGCCCCGAATAAAGAATACCCTGCAAAACAGGCTGACAGCTGAACAGGCTTTACACTTTCAGCCACATACGCTATAATAATTATATCAGCTGGCAACTGCATCAATTGTAAAGGCAGTGAGAATATGAAGGTAATAGAAGAAATGAACAATGGTGAAATTAATTATACAAAGAGGACTTGAAGACTTTAAAAATATTCAAGATTACATGATACTTGCAAAAAAGAAAATGCTGCTGAAACATATGCAAAACTGCAAATACAGTACATTTCTTTGAAAGCACTGCTCAATAGTTTAGGAGTAAACATGTCAGAAATTGACAGAATCAAAGAATAACATCCGCATAATGCAGCCACCCGTCAAGAGTGTAAAGCCTATTGGATTTCCAGTATGCTTTACACTTTTTCATTTAGGAAGAACACGAACGCTCTTGTGAGCCGGATTACCGGAATGGGACAGACTGCCAGCTGAAAACCGTCCCATTCCTAACCGCGGGGGGGAAGCCGGCAGTCCCGTTATTTTCGCCAGACAAATTTATCTACAACGTCTGTATAGCTTTGAATGATCTTCACCACCTTAGCAGATACATTGGTATCTTCGTAGTCCGGCACAGGCGACGGCAGATCACCATTCTTAACCATTTCCACTGCCAGATCCACTGACTGCAGCAGCCCCTCGGTACTGATTCCGGATAAAACAAATGCACCATGCTCCATAGCCTCCGGACGTTCTGTACTTGTCCGTATGCATACAGCCGGAAATGCATGCCCTGCCCGGCTAAAATAATTCGCTTCTTCCGGCAGCGTTCCCGAATCAGATACTGTAGCAAAACTGTGAATCTGCAGACAGTTATAATCAAAAAATCCCAAAGGCTCATGGGCAGATACCCGCGAATCCAGCCTGAACCCGGAAGATTCCAGACGCTTTCTGCTTCTTGGGTGACACGAATACAGCACCGGCATACCGTATTTTTCTGCCATCGCATTGACTGCCGTAAAGAGCTGGATAAAGTTCGCTTCTGTATCGATATTTTCTTCCCGGTGGGCAGAAAGCAGTATATAATGTCCCTTTTGAACCGGTATTCCAAGCTCTTTTGAAAGCCGGCTGTGTATATCACAGTTCCTGACTGCTTCCAGGCTGGTGCTCAGCACCTCGGCCATCGGGCTTCCGACAACAAATGTTCTTTCAGGCGCAAGCCCCGTATCTTTCAGCCAGCGGCGTGCATGCCCGGAATACGCCAGATTGACATCACTGATCACATCTACAATCCTGCGGTTTGTCTCTTCCGGCAGACATTCATCCTTACAGCGGTTTCCGGCCTCCATATGGAACACCGGAATATGCAGCCGTTTTGCCGGTATCGCTGACAGGCAGGAATTCGTATCGCCAAGAATCAGCAATGCATCCGGAGACAGCTCCGCCATCACCTTATAAGAAGCACTGATAATATTTCCAATCGTTTCACCCAGGTCACTGCCCGCCGCATCCAGACAGATATCGGGAGCTCCAAGCCCCAGATCCCTGAAAAACACTTCATTGAGGGAATATGTATAATTCTGTCCTGTATGGCAGAGCAGTGTATCAAAATACTGCCGGCATTTCTTTATGGTCGGAGCAAGCCGGATAATCTCCGGGCGGGTGCCTGCAATGACCAGCAGTTTTTTCCTTCCGTTATCCGCCCATTCTGCTGTATTATTTTTACTCATATTCTCATTTCTCCTAGTCAGTTTCATCCTTCTGCTGTCACTGATTCATAAAATGTGTCCGGATGATTCTCATCAAACGTCTCATTTGCCCACATAACTGTTATAAGATCTTCTGTTTCACTAAGATTTATGATATTATGCGTAAATCCCGGCAGCATCTGAACTGCTTTCATCTGCTTTCCTGTCACTTCAAATTCGATGACAGGATATTCCCTGCCCGTTTCCGGATCAGTACCAATCCGCCGTTCCTGAATCAGCCCATGACCGCTGACAACGATAAAGATTTCCCATTTGGAATTATGCCAGTGCTGCCCTCTTGTTACCCCCGGCTTTGCAATATTGACCGAAACCTGCCCGCAATTTTTAGTGCGGATCAGTTCTGTAAAATTCCCGCGGCTGTCCACACTCGGTTTAAGACCATATGTCATTTTTGACAAAGGCAGATAAGATAAATAAGTGCTGTAAAGTTTTTTGTCAAAAGACCCTTCTGGTATTTCCGGCATAACGAGTGTAGAAGCCAGATCCTGAAAGGAATGCAGCAAATCCACGATTTCCCCCAGCGATGCATGATGAGTCACCGGCACGTAACAGTAACGTCCGGCTGCAGACGGTTCCGCCTCCAGTCCGGTATGAGAATCATCTGACGGATACTCACAGCGGTGTTCCCTGCCTTCCAGCGCATCCAGCATTTCGTTCATAAAATCATCAATATATACCAGTTCAAGCTCCGTACCTGCATCATGAACCGTATACTCCAGGTCATTAGCCACCGCATTGCAGAAAGTAGCAACTACTGAATTATAACCCGGCCTGCACCATTTTCCAAATAAATTCGCAAGCCGGTATACAAGGACACGGCACCCAGTCTCTTCTGCATACTTAAAAACCAGTTCTTCACCGGCAAGTTTGCTCCTGCCATATTCTGAATCTGCAAAACGGCCTGCAAGTCCTGCCTGTATCGAACTGGAAATCATCACCGGACAGGTATTTTGATGCGCTTTTAATGTTTCAAGCAGCGTACTGGTAAATCCGAAATTTCCTTCCATAAACTCCGTTTTGTCCTTTGGCCTGTTCACACCCGCCAGATGAAATACAAAATCGCAGCAGCTGCATGCTTCATCCAGTTCTTCTCTGGAAGACTCCAGATCATAACAGTAAATTTCCGTAATGGAAAGATCCGGCCTCGTCTGATTCTTTCCATCACGGATTTCCTTTAAGTTCCACACCAGATTCTGCCCGGCAAATCCGCTGCTGCCTGTTACGAGAATTTTCATTTTCCCACCGCCTTTAATGCTTCTAACACATAATCCGCTGTAAGTATTTTCTCCACTGTACCATCAGCGTCCAGCAGATTCATATTGTGGCTTGTATACGCTTCGTCCGCCTGTGTGGTAACCTGGCCTTCCACAAAATATTTATCGTAATTCAGATCACGGTTATCCGCACACACACGATAATAACGGCCCATATCCGACGAACGCAGCCTCTCTTCCTTTGTCATCAGCGTTTCATACAGTTTCTCTCCATGCCGGGTGCCAATGACACGTATCCCTGTATCTCCAAAAAGCCTCTGTACTGCCTGCGCCAGCACACCAATCGTACTGGCATCCGATTTCTGAATAAACAGATCACCCGGCTGTGCATGCTCAAAAGCAAATTTAACCAGCTCTACAGCCTCATCCAGATTCATCAGAAACCTTGTCATATCCGGATTTGTGACAGTAACCGGCTGGCCGTCCTGTATCTGCGCAATAAAAAGGGGGATTACAGATCCCCGGCTGCACATGACATTTCCGTATCTTGTACAGCAGATTACAGTATCCCCTCTTTCCGCCGCCACCCGGGCATTTGCTCTGACCACATGTTCCATCATAGCCTTGCTCGTACCCATGGCGTTAATCGGATACGCTGCCTTATCCGTTGAAAGACATACCACCCGCTTTACTTTTGCCTCTATGGCTGCATGCAGAACATTATTTGTGCCGATAATATTGGTTTCCACGGCTTCCATTGGAAAAAAATCACACGAAGGTACCTGCTTTAATGCCGCTGCATGAAAGATATAATCCACTCCGGCCATTGCATCCCGCACTGACTGTGTGTCCCGGACATTTCCGACGTAAAACTTAACCTTCTTTGCGGCATCGGGATGATGCGCCTGCAGTTCATGCCGCATGTCGTCCTGCTTTTTTTCGTCGCGGCTGAATATGCGTATCTGTGCTATGTCTGTGTGTAGAAAGTGCTTTAGGACTGTTTGTCCAAAGGAGCCTGTGCCGCCTGTGATCAATAGCGTACTATTATCAAAACTTCCCATTTTTCCTCCCTGCTGTCTCTGCTCTCTTTTCAGAAACCACTACATGCCTAAACAATTCAATATCCTCAGCCGTAGTAATTATCTGCTTTTCTATATATCTCTTACAAATAAAAAAACCGAAAGCTCTTGAATAAACCCTTGGTTTTCTCGTAAGTAAACGGTGCAAAGCAGTCAGATTTTCCTGCCGCCAGAATTATGGCATTTTTCTTATTCATAAGTCCCTCATATCCTATTTAACTGCTTATTACTGTGTCAAATATATTCTTGATCTGTTTTAAAACATTAGCGGATGTATATTCATGATATAATTGCTGAATTTCGAAATGAGAAATCTCTTTGCCAGCATTATCGTAAATAAATTTTTTGATAACACTGTTATTCTCACATACATGATTATTTTTTTCAAATAGCAGCAATGCCAGTGGATATCTTTTAAGAAACTGATAAGACGGACAATTCCTAATTTTACAAATACTGATAATTGGTTTTCCCGTTGATATATAGTCAAAAACCTTACCAGGCAGCTGATTGTCAACAGAATTTCCAATATTGATCAGAATATCTGCTTGTTTTAGTATCCAGTTTCCTGACTCGGCAGATACTCTGTCAATAAATTCAATACTCATATCAAGCCTTTTCTTCCAGCCATCTATAAATCCATCCTCAAAATTGTATGCACCGCCCACAAAGTAAAATTTTATATCCATATCATTAAGCTGTTCTATTAATTCAAATAAACTCTCTGGGTTTCTAATATCTCCATAAAGATTTCCAAGAAAAACACATTTTATTTTATCCTCTTCCAGACAGATTGATTTTTCTTTTACTGCCACTGAAAAATCTATAATATTCGGAAATTCAACAGCATAAAGATTATTACTTTTAATCTTTTTATATTCAGGCTGTATTAATGAAGGAACAGCCACCGCATCTGCTTTTTTCAATATTTTCTTTTCAGTAAGCAGCCTTCTGTAATATCCTTTCTTAATTTGTTTATTGCAAAAATATGGATCGAAATAATAAGCTATCCACTTAAAGCTCATATCCTTATCTCTGGCTTTAGAAGCAATGTAATGTGACACAATCGGATAGCAGAATGAAACAACTAAATCATATTGTCCGCCTTTTATCTTATCTTCAAATTCATGCTGCCAGTATCGTAATTTAAGTATATTAAACGAAAATACTCCATTAAGAACAGAAATGATTCTGCCACAAATATTACCAGTTTTACTGATCTGTGTATTACAGTCTGACCTGAATACAGTAACATTGTTAACCACATCATAGGATAAATCTTCATCTTCACCTGACAAAGCAAATACATCAACGATATATTTATCTGTCAAAGACTCACAAATTCTTCTTAATATATTTGCTCCAGACGTAGACGCCGGATAATATGACTGCGCTAAAACCAAAATCTTTCTCAATTACTTTCCCCTCTAAACCCCTTAATTGTGATGTGTAAAATAAAGCAGCTGTATTGTCTTTATTACATTGTTAATAAACGTAACTGCTATAAACACGATTGATAGAATAAACACCGTATCCAGTCCAAGCATAATATTCAGGATCATACCTATTGATTTCCTTTTCAATTTTTCTAACAGACTTATTCATTCTTTTTTGCATTTTCTTTCATGATCTCTTTAATGATTTCAAATATGTACTGAATATTATCATCCCTTGTTAGCAGGGACAGCCCTATATATATGATAATTCCCATCACAATCTGCATCAGTAAAAGTAAAGGTTTAGCAATATTTACACATGAAAAAAGAAACACTGCCAAAAACATTATCATAGAATTAATCAGAGGTTTTCTAAAGTCATAGAATTTACTTCTGACTGTATATCCTGTCAGTTTAGAACTTATTGCCATCATCCAGCAGGCTGTGACAAGTTCCACTGCCAGCCTGTTTAATGCGATCGCAAATACTCCATATGGCAATACAATGTACAAAGATATGAGGTTCAAAATCATAGATCCAGCTGAATATTTTAATACGATATCGCTTCTTCCTATCGAATAAAATGCCTGCTTATCAATATTTTGTACAACCCCGGACATTCTTAAAAAGCAGAAAACCATAAAAAAAGGAATCAGATTCCTCCATTTCATTCCGAAAACACATATGATCAATGGTTCTGCAACACCAGCCAGACCCATAAACAAGGGAAAAAAGCAAAAACTTGACAGTCCTGTTACTCTTCTTGACAGATTTTTCAGTTCAAACCGGCTGTCCTGTTTTCTTGAAAAAAGAGGAAGCAAAACATTTGATACCGACATATTAATAAATTGTGATACATACATGGAATATGTATAGGCCCTGTCATAATATGCCAGATCTTCTCCCGAATATTTTAATCCTATAACCATTGTTCTCGTCGTATCATACAAACTGGCTATAACACTAGTCAGAAGTATCTTACCGCCAAATGAATAAATCTGTCTGGCTTTTTCAAAAGAAAACTTACACTTTAGACTTACATCAGAAGAACATATCAGCATAATACATGTCAGGAAAGAATTTACAAGCTGGCTGGAAACCAATGCCCACACCCCGCAGTTATTGAATGCTAAAAGAATTCCAGCTGCTCCCGAAAACGGCGTAGCAACCAGTGACCTGATAAATAACTTTTTAAATTCCAAATTTCTGATATAGACTGCAGTATATACAGAATTAATAGAATTCAAAAAGATAGAAATGCTAAGTACTCTGAGTGGCGATGTTAAATTTAACACTCCATAACAGTCAGATATTAACGGTGCCGATACAAACAATATAAGATAGGCCACAGACGCCGTAAATAAACTAATGACCAGTACGGTAAAGATATCTGATTCATCTATATTCTTCCTCTGAACAATAGATGTTGATATCCCTGCTTCAACAAAAATACCTGCAAATCCTGTTACCGTTGTAATAATTGCCAGGCTTCCAAAATCTTTTGGCTCAATCAATCTTGCAAGTACAACCTGAACAGCAAAATTAATAACGATAGAAAAAGCTCTGTTAAACATTTGCCATGATAATGAATTAATAACCTTTTTCCTGCTAACATTTCTATTCTCGTCCACACGCTATCCTCTTTACCGCAAAACAATGATATACTCGCCACACATCATACCATTCTGAAATATTCCAGTATAGTTTT
The DNA here is from genome assembly GCA_910580075.1 of uncultured Eubacterium sp. Lineage (GTDB taxonomy): Bacteria > Bacillota > Clostridia > Lachnospirales > Lachnospiraceae > Eubacterium_J. The sequence continues at coordinate 12,087 of CAJTVR010000017.1, read as the reverse complement.
CAAATAGTGTATTTCTCCTGTTTCAACAACATACCCGTCTTTCATTTTATTAATGGAATGAATATGTCTGCATGGCAGCTTTCCACTAACTGTACAAATTTTCATGGTTTTTAAAAATAACATTATTTCCCCAGTTTCTGCCATCTGCTGCCTAAACACCAGATTCATTCAGTACCTGTTCTATACCATTCGATAGCTGCTTTTATTCCCCTTTCGAAGCTCCAGTCTGGATCATACCCAAGTTTTTCCCTTGCTTTTGATATGTCAGCATTCGAATGTCTGATATCTCCAGCACGTTCCGGTCCAAAAACCGGCTTGGGCCTGTTACCATTTTTATCTCTGATATTCAAAACATCCGCCAGCCTGTCAAATATGTCCAGCAGATATTCACGTCCACCGCAAGCAATATTATACGCTTCACCAGCTGCAGAACGATCCGCTAAACAGGCTTTCAGATTCGCCTCAATAACATTCTCTACATACGTAAAATCCCTGCTCTGCTTCCCATCGCCATTAATAACAGGTATCTCACCAGCCATAAGCTGTTTAATAAACTTAGGTATAACTGCTGCATAGGCTCCATCAGGATTCTGGCGTTTCCCAAAAACATTAAAATATCTAAGTCCGTATGTATCCAGTCCATAATGCCTCGTGTATAGTTTCGCCCACTCTTCATCTGCCCTTTTGGTAAGTGCATATGGCGAAATCAGATTTCCTTCCCTTCCTTCTTTTTTAGGAAGGCCAGCCTCATCCCCATAGACAGAAGAACTTGAAGCGTATACAAATTTCTTTACATTCTGCTGTCTTGCTGCTTCCAGCATATTAAGAGTACCAGTAATATTATTTGCACAATAAAACAATGGCATCTCTATAGAACGCGGCACAGACCCCCAGGCTGCCTGATGTAATACATAATCAGTATTTTTACATGCGTCCATACATATATCAAAATTCTTTATATCTCCTTCTATAAACTCATAATTAGGATTTCTGTCAAAAATATCAACATTTTCTCTTTTTCCAGTCGACAGATCATCCAGACACCGTACCCTGTATCCCATGTTCAGCAGTGTTTCACACAGGTTAGATCCTATAAAACCAGCTCCTCCTGTTACAAGAAATAAACTGTCATCTTGAAATTTAACATTTTCATATCCCATAATCACAGCCTCCAATAGCTGTATCCAGCCGCTTCGTATTCTTTCCGGTTTAACATTCCCTTGATATCAAGCAGAACTTTTTTTTCTGTCCCATACAGCACATCAAAATCTGAACGTTTGAAATTCATAAACTCCTGATGTGCTACTGCAAGAATAACCGCATCCACATTCCTAATGCCATTCATTTCTGCAAGTTTAATCCCATACAATCGTTCTGCCTCATCTATATCTGCCTGCGGATCTGCGACCAAAGGATTTATTCCGTACTCATGTAATTCCTTAACAATGTCTATTACTTTTGAATTTCTTGTATCCGGACAGTTTTCTTTAAAAGTAAAACCAAGAATTGCAACTTTAGCTCCCCGGATATGCATATCAGCAGCAATCAGTTTCTTTACACAATTCTCAGCTACATATTTCCCCATATCATCATTGATCTGGCGTCCTGACAGAATAACCTGGCTGTGATAGCCCAGCATCTCCGCTTTATAAGTCAAATAATAAGGATCCACACCTATACAGTGGCCTCCGACCAGTCCAGGATAAAAACTCAAAAAATTCCACTTCGTTCCTGCTGCCTTTAGTACTGCCTGTGTATCTATTCCCATCTTGTTAAAGATTATAGAAAGTTCATTCATAAAAGCAATATTAATGTCACGCTGGGAATTTTCTATTACTTTAGCTGCTTCTGCCACTTTAATGCTGTCTGCCCGATGAACTCCTGCACTGACCACAAGTTCATAGACTTTCGCTACAATATCCAGTGTTTCTTCGTCCATTCCGCTGACAATTTTCTTTATCGTTTCAAGTCTGTGAATTTTATCGCCGGGATTAATGCGTTCCGGACTATAGCCAACTTTGAAATCCACTCCGCATTTCAGTCCCGATTCATTTTCTAAAACAGGGATGCAGATCTCCTCTGTAACACCCGGATATACCGTAGACTCAAATACTACTACGCTTCCCTTTTCAAGATTACGGCCAAGAATCTGAGATGCAGACTTTACAGGCACAAGATCTGGTGTATGATCAGCATTGACTGGTGTCGGAACTGCTACAATGTGGAAGTTTGCCTTTTTTAAATCTCTTTCATCAGCTGTAAAATAAACAGCTGCCGATCTAACAGCTTCATCTCCCACCTCTTTTGTGGGATCAATACCAGATTTATAAAGCTCTATCTTCGTACGGTTCAGATCAAAACCTATGACATCTGTTTTCTTCGCAAATGCAACAGCTATCGGCATTCCAACATATCCCATACCAACTACAGAAATCTTTTGTTCCTTATGTACTAATCTTTCATACAATAATGAAATATCACTCATCCTATTTCCAAGCCTCCATGCGGTATTAATAAAATAGCATCTATATTCCTGATATTTTTACTGATAAACCCCAAATCCGTCATACTGCATCCCATCTTCCATACCGCATACGGAAAACTTAGCTGGTCTCTTGCACTCTTTTTTTTGATCTCGTTCCACCATAAATCCATCAGCCTGATACACCGTTCCTGATTATGCTTTCGCACAATCATTCCTCCCTCAATAAGCCCGAATTCATCCGGCATACCTTCTGAACGGTAACCTTCTATCTGTTTCTGAATAACATATGGGTCATCTCTTTGCTTTAAACAGCACACCTCAGCTTCAGTATATATGCTATTTCTTGACGGATGCCAGTTTACAGCAATAGGAATTTTGTCTCCAACACATCTGATATATTTTGACAAATCTCCAATTATCCTTATATTGGCATCTAAATATACAGAATACATATAGTCATTAAAAAACTCATGCGGATGCAGTTTAATATATCTGTTTTTTCTGGCATGATCTAATCCAGCAATTTCTTTTATGGAATTCAGGTCTATTTTCTTCCATAAGCTGTCTTTTGGAATATCCATATCTGTAAACACTACATAATCTATATTCTCAGGCCTGTATAACGGTTCTCTCAATATATCGTAATTTCCAGTCAGACACGTATATACAGCAATTCTTGCACTTATATCTTCATTTTCACGGCATGTAAAATAACTTATATTTTCTTTATCCAGACTTTTTATCTTTTTTTCTTTGGAAAGCGACCTCAGATACAAAAAAATACTTCGAATTTTTCCTTTCTTTAAAAAATACAAAAATTTATATATTTTTCTGCCTAAAAGATACTCCCTTGATCTTAATATTTTTTTATATTCCATATTTAATTGACAAACAGCTTCATCTGACAATTCTTCCATTGTAATTTTCAAATTTTGATTCCCCTTAGCACATTCTTATCCACCACCTGATAAGAAATCATGAACATTTTTATCATATCCGGATTAACTGATCACAGGCATCCTGATATATTTGATCTGCATTACTTCTTGCCAAAACGAAATATAAACCTTTCATATATCCTCTTAAACTGCTAATTCTTTCTCTTTTATTTCCAGGTCCACAAAATACTCTTTTCATCACACTTGCAAATTGAAGTATCAAAAAAAATATTTTATCTGCTATTTCAAACTCTTTTGCACATAATGCCAGATTTCTGGATGCAAGATAAAATTTCCATTCCCCGCCCTTTTCAAATGGATCTTTTCCTCCTTTATGATATACTGAATATCTGTCATTATTAAGGGCTGCTACTCTAAATCCTCTTTTCCATATCCGCAGACATAATTCCAATTCTTCAGAATACATAAAAAAACTCTTGTTAAACAGGTAATTTCTATCAATTGCTTTTACATTAATTGCTATAAAGCATCCTACTACAGCATATCTTTCATGAAATTCCTTTGTTCTATGATATTTATGACCAAAGATCTGTTTTCCAAAAAAAACATTAAAAATTGCACAGTCTTTTGCTATTTCATTGTTACCTGTCTTAACAACAGGACCTATTGCTCCTATTTCAGGATGCTGGTTAAATATTTTAATAATTTTTTCAGAAATTCTTTTAGAGTTGAATACGATGTCATTATTTACAATAAACATATAATCATAATCTGTTTTAAGCTTTTCCCAGGCATAATTATTCCCGCCTGCGTACCCATCATTTTCTTTTCTGTAATAATATTGAATATTATGTATCCTGCAATATTTTTCTACTTTGTTTCGATACTCTTTATATGAAGCATTATCAATAACAATCGTATCCATTTTATCTGCAATACTTTGAGATAAAATACCATCCAGTGTCTCAATCGTATCATGATCATTATTATATGTGAGAACTATATAGCAGCTTTTTTTCATATACAACCTCATTCATAGTTTTTGTTCAAATTTTTCTATGCCAGCCGAAGACAGGATAAGATCGTTGGAATTGTCTCATACTGATTATTTATAAGTATTAAATAAATAAAAAGCATAGTATAACATACCATCCTGTTATTTCTTGTCCTGGCTATATGCTTAAATAATGCAGGAATAGCAAATATCAGAATCAGATTTAATGACTCTGGAAAACGATATCCAATAAGAGCTATCGAATAATACCCAACAAAATAGAAGAAAATGGAATAAGCAATGATTATTAAATATGTTATTTCTTTTGTATTCATCTTTTTTAATCCTACAAAGAATAAAAAAGAATAATAGATTAAAACAAGTATAATGGATATCCTGTTAAACGGATTTATACGTTCTGCATAATATTTAGGCAAAAAATATATAGAAAATCTTTCCAGTCCGCTAATTCCAATTCTAACTCCATAATTGACAATCAGTTCAATACTTGATGCAGCTGCTCTGGCAGCTGCAGCTGCAAATACAGGCAATCCATACATTACCGCCTTACTCCTATATTTTTCCAAAAACCTTAATGCCGGATACACAACAACAAAAACAATACTTGATGTATGTATTACAGAAGCAAAAAATATCTTTAGGTAATGGCTTTTTATTTTTCTATGTTCTATATCTTCTATTGAACTAAGCAGTATCATATTGGCAAGCGGAGCTCTTACCTGTATGCAAATCTGTAATGAAAATGCAAACGAAAAAAAAATGAGCAGTGACATTAATGGATTTGAAGCCTTTCGCAGCAAGCTATACAATACAGCAAAAGTCAGAATATAATATGAAAGCATTACACATCGAAAACCTAATACTCCGCCAATAACGTTTTTCCAAAATATTGACACAACAACATATGATAATTCAGGAACGGGTTCTTTAACATTTGCAGCAAGATAATATTCATAGTAATTATCTGTATCTATGGTATCCATAGGACGAAATGTGCACAAAACCATAAGTGCAAAAAGAATGATCATCGCAATTCTTAAACCATTATTGTTTTTTCTACAGAGTGTAATATATCTCATTTTATTTAATCTAATTGCTGTCCACACTATTATCTCCTCTATACAATTGAAGATTCAATTATATTCATATGCGCTTTGACCATATTTTCTATTGAATAACTTCTTATTTTTTCTAGCGCTTTATTTGACATTTCCTGCTTACTATTTTGTATGAAAACATGTCTTATTGCTGCCTCTATTGCCTGAATATCATTAATTTCAACTATATATCCATTGATTCCATTATCAATTAGTTCTAAACCCGCAACACAGCGATTTGTTGTAATTACTGGCAGTCCATAAGACATTGCTTCATTAACAACCAGTCCCCATATGTCTTCTCTAGTAGGAAGCACAAACACATCTGCTGCTCTGTAATAATCGCCAATCTCTTCTTTTGTTTTAAAGCCCTCAAAACGCAGATTGTCATTCTTATCATCTTTGATATTCAGCCAGTCTGCCTTTTCTCCTCCAACTATAATAAAAACGACTTCTTCACCAAATTTTTTTGACGCTTCGACCAGCAGATCAATCCCTTTTCGTTCAATAATCTGCGATACTGTAAGAACCATTTTACAGTCAGGAGATATTCCCAGATATTTCCGTATCCTTCCTTTATCTTCATTGACTGATTTTGCATTCCTTTCAATCTCTCTATTTCTTAAAGATGTAAACGGAAATAAAAAACATTTATTTCTGTCTGCTCCATAGTGCACAAGATATCTGCTTGTTTCATTTCCACTGCTAAACCATAATGATGCAGCTGAAATGAAATGCTTTTTTATATAATACCGCAGCATCCCATCATCTTTTATAAATCCACCATCTGCTGATATTATAAATTTGATGTTGTATATTCTCATATATTCGATTGCAAGCATTGCTGTTGGAGTAGAATACATGCCTATTATTATATAATCCCACTTTTTCCTTAAGTATTTTAAAATCTTAAAACTTAAGAACTGGTCACTTCCTGCCCGCAAACCGTTTAAAATTACACAATGAAATGTATCCGGCGGCCCTGACATCCACTTCTCATGCCGGTCCAGAGCTTTTTTACCCTCAAACACCACTGTCAGCCTGCATGTTTTCCCTAGTTCATTGAAAAATTCCACTCTATACGGAGAAGGAATATTAGTTAAAAATAGTACTTTTTTCATGGCTGCAATATTTAATGATTCTTAATCATCCTTTCTAAATCATCAGATTATTTTTTTACACTCTAAATGCACGTTCCGCCAATCCCTTCTGCTTTTCCAAAAGCATTGTTTCCTTTATTCATCCAGCAGCAAAATATGAAATAACTCACCCCAATTATTTGCATATGGTTTTATAATTCTTATTCCCTCTTGCCGCTGATAAAATTGTTTTCCATTAACGGCCATTTTCATCAGTCTTGCAAGCTGTTTCTTATCTTTCGGATCAAAAAAAACTGCTTTGTCATATTCTGCCAGCGCTTCATGTGCATAAGGTAAATCTGCTAAGATCATTGGCTTTCCTGTCTCCTTGAACTCACTGATTGGAAGTCCCCATGTCTCCAGCATTGACGGAAAGATCATACAGTCAGCTTCTCCATATTTTTCAATCAATTCATCTCTTGGCATCAGCCCCATCCATCTAATTGTCTTTAATTCATTGTACTTATCTTTTAACTCGCATGCATATTTATTTTCCGATCCATCTATAGTCAGCCATACCTCAAAATCATATATTCCTTTGCTTTCCATCATTTTTGCTGCCTGCAGTATTACCTCATAATTTTTAAAAAATCTCGGATAGGCCGCATATATAAAAACCAGTTGCTTATTCATCCTGCTTTTATCAATGATTTTACGTTTCTCCATCATTTCCGGTCTTGCTACAATTACATCAGCAACCGGATATCTCTTTAAAAATTCCTGACGCAGCCAGTCCTGCTGCACTATAACTGCTGCTGCAGCCCTTATGTTTATTCGGTAAATATATTTATAAATATATGAAAAAAAGACAACTTTCGGACTATATCTTGCATTTCTGATATTCTTTTTCATAAATGGAAGCGGATTATGACAATAAGTATATTTCCTTTCTGCAATAACATTTGGCGTAATATCTTGTAAGGACAGCCATATATCTATATGATTCTTTTTAGAAAACTGATAAAAATATACAAATTCATAATACGCCCGCAAAAAATAACATTTTCTTGCATCTGGCAGTTCTATAATTTGTACAATATCGGTAAATTCCTGGAACAGCTCCCTTTTATGAACAAAAGCAGTAATTTGATAACTCAGATACAATTTCATCTGCTTCACTGTCTGTAAGCAGTCATAATATACTGAAAGCGGTCCTCCTTCAAAAAGTCCAATTCCGCTTATTACAATATGTTTCATCTCACTGCACCCCTTCTCTTCTCCACTGCTCTCACTTTAAAGTCATCTCCCCATATTGCCTTTGAATCATATGGCCGGTCTGGAAATGCTCCATAATCTAATTTAATCTTAAATCCGTTTTCACATATAAACCGTTCAACTCTGTCTGATAACTTTTCCGGCCTGCCTGCACAAATGTTGATGATACCATCTATCTTATCCTGTTCTGCCACATCAGCCACATATTTACAAAAAACACTATAATCAAGGAAATCAAACTGATTCAGTCCCATCGTAAATGGAAATTCTGTATCACCTCTATGGCTGGCCTGTACTATTTTCGAAAAAACAGAACATCCATCTTCCGTATTTCCTACAATGTAAAAACCTCTCAGCCACTGAAAACTGCATCCTGTTTCTCTGCACTTCAGATGTATTAGGTTTCTCAATGCATTTTTGCTTATTCCATACAGACTCTGCGGATTGCAAGGTGTAGACTCATTAACACTTCCCTCAAAAAAACCAACTTCATGCATAGACCCCATAACAGCTACTCGCTTTATGCCTGAATTTATCATAGCATTGATAAAAGCATAATGTTTGGGAAGATCGTTAATATGATTTTCTGAACTGTGAATAAACCCGTCTCTCCATGCCATATGCAAAAGAACATCTGGCTGTCCAAAATAATAATATGGTTCTTCTATTTCAAATAAACTGCCTGTCTTTATCTCCGCCCGGCTATCAATCAGATTACTTTTAAAATCTGTGGCCACAACCTGAATGCCGTCGTCAAGAAGCCGTTTCACCACTCCTTTTCCGAGATATCCATTTGCCCCAGTCACTAAAATTTTCACTGCTGCACCCTTCTTTATTACTTCAAGACTTCCAATATCCAATTACTTAAGCTATATTTTTTATATATTTCCTCATCCAGTATCTCATACGGCTTCTTAAAAAAACTCATATCGATCACAGGATTAAACCTGTCAATTACCAGAATATTATTGGGATTGTAGAAATCATAATTCACAATATCTTTATTTGTTGTGATAAATTTCTTTCTCAAACCAAGTATTTCAATGCTTCGCATGGTAAGCCCATGCTGGCCTGCATTCTCCACATCCATAACACAGCCTGATTCAGCATAAATCTGATATAATTTTTCTAATTGCATCATCTTGAACTGTACATCTGATCTTTGTACATCTCTAAAATGTTTATTTGTCATTTTGTTAAAAAGATACACCAGCTGATGTGGTATAAAAAAATATGAAAAACAACGCAATCCACTTCTTTCACACTGTTTCATGACATCTTTTACAATATGTATTCTGTCGTCATGTCCTGTACCAATAAAAGAAAGATCATAAGTTAATTCTACGTTTCCAGAATCTTTTATAACTTCCGGAAGATAATCTTCATAATAATACAGCGGAAGAAACGATAACTGATTCTTATGCGCCTCATAATCAATACGGTCAAACGTATAAATACGATCATAATATGGCCATTTCTTTTCTATACCTTTTGTATTCAGCTTATGAAGTCCATCCCACATGTACAGAATAAGTTTGCTGTCTGGATAATACTCCTTTAACAGCTTCAGCGTTTGAATCGGTGTATACTCACCACGAATAGAAAGGATAAAATCATATTTGCAATGCTTTATTGGCTCAAGCTGTTTTTGATAATATCTGCTGATTACATTCTGATAAAAATTAACCTGCCACCGCCCAAGTGTCTTACATATAAATCCCTCATTCGGCTTATCATTAATAAAATCTGCATCTGCCCCTAAATCCTTCATTTTTTTCAGAATTCCCTCACAATATCCAGAAAGAGATATGAGCAAAATACGTTTCCCTTTTAATTCCTGCAAATTAAATTTTTCTTTATTTTCATTTAACATTTTCAAACTAATCCTCTAACCATCTGTTAAAATACTGTCTTTTTTCAGCAGCTGTCTGCGTACAAATTTTATAATACAGCACTTTAGAGAACATGCTTCGCCATTCCTGCAGCCCCATTTCTGCCCCAGGCTATCCGTATCTTCCACGGTCTTTCTATGTCTCTTTCCCCCGCCATGCAGCCTTCAGACTCTCACAGCCAGATCCAGTTTTATAACACTTTCAGCCATTCTGCCCAAAAACAGCAGCACCGGCCACATCAATTCCATTTAACAAATAAAACTCCATCGCACGATCAATCATCTGGTGCGTTGTCCTGCCCATTCTGCACACCAAAAGTACATTCCCCGCTTCTGTCAGCTCATCCCATACAGCAGTATCTGCGCTGACGTTTTCTGCCACTGTCAGATCAATACCCCAGTCCTTCAGCTTTCCAGCCATTCTCTCAAAACACTCTTTTTCCTGTGTACTAAGCAGAAAATCCGATGCTGCGCAAAGTTTCTCCAGCCCCCGCTGCCTGCACGCGAGTCTGATCCGGTTCAATACCTGCAGTTCCGTATTTCCATATGTATCCTGGCCTGCATCCGCTGTCCTTTTCCGTTTTTTCCCGCCATCCAGCTCAATTTCTCCATAAACAGGAAACATATACATCCTTTTCATCTCTTCGGTGCTTTTCACTGTATCTCTGAAAATATACAGACATGAAAAGACACCGCAGTATACAAAAATCCCGGCCACGATCCCAAGGAGTATGTATTTTATGACAGATCCGATTCCTTTACCAGCAACAGCAGCATCTTGTCCAGCCTTGTCTTCTTCATCGTTCAGATCAGCCGCCTCTTTGTATACAGCCATCTGTTCCCCGCTAAAAGCATCCGTCGCTGCTTTCAGATTTGTTTTGTTTGATGACAGCAGCGCTTTTCTATCATGCTGCTGCGTCTGCAGCCCGCTGTCTGCTGTCACGCTGTTCTGGCTGCTGATCAGCCTGAGCCTGTGGTTTCCGGCTGTACTCTTCACCTCTGCCGAATGCTTCTCCACCACATCCTGCACATCCAGAGCCAGCTTTTCCGCCTCCTTCGCATCCCTTCCAACAGTCTCCACATAAAAAACTGCCTCTGCAGTCTGGCTTCCATCCTCCAGACTGTCCACAGCTACCTGGTAAGGAGAGCTGTACGTCTTCTGGTATGCCGTCACCACTTCTGCCAGATAACTTTTGTCCATCTTCCAGCTGCTGCCAGAATCCCCCAGTGCATCTGCGGCACCGCCATTAAGCACAAAATTCAGATAGCTTTCCGTGATTCCCGCCAGTTCCCGCCTTTCTGCCCTGTCAATGCAGTACAGCATGACAGACTTATTTTTATGATACGGGTCTGTCTGCATCAGAATCGAATTGTCCAGATACGTTTCCAGCCCGCTGATTTCATTTTTCAGCCTGACCGCATCTGCCACTGCCTGTTCTTCTGCTTCTGTCAGTACTGCCTCTTTTACAACATCTTCACCCGGCGCTTCCCTGCCCTGCAGCCAGCCATATCCGCCTAAAATAAGGGCAGATATAGCTGCGCAGACTGCAGCCTGCTTCCACTGCCCGCAAAGCCTGCGCAGTAAATCCACCAGGTCGATCTCTGTATCTTCTGTCCTCTTCCAGGAATATTGTCCATCCATTCTGCTGTCTGTCCTTTCATTCAAACCATTCTGACCATCTGTCCTGCTGAGTATTGTCTGGCCATTCTGCTGTCTGACATTTCATTCATACCATTCCGGCCATGTCTCATTGAATATTGTCCGGCCATTCTGCCGTCCGCCATTTCATTCATACCATTCCGGCCATCTGTCTCACCAAATATTGTCCATACCATTCTGCCGTCTGACATTACATTCAAATCATTCCGGCCATCTGTCTTATCCGCCATTCATAATCTCCGCAACCGACTTCATGATCCTGACATACATTCCATAGCTGTCCGCCTTTCCACCGGCTGAACCACTGCCTGTCCGGATATCTGCCTTTTTCTTGTCTCTGTCCGAAAGTTCCCACATATCCAGCACAGATTCCGACACATGCGCCACGCCCCAGAGCAGTTCATCCGCATTTGTATCCAGAATCTCACAGATATTCGCAAATGTCTCCAGGCTCATGCGGCGCGCTCCCCGCTCAATATGTCCCATAAACGACAGGCAGATGCCGCATTCTTCTGCAAGAGCCTTCTGCGATAACCCTTTTGCTTTTCTTACATTCCGAATCCTGGCCCCGATTCCTTCATAATCCAGTTCCTGCATACGTTCCTCCTGACTTTCAAGCTCTGCCGCAGCTGCACGGACTTTTTACTGCCGGATAAATTCTGCTGCGCAACAATTTACTATAAAAT
>CAJTVR010000016.1:35572-67278 GCA_910580075.1 uncultured Eubacterium sp. | reverse complement strand
TTTTGATTATACCATGAATTTAATGAATTTGCAGAAAAGTTAGTGCGTATGGGGCTGGGCAGTCTTCAATTCTGTTTTTTGGCATCAGGCACCGGTCCGTCCGCCGCCACAGTCTGGAAGCAGAAAATTTAGAAATTTTTACTGTTCAAAAGCGGAACAGAAAAATCTCAATACTGAAACTGCCCGGACATACACAATTCTAACCTAAAGGTAACTAAGGCATAAATAGGTGCGTACTGGTGTTTAAGAAAAATCTTGACAAAAAATGACTATCGTGATAGTATACATATGAAATCACTATTGCAATAGTCATTTTCGAGGAGGATAGTTATGGAAATGAAGTTATTTGATTCTGAACTCAAGGTAATGGATGCGCTGTGGAAAGCAGGCGGTGATTTACCCGCTGGCCAGATTGCTAAAATTCTAAAGGAAGAGACCGGATGGAACCGCAACACAACGTATACGGTAATCAAAAAGTGCATTGCAAAAGGAGCAGTGGAGCGCAGGGACCCGAAATTTATCTGTCATGCGCTGGTTACAAGAAAGCAGGTACAAAACTACGAAACAGGGGAACTGATTGATAAAATGTTTGACGGCTCCAAACAGAAGTTTTTTGCGGCATTTTTATCAGACAGTGATCTGACATCGGAGGAAGTTATGCAGCTGAAGGAAATGATTTCCGGGCTTTCCGGACGTGAACTGTAACATGCGGGGGCATAATTATGAGATTGATGGAAATGAGTATTTCTGCGGGAGTATTAATTTTGTTTGTCGCACTGCTTCGTGAAAGAGAGCTGCTGCGCCTGCCAAAGCGGACAGTCATGATGCTTTGGATGGTGGTGCTGGCCAGGCTGCTGCTGCCGTTCAGCCTGCCGGCCGGGAATGGAATTGCATCTCCGGCACTGTTTCTGATACAGAAACTTTCGTTCAGGCTGGATATGGTTCAGGGCGTACATGCGGGCGGCATTATGACACGGGGAATGAAGGAAACGGTGAATGCGCACAGCGGGATTTCTGCAAAGGAAGCGGCATGGCTGGTATGGATTGGCGGCATGGCGGTTCTGGGGATGTATTTTGCATATTCTTTTTGGAAAGAGTACCGGCTGCTGGCACAGGCAATTCCGCTGGAATCCGGTTCAGCCAGAGGGCAGCGCCTTTACGAATCTTACGAAAGCGTACAGAGAATGACACAGGCAAAGCGCCGGCATAAGAAAAATCAGATATGGATTCACGACAGAATCAGATCTCCGCTTGTCTTTGGAATTATAAGGCAGAGAATTGTGCTTCCAAAACATATGTCTGGAATCAGTCAGGATCAGCTGCAGTATGTACTGATGCACGAAATGATTCATATCAAAAGGCATGACAACCTGCGAAAACTGCTGGCGGCTGCAGCTTTGTGCATACATTGGTTTAATCCGCTGGCATGGCTGATGTATCTGCTGTATTTCGCAGATCTGGAATTATCCTGTGATGAGTGTGTATTATCTTTATGCGGGCAAAAGGGCAGACAGAAATATGCGCAGGCTCTGCTGGCATTTGTTCAGAATCAGATAGAAACATCGGTATTTTGTTGTGGTTTTTTGAAAAAACCTGTAAAAGAAAGGATTGTGGCAATTATGAATTACAAAAAATTAACGGGAACCGGGATTCTTTGTGCAGCGATTCTGCTGCTGGGAGCATCGTCTGTATTTGCATCAAATGAAAGTGTGAAAGGTTTGGAAAATTCACAGGATCAGATTGTTCAGAATCGGGAAAATGAAGATGCAGATGCAGATGCCGCAGATTATGTGACCAGTGCGTTTACAGAGGTGAAAACTTCTGATAGAAAGTCTCAGGACGGCAGGGGAGAAGGCGCAGACACAGCTAAAGAGAACTGCCAGATTATAGTGACGCAAGGAGATGGTTCAGATAATATTTCTCTGAGCATTGACGGATCTTCGGATTATAATGCTAAAATTAAAGGCGATGGTATTTATTATACAGATCAAAACGGGAATGTTTACAAGCTGACAAAAGATGATGACGGGTCTGTTTACAGGTTAACAGAGGCTGATAAAGACAACGATGTTTACAGGTTAGAGTCAGGGAAAGGACAGTCTGGCGGAAATACAGAAGAAATACAGAAAACTGCGTTTGGTTCTGACGAATCAGCAGGCACAGATACCGGAGTGAAACCGGAGCCGGTTGAATTGTTAGTGGAAACAGTACTGAATGAATCTGAAGCGGAAAAAATGCTGAATGAATCTGTGAAAGAATAAAATGAAAACCATATGCAGCGGCAGACAGGCGCTGTAATAACAAAATGAAAGAAACCGGAAACCGATCAAAAGGTTTTCGGTTTTTTTGCAGCGGTCTGGTATTATTTTTCGTATATAAAGGTAAAGAGTACGAAAGATATTAAAAAGAGACCACAGGGGAGGCGCAGGCTTGGAGCAGGAACAGAAGTGGATACGTGATATTGTACGGCATGGTTCAAAAAAAGCGGCTGATGCACTGGTGCGGGCATATTACGATGATATTTATACATTTGTATACAGACAGACAGGAAACCGTGAAGACGCTATGGACCTGACACAGGAAAGTTTTCTGGCAGCACTGCGTTCGCTGCATGCTTATGATGCAAAAAAAGCAGGTTTCAGGACATGGATGTATCATATCGCTTCCCATAAAGTTATAGATATGAGACGTAAGCGTAAAGTGCAGTATTTTTCTATTGAGGATTATGACATCGAGGATGAAAAAGATTTTATTGAGGACATTCAGAATAAAGAATTACTTCACGCAATAGAAGAATTTGTCCGCGGCATGGAGCCTCAGGTACAGGAAGTGTTCCGGCTGCGGGTTTATGGAGAATATCCGTTTCCGGAAATTGCGGCAGTACTGTCGCAGCCTGAGGCTAAGATTAAGGCGCAGTATTACCGTCTGGCAGCCAGAATCAAAAAAGAAATCAGCTGCAGTTATGAAACATAGCAGCAGAAAGTAAAAGAATGTAAAAAAAGAAGACAGATGCAGGGAGTACAGTCATGAACATAATCACAAAGAAGCAGTCAGACAGGCAGGGAGGTGACAGATTATTATGAAAACAGAACGTTTTGGAACAATAGATTTTCCGTCTGATATACAGAAAGAAAGAAGCATTGCGCAGATTGTATCACTGGGAGCCGGAAAACCGCGCAAACTCAGCTATGCACTGTGGGAAGCATGGCGTACAGCCGGGGTCTGTGGGATCTGTTTTGGAGTATGGGACTGTATGCTGTCAGCGATGCTGCTCAACGGGATCCTGTGGGCAGCCGTGTATGAATCAGCGAAACAGTATCCGCAGATTCTGGGGCTGCTTGTATTTATGGCGTCTCCTTTGCTGTATGCAATGCTTCATGTTCTGAGCGTATGGAAAGAAATTATGACAGGCACGTATGAGCTGCTTATGGTATGCAGGCTGACAATCCGACAGATGACGGTATTGCGGATGCTGCTGTCTGGTGCGTTATCGGTTATCATATCAGTCCTGCTGAATCTGTGGCTGGGGTGTGTTTTTCACAGTGAAATTACGATGCTGAGACTGCTTTCTCTGTCTATGTCAGCCTTGTTTTTCTACGCATGTATGCAGATTGTGCTGGAATCAGAATGGAAAAGCCGCCAGTCCTGCTGGGCAGCGCCTGTTCTATGGAGCGGATTTGGCATCATACTGCTTTTCCTGGCGCAGCAGGAACCGGACAGGATGATACAGATACCAACGGCAGTGTTTATGGCAGGAGCCGCAGTCTGCGCATTCCTGTATCTGATACTGCTGAAAAAATATTATTATGAGTCTGCGGAATATTTTAGTTTCTAACATGTTTTACTGTTAGAATATCCTGGTTCAGAGAAAACATTAGCAGAGGGAGGGAATGAAAATTGCTATCGATTGAGCATGTTACAAAAAAATATGGCACATATACAGCGCTTGAAGATGTGAATCTGACATTTGAAAATGGCGTTTACGGACTGCTGGCACCTAATGGAGCCGGAAAAACGACGTTAATTAAAATGATGACGACCCTGTTATTTCCAACCAGCGGCACAATCCGCTGGAATGGAGAAAAGATTCAGGAAATGGGAGAAGATTACCGGGGGCTGCTTGGCTATCTGCCTCAGGAGTTCGGCTATTACAAAAATTATACTCCAAAGCAGTTTTTAAAATATATCGCGGCGCTGCAGTGCATGGATAGAAAAACAGCGGAAAAGCGTATTGACGGACTTTTGGAACAGGCAGCTCTTTCAGAGGTGAAAAATAAAAAAATGCGCCAGCTCTCAGGCGGCATGATCCAGCGGACAGGAATAGCGCAGGCAATGATCAATGATCCGAAACTGCTGATTCTGGACGAGCCGACTGCAGGACTGGATCCGAAAGAGCGTGTCCGTTTCCGAAATCTGATTCACCAGCTTTCTAAAGACAGAATTGTTATTTTGTCAACACATATTGTATCAGATATTGAAACGATAGCCAGCCGGATCATTATGATACGTGACCATAAAATTCCGGGGTGCGAAACTCCGGCCGAAATTTGTGACAGGCTTTGCGGAATCCTGTACGAAGTTCCGGCTGATACTGAACTGGCAGACGGAGACTTTCTGTTGAGTGAATGCCAGGGGGAATATGGGCCAGTGCTGCGGATTGTTTCGAAAAGAAAAATCCAGGGCGCAAAACCAGCAGTGCCGAATCTGGAGGATGCCTTTTTATATATTTATAGAAATCATAATGAATAGAAAAATGAAACGAAAAAGAAAGGTAAAACAATGCAGGATACAAATCTCAAAAGATGCGGCAGAAAAACAGTATCAGGAGAACTTGTAAGCTGGGAAATAAAAAAACTGTGGGAAATGCCGGTGCTATGGATTTTTCTTGTGCTGTGTACAATATTTAATATACTGCTGGTAACGGACAGCTGGCACAGCACAGATTATATAGCATATGTGAAAGAAGCCAGAAAGACAGCCGGGAGCCGTATGGGGAAAACATTTGACGAAAAAGTACGAAGTCTGGCGGACTGTGCTGAAAAAGAAAGGCTGATACAGGAAACAGCTAAAGCAGAAGACCTGTTTGAAACATATGACCCGGCACAAACGGCGGAAATGTACATAGACAGGTATCAGATGACAGGCTGGGCAGCGGATGCCCTGAGCAAAAAATTTGAAAAGCAAAAGCCCCGGATTCAAACGCTGGCCCGCCAGGATGCTTCTATGGACGCAGGGGCGGCGGGAATGACAAAACCGCTGATGGATCTGCTGTTTGAAAAATTATGCAGGGCTGTTCTGACCGAGGGGCTTTTGCTGGCCGTCTTTTCTGCCTTGTATATATGCGGCATTGAGCGGACAGAACGGACGTGGCTGACTGTTTATGCATCTAAAAGAGGACGCAGGGTGCAGACAGATAAATTTCTGGCCGGACTGTTTTATGCGCTGACAGCATATGCAGTTATAGCGGCGGTATCCTGTGCAGCATTTGCATGCATCTGGCAGCTCGGGGATATCTGGAATACGGATGTGTGTACGCAGTTTTATTATGTGACTGTTATGGCTGCAGAAATACCGTTTGTGACCTGGATTCCGTTTACTATGTGCAGTTATCTGGCAGCCGTACTGCTGTCTGGCATGGCGGTGTCAGCTGTGTTTTATATTTTAGGTTATGTTACCGGACTGGCTGTACAAAACAGTTATGCCGGATTCATCGTACTGGCTGCTGCATGTGCGCTTAATTTCGAAGCAGTTCTGCTGGCAGGAAACCAGGCATACTGGGGATTTTTTGAAGCTGCCATGTGGACTCCTGTAATGCTCTGGTGGATGCAGCCTTTGTGGTTTACCGATATGGGAATGCATGCGGTCGTTCCTTGGCAGGAATGCTGGGTTTTTCTGCTGTGCCTGACGGCTGCTGTAAGTTTTCTCTATCTGGGGTTCAGGTATTTTGACCGGAAAGACTTAAAATAGAGGAAGGCTGCTTTGATGACAGCATTGTCTAAAACTTAAGCAAAAAACGAAACAGTAGAAACTGGAAAATGGATGTACCATTTCCTGGGACTTGAGTAGAAAAACGAAACAGGGAAGGCTGGCCAATGGCTGAATCATTGACTTAGATTTAGACAGTTCAAAGTTTACGAAGGGAGGATATATGTTCAGAGAAGAATTCAGAAAAATATGGCGTCCGGGCATGATTTTTGTACTGATTGTACTGGGATTTATTTATTATACTATGTTTTTAGAGTTTTACATCCGCTATTTTCCGAACGGCCCTCATTATGAAGGTGTATTTTATGTAGCCAGGCAGATGAAGGAAACATATGGGACATCTCTTTCCGAAAAAGAAATGGCAGAATTTGAAACAGGCATTCCGCTGCTGCAAAAAGAAGCCGACCGGTATGTGGAAAACAGTGAAACTGGGAAAAAGTACGGACTGAAGACGTATGAGCAGTATGCAGAATTTCGAAAAAATGTTTATGATGGAAATTTCGGCACAAATGAAGCAGCAGACCTTAATGAAATATATACAGACTGTATGATTATGGATAACTGCCTGCAGGGGGAAGATACGGATAATATTGAGGGCCGTCTGTATGCAGCCTGTCTGTTTGAGGCACAATATCATCAGGCAGAAAAATACGGGACATACCAGACGGAAGAAGGATATTCCCCGAAAGAACTGGAACACGCCAGGAAGCTTTTTTTCGGGCCGGATAAAAAGTGGCAGAATATACTGCCTGAGGAAATCCCGAGGGTAACTGGCACTTATGCCGGATTGCTGCTTGTATGGATTTGTCTGTCCGTCTGTCTTCTGCTCTCGCCGCTGGCTGTGCATGACCGCATGGCAGGAATGCATGTGCTGCAGTACAGCTCCAGACACGGGCGTAAAATTTATAAAAGCCAGTTTGCGGCAGTTATGGCTTCAGCTTTTTTGCTGGTAACAGCAAATCTGATTCTGTTTGGCGGTATTTTTGCAGTACATGGAACATCGGCCTTTTTTCCATGCAGAATGTATTCCTTTATGGGGACGCAGTACTGCTGGCCGGAATGGACGCATGGCACATGGTGTCTGATGCTGGTGCTGAACTGTTATCTGACTGCTGCAGGCGCAGCAAGTATGGTATTTTTCCTGTCAGATAGAAGCACGAATTATATTGGAATGATGCTGAAAATCCTGCCGCTGTTTGTAATTTTTGCGATTCTGTGTCCTAAAATCATGGAACATGCATTCTATTTTGAGAATAAACTGTACCAGTTTACAGGAATACCGCATATCGAGCTGATATGTGCAGCAGCAGTATCCGCAGCGGGTGCAGTGCTTTGCTGGTATGGAAGTCTGAGAGCAGAAAAAGAAAGCGTTTAAGTTGTGCAAACAGTAGAAAAATGCTCATAAATAAAAAAGTTTTTTGGTAACTGTAGAAGTTGACGTTTTTACAAACCAGTGTCATAATATGCCAAAGCAGTAAATGACTGCTAATCCGGGTGTCCGGGCCTAAACCAGAGGATGCCTTGTAATAAACCGTGCTAGTTTTGGGCGGGGAAATGGAGGTTTTTATGACAGATTATAATTACAACGAATACTGTGTTTACAAAGCAAGTCCGGGCGGTATTCAAAAGCCGCTTTACTACGGAAGTGAAGAAGACTGCCGCAGATACTGTGAACAAAAAAATTATGAATTTATAGATGAACAGCAGGTGGTATGGTATTTAGAAGTTGCGCGCAGAGATCAGGCAGAAATATACCGTGCATCTTAATTTTACTGCTTTTGCAGGAATGTACAGATTCTTAAGGGGCTGTCGCACTAAGTAAAATATATTCAGGATATAGTATAAAAACAGTTGAAAGTACTATATCCTGAATGATTTTTCTTAATGCGGCAGTCCCTTTTTATGGTTCAGGAAGATGCCTGTATTTTTATGGAAAACAGCGGCAGCGGGCAGCATACGGACTGCTGGTAACGCCTGGTTAAGGAAAACAGCATCATTATGCATACGGATGTTTTTCGTAAGCTGTGGAACCGCTGGTGACGTTTGGCGGCAATGTATACGGCACAGCAGGCTCTGGTATGGCCGGCAGAGCCTGGTTAAGGAAAACAGAGGCATCATGTATACAGATGTTTTTTAGCAGGTTCAGCTGGTAACATCTGCTATGGCTTGTCCGGTTTATGGATACCATGCTGTTTTAGTTTATGCATACAGTATAAAAAGCTGATAAACAGTACAAGATCAGCACCCATCCAGGCAGAAATCTCAGCGTAAAAAATCCCATCCTGTCCAAGCAGCAGCGGAAGGTAAAGCGCAGCGGCTGTACGCATGCCAAATTCTGCAAAGCCGGACACCATAGGCAGCACGGTATTTCCAAGTCCCTGAATACAGGAACGCGTTACATGCAGATAATATAATACAGGCAGGCAGACGCTCATGATAAACAGGTAATGGTAAGCAATGGCCAGTGTGTCTGCGGTTGTTTTTTTATCGCCATTAATGAAACAAAGAAGAATCCACTTACCGGCAAAAATCATAACAGCAGCTATGATCATAGAAGTAATCAGTGCAATAATAAGAGCATCCCGGTATCCCTGGCGAATACGGGAAATCTGTCCGGCACCAAGGTTCTGCCCGGTATAGGTGGTCATCGCAAAGCCATAGGAAGTACCGGCAGCTTCCAGCATGCCATACAGCTTATTTGTGGCAGTAAATCCGGCAATAAAAGCAACGCCGAATCCGTTTACTACGGACTGTACAATCATGCCGCCAATGGAAATAATAAAATTCTGAAAAGCCATCGGCATGCCGAGTGTCATCAGGCGTAAATGGAGGCTGGCAGAAATTTCGCAGTCTTCCCGGGTGATTTTCAGTATATCAATATGGACGATTTTTACAAAGCAGATGATGCAGGAGCAGCATTGTGCTATTATAGTTGCAACAGCAGCTCCAAATACGCCCAGACGAAGAACTGGTACAAACAAAAGATCCAGCCCGATGTTGACAAAAGATGCACAGACCATTGCATACAGCGGCGTTTTTCCATCGCCCAGAGAGCGCAGGACAGATGCTGCCAGGTTAAAAGTCATCATAGCTGGAATTCCCCAGAACATCGTGCGCATATAAAGCATCGTATCCGCCCAGACAGTATCCGGAGTATGCAGCATCCTCAGCATCCATCCGGCAAGCAGCTGTCCGCCTGCCAGAAGAATGAGTGCGCTGACGGCTGATAAAAAGGCAGAATTTACGATTGCATTTCGCAGTTTATTATATTTTCCGGCTCCAAAATCCTGGGACATCTGAATGGCAAACCCCTGCGTAAATCCCTGAACCATACCCTGCATCATCCAGATGATCCATTCTGCGGCTCCGACAGCCGCAATTGCATGCACGCCAAGCACCTGTCCGACAATTGCAGCATCTGCAATTGTATAAAACTGCTGAAACAGATTGCCAAGCATGAGCGGAAATGCAAATGAAATAATTAAACGCCCGGGTGCACCGGATGTCATACTGTGCAAAGATGCCATAAGGAGGCTCCTTTCATGAATAATGGGAAGTTTTTGGATCATTGCTTTTATACATAATGAGCATATCATAACACAGTCGGAGTGGAATAACCAGTGTATTGTTAAGAATCTGGTGTGAAAAATATGGATCGCACTGGGGCTGTATTTTTGGGGAGTATAATCAAATAAAAATGAGACAGGCGGAGTGCAGGCCGGCAGGAGAAATCAGGGAAAAGAAATAAATTTTGGGGATTTCAGAAGATACGATCCCGTCTCTTGGATTAAACACCATGTTTTTTGGAAATCATGTTATCTTCAAATTTATGAAAGTTTTTATGATCCGCAGCGTAGTCATACAGCACATAAGTCTGGCCTTTTGCATTAAAAATTTCCCCGTACACTAACAATACTTGAACAAATCCCGTATCAATGGTATGATAAGTAAGTCATTTCACCGAACAAAGGAGGATCATACCATATGAAAGATATTGCGCTGGTCATCATGGCAGCAGGCATAGGCTCACGCTATGGTGCGGGCATTAAGCAGCTGCAGAAAGTCGGGCCTGAGGGGGAAATTATTATTGACTATTCCATTCATGATGCACTGGAAGCTGGATTTACAAAAGTTGTATTTATTATACGTAAAGATATAGAAACAGAATTTCACGAAGTGATTGGCTCCAGGATTGAAAAAATCTGTCCGGTTTCTTATGTATTTCAGGATAAGAACGATCTGCCGGAAGGTTTTGACTGCCCTGCGGAGCGTGTCAAACCATGGGGAACCGGGCAGGCGGTACTGGCATGCCGGGATATTCTGGATGTTCCGTTTGCGGTTATTAATGCGGATGATTACTATGGAAAAGCAGCATTTCGGGATGTATATCAGTTTTTGAAAGAGCACGAACAGTCTGCAGGTAAATATTGTATGGCTGGTTTTCAGATTCAGAACACACTGAGTGAAAATGGCACAGTAACGCGCGGTGTCTGTGAGATGGATGATAAAAACTATCTGATAAAAGTTGTAGAAACAAAAGGGATTGTCCGTAAAGAGTCCGGGCAGATCTGCGGCGACAGCGGCGTCGTACTGTCGGATCAGGCTCCGGTTTCTATGAATATGTGGGGACTGACACCAGAGTTTCTGGATATTTTGCAGAAAAAGTTTGTGGAATTTCTGCAGCAGACAGATATGTCTGATTTAAAGGCTGAATATCTGCTTCCTAATATTATTGACCAGCTGTTAAACAGCGGGCAGATTTCTGTAAAAGTTCTGCCGACGCCGGACAGATGGTTTGGCGTTACATATGCAGAGGATAAAGCAAGTGTAGTGGAAGCATTCAGACAGCTTGCAGCAGAAGGTATCTATGGAAGCAGTCTCTGGCAGCAGGGGACACAATCCCTGGCAGAGTGAATTCCCGATATAAAAGGAATGAGGTGAAAAGAGCATGGAGGACAGCGGGCAGCGTGAAAAAACAAATATAGATACGAGTCCGGACATCAGCCATGTGCAGGATGCCGGCGGACAGGCTGTATATACGGACAGTTATGAGCAGACAGCTGCAGAAAATGGGACGGATACGGGCAGACAGGCTGATATTTATGAACAGACGGATACGGGCAGCAGTGCCGGGATGGATGCATATTATGAACAGGGTTTAGAAAATGCAGATCAGGCATATACTTACAGCCAGAAAGAAATAGAAAATACAGGCCAGTCGTACAGTTACGGCCAGGCAGAAATAGAAAGTGCAGGCCAGTCGTACAGTTACGGCCAGGCAGAACTGGAAAGTACGGGCCAGACATACAGCTATGGCGGAACGGAAACAGAACTTACGGGCCAGACATACAGTTATGGCCAGACAGAGACAGAACATGCGGGCCAGCCGTACAGTTACGGCCAGGCAGAAATAGAAAGTACAGGCCAGACATACAGCTATGGCGGAACGGAAACAGAACAAGCAGGCCAGACATACAGTTACGGCAGAACAGAAATAGAAAATACGGACCTGGCAGATGCAGATGTAGCGGAACATGCGGTACCGCTTTCCGGTGTAGATACTGTTTTGGCTGAGGAACTGAATCCGGAGACCAGCCTGCAAAATGATGTGCAGCAGAGTGAAGGAAGCAGCAGTCAGAGCAGTGTAAAAGGCAGCACGCAGCAAAGCGGGAATCAGTCCGGCAGTTCACAGGACTATGATCAGAATGACAGCATGAAAAACAGTACACAGATAAACGGGAGCAGCGGCAGTCAGAGCAGTGTGGAAAGCAGTACACAGACAGACGGCAGCAGCGCGCAGAACAACAGTGCAGAAGACAGCATGCAGCAGAACGGTACAGATGGTATCACACAGACAAACGGTATCCAGGGCAGCATCGGACAGAATTATGCACAGGACAGCACACAGCAGGGTGCATACGGCATCTGGCAGTCTGGATGGAATGAGAGTCCGCAGCAGGCTCCGGGCCAGGGCAGTACGTGGCAGAATGACCAGCCCGGCGGTTCAGAGCCAGCAGGCAGCCGGCAGTATGGCCAGCCTGGCAGTTCACAGTTAAACAGCAGTCCGAGTGGTTCAGAGCCAGCAGGCAGCCAGGGCAGTACGTGGCAGAATGGCCAGAGCAGCAGTGCAGAGCCGGCAGGCAGCCAGGGCAGTACGTGGCAGTATGGCCAGAACAGCAGTGCAGAGCCAGCAGGCAGCCAGAGCGGTGGACAGTCAGGCAGCAGCTGGCAGTATGGCCAGAGCAGCAGTGCACAGCCAGCAGGCAGCCAGGGCAGTACATGGCAGTATGGCCAGCCCGGCAGTGTACAGCAAAACGGCAGTCAGAGCAGTGTACATCCAGACGGCAGTCAGAACAGCAGCTGGCAGAATCATGCGCAGTCCGCTGGCAGCCAGAATGGCACCTGGCAGAACCCTGTACAAGGCAGCACACAGCAAAACGGCAGTCAGTCCCAGTCATGCGGTCCGTGGCAGAATTACAGTCAGAATCCCATGCCGGATAGCGGCAGTCCGTGGCAGAACTATAACCCGAATGGCAGTCCGCAGCAGTATCAGGGCGGCGGTCCGCAGGGAACGTATCAGCAGCGTGGTTCCGGTACACAGTATACCCAGTATCAGAAAGCAGACGGACAGTCATCTGGCAGCGGATTTGGAATTGCTTCGATGATACTGGGAATCTTATCACTTGCACTATTCTGTACCTGCATAAATATTCCGATGGCCGTTGCAGCCGTTATTTTTGGAGTGCTCCAGCTTGGAAGAAGCCGGCAGGGCAAAGGGATGGCAGTGGCCGGAATTGTTACTGCTGCAGTATCAGTCCTGCTTCTTATTATTTCAGTTATACTGGTATGGGGGCCGGTTATGAGTATCATGTCCGAGCAGGAAAACGCCCCGTATCTGGATTTTGGAGATGAGTATGAATTTGAAGAAGATTATGATGATTATGGAGATTACGATGATTTTTTTGACAACCATAACTTCTTCGATTATTTTAGCGATGGAGACCGTTTTTAAGAGCAGGCTGCGGATAACAGGAATGATGATGAAGGAGAATCAGTATGTACAGTAAAGTAGAGTCCAATATGAATTTTGTTGAAAGGGAGCATAAGGTCATTGACTTCTGGAGAGAGAAGCATATTTTTCAAAAATCAATGGATTCCAGAAAAGAAGGCGAGACTTATACGTTTTACGACGGACCGCCGACAGCGAACGGAAAACCGCATATCGGCCATGTGCTTACACGCGTAATTAAAGATATGATTCCAAGATACCAGACGATGAAGGGACGTTTTGTGCCGCGAAAAGCCGGATGGGACACACACGGTCTTCCGGTGGAGCTGGAAGTGGAAAAGCTGCTGGGGTTAAATGGCAAAGAACAGATCGAAGCATACGGTATGGAGCCGTTTATCAGGCAGTGTAAAGAATCTGTATGGAAATACAAAGGCATGTGGGAAGATTTCTCAGAAACCGTGGGTTTTTGGGCAGATATGGACGAGCCGTATGTCACATATGAAGATGATTATATTGAATCAGAATGGTGGGCGTTAAAGCAGATATGGGATAAGAAACTGCTTTATAAAGGATTTAAGACCGTGCCATACTGTCCGCGCTGCGGAACTCCGCTGTCGTCGCAGGAAGTAGCGCAGGGGTATAAGACAGTAAAAGAACGTTCTGCAGTGGTCCGGTTTAAGGCTGCAGGCGAAGATGCTTATTTTCTTGCATGGACAACGACTCCGTGGACACTGCCTTCGAATCTTGCGCTCTGCGTGCACCCGGATGAAATTTACTGCAGGGTAAAAGCTGCAGACGGACGCGTTTATTATATGGCACAGGCGCTGCTGGACAAGGTGCTTGGCGGACTTGCAGATGAAGAAAAAGGCATTCCGGCTTATGAAATACTGGAAACTTATAAAGGAAGCGATCTGGAATATAAAGAGTACGAACCGCTGTTTCATTTTGCAGATGCATTGATTGAAAAACAGCATAAAAAAGCTTACTTTATTACCTGTGATACGTATGTAACAATGACGGACGGTACCGGAATTGTACACATCGCCCCGGCATTTGGTGAAGACGATTCCCAGGTCGGCAGAAAATACGGGCTTCCGTTTGTACAGCTTGTGAACGGAAAAGGGGAGCTGACAGAGGAAACCGCTTATGCAGGTGTTTTTGTTAAAAAAGCTGACCCGATGGTATTAAAAGATCTGGATGAAGCAGGGCTTTTATTTGATGCGCCGAAATTTGAGCATGAATATCCGCACTGCTGGAGATGCGATACACCGTTAATTTATTATGCAAGGGAATCCTGGTTTATTAAAATGACGGATGTAAAGGATGATTTAATCCGCAATAATAACACCGTCAACTGGATTCCGGAATCGATTGGAAAAGGACGTTTTGGCGACTGGCTGGAAAATATTCAGGACTGGGGACTTTCACGTAACCGTTACTGGGGAACGCCGCTTCCGGTCTGGGAGTGTGAATGCGGATATCAGGAGTGTATCGGCAGCCGGAAAGAACTTGCTGAAAAATGCGGACATTCTGATGCAGAACAGACAGAGCTGCACCGTCCGTATATTGATGAAGTGACTTACAAATGTCCGGAATGCGGCGGCACGATGCACCGTGTGCCGGAGGTTATTGACTGCTGGTTTGATTCCGGGGCAATGCCGTTTGCGCAGCACCATTATCCGTTTGAGAATGAAGACTTGTTTGCACAGCAGTTTCCGGCGAAATTCATCTCAGAAGCAGTCGACCAGACGCGCGGATGGTTCTACTCCCTGATGGCAGAATCTACGCTGCTGTTTAACAAAGCTCCGTACGAAAATGTCATTGTGCTGGGACATGTGCAGGATGAAAACGGGCAGAAAATGAGCAAATCCAAAGGAAATGCGGTAGACCCGTTTGAAGCATTAAAGACGTATGGAGCAGATGCGATACGCTGGTATTTTTATATCAACAGTGCGCCATGGCTGCCAAACCGTTTCCATGGCAGGGCCGTACAGGAGGGACAGCGCAAGTTCTTAGGCACGCTGTGGAATACGTATGCCTTTTTTGTACTGTATGCAAATATTGATGAATTCAATGCTTCAGAATACAAACTGGAATATGACAGACTGAGCGTAATGGACAAATGGCTGCTATCAAAGCTGAATACCGTAGTAAAGACCGTAGATGAGAATCTTGGCAGCTACCGCATTCCGGAAGCAGCAAGGGCGCTGGATAACTTTGTGGATGAAATGTCGAACTGGTATGTCAGAAGAAGCAGAGAGCGTTTCTGGGCAAAAGGCATGGAGCAGGATAAAATCAATGCATACATGACACTGTATACAGCACTGGTTACAATTGCAAAAACAGCTGCACCAATGGTTCCGTTTATCACAGAAGATATTTACCGTAATCTGGTATGCAGCGTGGATGCAAATGCGCCGGAAAGCGTGCACTTATGCGATTTCCCGACAACAAACGAAGCATATATTAACAGGGAATTAGAAGCGGATATGGAAGCAGTCTTAAAGATTGTCGTAATGGGACGTGCCTGCAGAAATGCCGCAAATATTAAAAACCGCCAGCCGATTGGCAGCATGTTTGTAAAAGCCCCGTCTTCTCTTGCTGATTATTTTGTAAAGATTATCGAAGACGAGCTGAATGTAAAGAAAGTTTCTTTTACGGATGATGTCAGCGCCTATACGGATTATACATTCAAGCCGCAGCTGCGCACGGTAGGGCCGAAGTATGGAAAATATTTAAAACAGATTCAGACAGAACTGGCGCAGCTTGATGGCAATGCGGCAATGAATGAACTTCGTAAAAACGGTGTAATCAGACTTGACAGCATTGGTGAAAACGTCGTATTATCAGAAGAGGATTTGCTCATTACAATGACACAGATGGAAGGCTATATGACAGAAGGGGATAATACTGTCACAGTAGTTTTGGATACAAATCTGACTCCGGAACTGGTTGAAGAAGGCTTTGTGAGGGAGATTATCAGCAAACTTCAGACAATGCGCAAGGAAGCAGGCTTTGAGGTTATGGATAAGATAGCAGTTTCGTATACGGCAGATACAAAAGTGGCAGATATTTTTGCCAGGTATGGGGAAACCATTCGTACCGAAGTGCTTGGAATCAGTCTGACACAGGACCAGATAAGCGGATACAGCAAAGAATGGAATATCAATGGCGAAAAAGTGACTTTAAGTGTCGAAAAAAAGTGTTAAAGCAGCAAAACTAATAAGGAGGACACCAATGAAGAGCAAAATGTTTGAAAAAGAGGCGTTTAAGAAAAGTGTAAAGGAAAATGTAAAAAACCTTTACCGCAAAACGCTGAATGAAGCGAGCCAGCAGGAAATTTACCAGGCAGTCGCAAACACAGTCAAAGATGTAGTCATCGATGAATGGCTGGCAACACAAAAGACGTTTGACAGGGAAGACCCAAAGATTGTTTATTACATGTCTATGGAGTTTTTAATGGGCCGTGCCCTGGGAAATAACCTGATTAACCTGACCGCGTACGGAGAAGTGCAGGAAGCGCTGGAAGAACTTGCCCTGGATATCAATATAATTGAAGACCAGGAACCGGACCCTGCTCTTGGCAACGGCGGTCTTGGAAGGCTGGCAGCATGTTTTATGGAATCACTTGCAACATTGGGATATCCGGCCTATGGCTGCGGCATCCGTTACCGCTATGGCATGTTCAAACAGGCTATTCAGGACGGCTATCAGATCGAAACACCGGATAACTGGTTAAAAGACGGCTACCCATTCGAACTGCGCAGACCGGAATACAGCTATGAAGTAAAATTTGGCGGCTATGTGCGGGCTGAAAATACAGGAGACGGCAAGACCAGATTTGTACACGAGAATTACCAGTCAGTCAGAGCTATTCCATATGATATGCCGATTGTAGGGTATAACAATAATATGGTAAATACGCTTATGATCTGGGATGCAGAGCCGATGAAATATTTCGAGCTGGAAGCATTTGGAAAGGGCGATTATAGAAAAGCAGTAGAAGAAGAAAATCTGGCAAGAAACTTAACAGATGTACTGTATCCATGCGACGATCATATCGCAGGAAAAGAATTAAGACTGAAACAGCAGTATTTCTTTGTATCCGCTTCTCTGCAGAGGGCACTTTCAAAATTCAAGAAAAATCACCCGGATATCCGCATGCTGCCGGATAAAGTAGTGATTCAGATGAATGATACGCACCCGACGCTGGCAGTTGCAGAACTGATGCGCCTTCTTTTGGATGAAGAAGGCCTTGGCTGGGATACTGCATGGGAAATTACAACAAAGACCTGTGCTTATACAAACCATACGATTATGGCAGAAGCACTGGAAAAATGGCCGATTGAAATCTTCTCCAGACTGCTTCCTAGAATTTACCAGATTGTAGAAGAAATCAACCGCAGATTTGTACTGGAAATCCAGAAGAAGTTTCCAAATGACTATTCCAAAGTCCAGAAAATGTCTATTATATATGACGGGCAGGTAAAAATGGCGCATCTTGCGATTGCAGCAGGCTTTTCTGTAAACGGCGTAGCAAGGCTTCATACAGAAATACTGAAAAACCAGCAGTTAAAAGATTTTTATCAGATGTTCCCGGAAAAATTCAATAATAAGACAAACGGTATTACACAGAGAAGATTCCTTCTGCATGGAAATCCGCTGCTGGCAGAGTGGGTAACAGACCATATTGGAAATGAATGGATTAAAGATTTGTCCCATATGAAGAAGCTGGCTATTTATGCAGATGATGAAAAGGCACAGCAGGAATTTATGAATATTAAATACCAGAACAAACGGCGTCTGGCGAAATATATTTATGACCATAACGGAGTTGAAGTAAATCCGCGTTCGATTTTTGACGTACAGGTAAAACGTCTGCATGAGTATAAGAGACAGCTTATGAATATTCTGCATGTTATGTATCTGTATAATAAGATTAAAGAAAATCCGTCTATGGAATTTGTTCCGCGTACGTTTA
Source organism: uncultured Eubacterium sp. (assembly GCA_910580075.1). GTDB lineage: Bacteria > Bacillota > Clostridia > Lachnospirales > Lachnospiraceae > Eubacterium_J. Next base: position 49,303 of record CAJTVR010000016.1, on the reverse strand, counting down.
TTTTCGGAGCAAAAGCAGCGGCAGGCTATAAGAATGCCAAATTAACAATTAAGCTGATTAATAGTGTTGCAGAAGTAGTTAACAACGATAAGAGTATAGATAATAAAATCAAGGTTATATTTATTGAAGACTATCGTGTTTCCAACGCAGAATGGATTTTCGCAGCGGCAGATGTCTCAGAGCAGATTTCTACGGCATCGAAAGAAGCATCTGGAACAGGAAATATGAAGTTTATGTTAAATGGTGCGTTAACAATTGGTACTATGGATGGCGCAAATGTGGAAATGGTTGAAGAAATGGGCGAAGAAAATGCGATTATCTTCGGCATGAGTTCCGATGAGGTTATTGAGCATGAAAACAGGCGTGATTACAATCCAATGGAAATTTTCAACAGCGATTCTGATATCCGCCAGGTACTGATGCAGCTGATTAACGGATTTTATTCCAGAAACGATACGGAACTGTTCCGCAACCTGTATGATTCCTTACTGAATACAAACTGTACCCAGTACGCAGACACTTACTTTGTATTGAAAGATTTCCGCGCTTATGCACAGGCTCAGGAGCGTGTTATGCAGGCTTATAAGGATGAAAGACAGTGGGCAAAGAGTGCGATCCTGAATGTCGCAAATGTAGGAAAATTCTCTTCAGACCGTACAATTGAAGAATATGTACGGGATATCTGGCATCTGAAAAAAGTGCAGGTAGAATTGGAAGAAGAATAAAAGCTGTCTGCCATAGGCTGGAACAGCGAAAAATCAGGCAGTATGGCCCGCTTTGCACCCTATCTGAATAGGGAAGGCAGAGCGGCCGGCACTGCCTGATTTTTATTTTTGAAGGAGGATTCTGGTTTATGACAGAGCTGGAAAAATATTACAATAAATTCTGTGAAGAAAAACGCCTTGGAAGAAGGCATGGACAGGTGGAATATATCATTACGATGAAATATATCCGCAAATATCTGCCAGAAACCGGACATGCAAAAATCATAGACATCGGAGCCGGAACCGGGCGCTACAGTGTTCGTCTGGCAGACGAAGGATATGATGTCACAGCGGTAGAACTGGTAAAATATAATCTTGGTATATTAAAATCCAAGGGAAGCAGCGTAAAAGCATATCACGGAAATGCGCTGAACCTGTCACGGTTTGAAAATGAATCCTTTGACATGGCACTGCTGTTCGGGCCTATGTATCATTTATTTACAATCGAAGATAAAATAAAAGCACTGAAAGAGGCAGCGCGTGTTACAAAAAAGGGCGGATATGTGCTGGCTGCCTACTGCATGAACGAATACGGTGTCTTGCTGCATGGATTCCGGGACGGAAATATAAAGGGCTGCATGGAAAACGGAAAATTAAATGCAGATTTTCATTGCGTGTCGCAGCCTGAAGATTTATATGATTATGTCCGGCTGGAAGATATTAATCAGATGAATGCACAGATAAACCTGGAACAAACAGTTCTTGAGCGTGTTCAGATCATTGCACCGGACGGCCCCGCCAATTATATGCGCCAGGTTTTAAATGCAATGGATCAAGAGACGTTTGAATTATTTATCCGCTATCAGATGTCTGTCTGTGAACGGCCGGAACTGCTGGGAGCGAGTGCGCATACGGTGGATATTTTAAAGAAATGCTGAGATATGTTACGGCAGAAACAGACAGGCTTAAAATGCAGCAGAACACACAAGCCATAGCGGCAGACAGGAGGTGGCTGAAGTGGCAGTTTATCTGAATACAGATTCATCTTATGAAGATTTCAGGATGCTTCGCAATGATATATTTTTTGTAGATAAATCGGCAATTATTGAAAAAATAAGCAGACAGATTAATACAAAAAACAGATTTATCTGCATTACCAAACCGCGCCGTTTTGGAAAAACATCGGTGCTGAATATGCTTGGAGCATATTACGGAAAGGCAGTCTGCGCAAAGGGGCTGTTTGACGGCCTGAATATCAGTAAAAGCAGATATTATGACCAGCACCGGAATCAGTATAATATTGTGAAAATTACGTTCAGTGAATTATCAGGAAAAGGAAAGGCATACAGTAATTATATTGGGCGTTTCAGCCGGATTATAGAAAACGATATCAGACAGGCATATCCTGCGCTTGCTGACATGGAATTTGACAGTCTGCCAGACCTTTTAGCCGCTTCAGGCGATAAGTTCATTTTTATTATTGATGAATGGGATTATATTTTCAGTCATGAATTATACAAAGAGAATCAGCTTGATTTTCTGGAATGGATCAGGGATATGCTGAAAGACAGGCCGTATGTGGCTCTTGCGTATATGACAGGTGTTCTGCCGGTTAAGCAGTACAGTACCGGATCTGCACTGAATATGTTTGATGAATATACAATGCTGAATGATGCGTACTATGATGAGTTTTTTGGATTTACAGAAGATGAAACGGCCATGCTCTGCTCAAAACAGTCCGGAATTTCTATGGATGAAATTTCAGACTGGTATGATGGATACCAGACAGATGGTGGCGGACGGTTATATAATCCTCGTTCGGTTGTTATGGCACTGAACAGAGGAAAGTGTCAGAGCTACTGGACGAGAACTGGCAGATTGGATGAGGTTTTATTCTTTTTAAAATATAATATTGGCGAAGTCAGGGAAGATACTGTAAAGATGGTAAACCATATGCCGGTCAGAATCGAAATACTGGATGAATATACAGCCGGCCAGGACAGTCCTTCGAATAAGAAAGAAATATATGCAGCCATGATAATTTACGGCCTTTTATCATATCATGACGGGGTGCTTTCAATTCCAAACAGGGAGCTGATGCTGGAATTTCAAAAGGCGCTGGAAGATGATGATTTTGATTATGTGGCAGAGCTTGTTAAAAATTCTATGCATATACTGAATGCAACGCTGGAACAAAGGGGAGACGAAGCAGCATCTTATCTTCATAATATTCATAACAGTGAGATACCGGTCCTGCAGTATAATGATGAAAACAGCCTGGCCTGTGTTGTAACGCTTGCGTACTTGTCAGCCAGGAATAAATACAGGATCGAACGTGAAGAAAAAAGCGGGAAAGGTTTTGCTGATTTTATTTTTTATCCGAGACAAAAAAATCTGCCAGGAATGGTGATGGAATTAAAGGCAGATGATACACCGCAGGCTGCTGTCAGGCAGATTAAAGATAAAGAGTACTGTGAAAAATTAAGACGTGAAAAAGTTGAAAAAATCCTTCTTGTGGGCATCAGCTATGATACAAAAAAGAAAGAGCATCAGTGCATGATTGAGTATATAAATGAAGAAGAGTAATGCACGCAGCAGAGAACGTTTTTATACAGCAGCTGAAAAAGGAAAGTGTATAGCTTAGCCGGACGCTGGGAAGAGATACTTTTTCCTTTTTCTGTTCCGCTTACGAACAGTAAGAACTTCTAAATTTTCTGCTTCCAGTCTGTGGCAGCGGACGGACCGGTGCCTGATGCCCTGGCGGTTTTGTCAGGCTATATGCAGTGGCACTGGCAGGCACCTTTTGGGGCTTCCAGGTTTTCAGCGGCGGCAGACAGAGTGCCCCAAATCCTGGATACCAGGCAGAAAATTAAGAATTTCTAACTGTTCTCCAGAGTCACAGAAAAAGGAAAACATTTCTCTGCCTGGCGTTCGGGAATCCCATATTTTTGGACAAACCGTCCCTTCTAATTCACTCAGAAATGCTTCACCGCAAAGCTGCCCCAGTGATTAAAAACACCTCTGGGCAAATCTGCACGTTTCATGCATTCTGACATAACACACACTCCCGCCGCTCCTGCCTGAATGCATTCCTTAGCATTTCCCGCATGAATACCGCCCAGTGCATAGACCGGGATCTGCACCGCCATACAGACTTCCTTCAGAAAGGAAAGTCCCCTCGGCGGCACTCCCTGTTTACAGTCTGTTGCAAAAACATGTCCGGCTGTCAGATAAGACGCCCCTGCTGACTGTGCCAGAAGGGCTTCCTCTTTGGAATGTACGGATGCTCCAATCACAGAGAACAGCCGTTTCTGCCAGTCCGGCATATCCAGGAGCTTCCAAAGCGGCAGATGCACTGCTTCTGCTCCAAGATGCACAGCAGCATAAGGGTATCCATGCACAATACACGGTACCCCGTAATCTGCACAGATTCCTATGACCCGTGCGGCAAGCTGCTCATATTCAGATTCTTTCAGATCCTTTTCCCTGATTATCACTGCTTCCGGCCCGGCAAGCGCTATCGTTCTGATTTGATCGAAATAATCCTGTACCGCCAGATGGCGGTTTGTGATACAGCGTATTTTTATATCTGGCAGCATTATACAAACCTCCTTAATCTGCAGCGCATCTGCCTGTACAGACATCCGCACTGCGTTCCTCCAGTACCGGCAGATTTTCATCGTCAGGACACATAAATATAATCATTTAAAACAGGCTGCAGCCCGGCAGATGCAATATCCTCATACATCCGGTCAAAACTCCGGTTATCTGAAATTTCAAACTGTTCGTCCCCCGTATCAGCTTCCTTTGTTCCATGATATTTGCTTTCATGGTCGCCTATGCCCGTCGATACTCCGGCAGATACTTTGGTCGCAGCAATTTTTACAATTCCGTCCCGAAAACGGCCCTGTTCTCTGGAAGATACAGTGATTCCTGCATAAGGCAGAAAGATACGGTATGCACAGAGAATCTGGCAGAGCTGAGTTTCATGCACGTCCCGGGGATTGATTTTATCATTGTTCACAATCGGACGCAGCCTTGGACAGGACAGAGAATATTCCACATGCGGATATTTCCGCTGCAGATAATAGACATGCAGTGCCGAAGCAAGGGCGTCTTTGCGATAATCAGAAAGCCCTAAAAGCGCCGAACAGGCCACGCCGCGCATGCCTCCTAAAATAGCTCTCTCCTGTGCTTCAAAACGATATGGAAATACCCGTTTATGCCCCATTAAGTGCAGTTTTTCATATTGGTCTGCATCATATGTTTCCTGAAATACAGTAATATAATCTGCACCGCATTCATGAAGATACCTGTAATCCCCGCTGTTTACCGGATATATTTCAAGCCCTGTATTCCGAAAATATTTTGCTGCCAGCTTACAGGCGCTTCCTATGTATGAAAGGCTGCTCATTTTACGGCTTTCACCTGTTAACAGAAGTATTTCTTCCATACCGGAGTCCGCTATAACCTTCATCTCATGCTCGATCTCTTCCAGGGTCAGTTTTTTGCGGGAAATATCGTTATAACAGTTAAATCCGCAGTACACACAGTAATTTTCACAGTAATTTGCAATATACAGAGGCGTAAACAGGTATACCGTGTTTCCAAAATGCCTGCCTGTTTCTAGTTTTGCTTTTGCAGCCATTTCTTCCAGATGCGGCGCAGCAGCCGGAGACAGCAGCGCTTTGAAATCTTCCACACTGCAGGTTTCGTGCATAAGGGCACGCTGCACATCTGCATCCGTATAGCTTTCGTAATCATAGCTTTGCATTTGTGTAAGCACTTTATCCATAATATCCGATGAAATCTGCTCCATTCCTTCCATATATGCCATATGGTCTGTTCTTGATGACGGATCATATTCCAGACGGTGCTTATGGTCTAATGCTTGTTTTGTTAATTTATCTGAATCTACATAAAACTGGTTCTGTGGCATTATTTTCTCTCTTTCCTTACTTTTTTCTATCCTTGTCTGCGTATATGAGAATTCCGATTAACAGTATAATTTGCTGAAAAGTATCCTGCTGCTTTTTGTAAAATTGTACAGGTTATCCAGACGCCAGACAGAGAAGTTTCTCCTCCTGGCTGGCACCGGATGAATTTTATGTGCCTGGATGCTGTTTTCATCCTTGTTTCAGCCTGTCCTTATTTCTGGATTCTTCTGGTGTTTCTTTTTGCTCAGTCCCGCAGAAAACCTGTCAGCGGATCTGAAGCCGAAGCCCCCCTCTCGAGCACTCTGCCAAGTCCTGCCAGATATGCACTGCGCCCTGCCTCAATAGCATTTTTAAAAGCCCCTGCCATAAGAGGGATATTTCCGGCAGTTGCAACCGCTGTATTGGCCATTATTGCCGCTGCTCCCATTTCCATTGCTTCGCATGCCTGGGAAGGCCTTCCAATGCCCGCATCTACGATAATCGGAACATCCGTCTCATCAATTAAAATCTGTATAAAATCTTTTGTGGCCAGCCCCTTATTAGATCCAATCGGAGAAGCTAACGGCATCACAGCTGCCGCCCCTGCCTGGACCAGATCTCTTGCAGTATATAAATCCGGGTACATATATGCGAGTACGGTAAATCCTTCCCTGGCAAGCTGATCTGTAGCCTTAACCGTTTCTGCATTATCCGGCAGCAGATATTTGCTGTCCTTCATAATTTCTATTTTCACAAAATCCCCACAGCCTAATTCCCGCGACATACGCGCAATCCGCACAGCTTCCTTTGCATTCCGGGCTCCGGAAGTGTTGGGAAGCAGGGTAACCCCTTTAGGAATATAGTCTAAAATATTTTCATTTTTCTTTGTATTAGTTCTGCGTACAGCAAGTGTAATGATCTGCGCTCCGGCATTTTCCACTGCTGCGCGAATCAGTTCCATGGAATATTTTCCTGAACCCAGAATAAACCTGGAAGTAAATTCCTGGTTTCCTAATTTAAAAGTGTCTTTTTCTGCTGGCATTATTCGCTGCTCCTTTCTGGTTTGTCAGTTACCATGCATCCGCTGAAAATTCAGCCTCCCCCTACAAAACTTACAATTTCTACTGTATCGCCATCCTGAAATATATATTCAGAATACCGGTTCTTTCTGATAATTTCTTCGTTACACTCTACTGCAACGCCTTCTGGCGGGACATGATTTTGTTTGAGATAATCCAGCAAAACCATTCCGGCAGCATCCTCCTGTTTTCCATTGATACAAACCATACATTTCATCCTCCTTTTTACATATTTTTATCCGCATTTTATGAGTTTTCCGTTTTGTTTTTCAGGAAAATCCTGGCAGTATACAAAAAAGGCTGCATAAAGTTTACACCCGTGGTGGTGTACCCCTTATGCAGCCTTAAACTGCCCGTGTCTGATATGCGGAATATGAACTGGATATTTCTGTTACATACATCCAGTTTATAACTTATGATAAATAGTGTAAGTCATTTCAGCCAGTCTGTCAAGAGTCTTTTTCTGTTTATTATTAGTTGCAAAGACCTGTCCGAACTGTTACTATTATAGAAACAGACTAATTCAAAAAGCGAGGTGTCTCTATGAATCCAATTCCACTAAATAAAATTCATCTGGTTCCTTTTGATACGATTGCCGGTTATGAAGTCAGGCCGGGTTTTTATGATATCAACGGCGCAACTGCTATTCCTGGCGGTGTAAATTTTACAGTTCATTCCAATCACGCAGACTCCTGTGAGCTTTTACTTTTTCACAGAGAAGAAGACGAGCCCTATGCTGTCTTAAAATTCCCGGACAATTACCGGATTGGAAATGTTTTCTCTATGATCGTGTTTAAACTAAACATTGAAGAATTTGAATATGCCTACCGCATGGACGGCCCGTATGAGCCGGATAACGGGCTGATTTTCAACCCGAAAAAGAATCTTCTGGATATTTATGCAAAAGCAGTAACCGGACAGAGTGTCTGGGGTACGAAAAAAACAAAAAATGGTTTCTACAAAGCACGGGTTGTAAAAGATGATTTTGACTGGGGAAATTTTGTTTTCCCGAACATACCTATGGAAGACCTGATTATCTATGAACTTCATGTCAGGGGATTTTCCATGGCAGATTCTTCACTCCATGCCAAACCAGGTACTTTTGCAGCATTAATGGAAAAAATCCCTTATCTGAAAAAACTTGGAGTCAATGCTGTTGAACTGATGCCGATTTTTGAATTTGATGAAACAGGTTCTCTGCGTAATTATAACGGACACGACCTGGTGGATTACTGGGGATATAATACGGTCAGCTTTTTTGCCCCAAATACCAGTTACTGCGGCGGCATAGAATACAACCGGGAAGGTACGGAATTAAAGCAGCTTGTAAAAACGCTCCACGAAAACGGTATTGAAGTCATACTGGATGTCGTATTTAACCACACGGCTGAAGGCAACGAACAGGGCAGCTTTTTCTCTTTCAAGGGATTTGACAATAATATTTATTATATGCTGAAACCAAACGGAGAATATTACAATTACAGCGGCTGCGGCAACACCTTAAACTGCAATCATCCGATTGTACAGCGCATGATTCTGGACTGCCTCCGCTACTGGGTAACAACTTACCGGGTAGATGGATTCCGTTTCGATCTGGCTACTATTTTAGGACGCAACGAAGACGGTTCTCCGATGAGTAAACCTCCTCTGTTACAGAGTCTGGCATTTGATCCTATTTTAGGCGATACAAAACTTATTGCAGAAGCATGGGATGCAGGCGGGCTTTATCAGGTAGGAAGTTTTCCGTCCTGGAACCGTTTTGCAGAATGGAACGGGCGTTACCGGGATGATGTACGCAGCTTTTTAAAGGGAGATCCAAGCACTGCTGCAAGTGCAGCACTGCGCCTCATCGGCTCTACAGATTTATATGATCCGGAAACCCGCGGGGCAAACGCATCGATTAATTTCCTGACCTGCCACGACGGATTTACACTGCATGACTTATATTCTTATAATGAAAAACATAACGAAGCAAACGGATGGAACAATACAGACGGCAGCAACGACAATCACAGCTGGAACTGCGGCTCCGAAGGCAAGACTATGGACCATGAAATACTGACTCTGCGTAAACGAATGGTCAAAAATGCCTGCGCCGTATTGTTATGCAGCCGTGGAACTCCAATGTTCCTTGCCGGAGACGAATTTGGCAACAGCCAGCATGGCAACAACAATGCTTATTGTCAGGACAATATGATTTCCTGGCTGGACTGGTCTCTGCCGGAGAAAAATAAAGATTTATTTAATTTTTTCAGTTATATGATTAATTTCCGCAAACAGCATGCTGTAATCCGTAAGAATACGTCCGCATGTTCCCTCGGATTCCCGCCAGTCAGCCTGCATGAAGCCAATGCCTGGAACGGAAACTACAGCTGGGATTCGCATGTCATAGGCGTTATGTTTGCGGGTAAAAACGAGACATCCGGCGAAGATGATATTGTATTCATCTCCATCAATGCATACTGGGAAAATGTAACACAGCATCTGCCAGACCTCGGCACGTCCATGCAGTGGAAAGCTGTCGTTGATACCTGGCAGCCTAGCGGCCTTCTGTCAGATCCTGAAAAAATCATAAACAATACAATTCAGCTGAAACCACGCAGCGTACAGGTACTGGTCGCTTCACAGATTTAAAAAACGAAACCTGATATCATAAAACCGGAGAAGCTGTGCAGATGTGCTTCTCCGGTTTATGTATTTGTAAAGCTAAGGTAATGTATGGGATTCCCGAACGCCAGGCAGAGAAATGTTTTCCTTTTTCCGTATCGCCTGCGAACAGTAAGAAATTCTAAATTTTCTGCGATAGTTCTGTGGCAGCGGACGGACCGGTGCCTGATGCCCTGGCGTTCTGGCATGTTCTATGTTCTGGCACTGGCAGGCACCTTTTGGGGCTTCCAGGATTTTTGCAGCGGCAGACAGTGAGCCCCAAATCCTGGATATAAAGCAGAAAATTAAGAATTTCTAACTGTTCTCCAAAGTCACAGAGAAAGGAAAACATTTCTCTGCCTGTCTGGTACCGGATAAATTTTATATGACTGTCTGGCATCTGGGTTAATAAAAGCCCGTCTTTCATCAGCCAGATTTTATTCGTCCGGGTTAATAAAAAGCCCGTCTTTCATCAGCCAGGTTTCATTTACAATATATTTAATGACCGGTACAGTGTGCGTCGAAAGCAGTATGGGCTGTTCTTCAGAAAGTTCGCTGATAAGATTACAGAACTGGATACGTATGGCTGCGTTTACACCTAAAAGGCCGTACACACCGTTTGACATGGTAACATTCAGATGATCGATGGCGGTAAAATCACCAAAATTTATTGTTAAATCTCTTAACTCTGATTCCATTTACATTCACTTCGTAATGTTTAAAATAACAGGACTGAGAAGAATCTGGAATGACGGATTATTCTGATATATATAACGGCTGGACACTTTAAAAAGACAGGCAGATTCAGATTATTTTTTTCATCTTCCGGTTATCATAACAGACTGTTACTTGAGATTCCCTCTTTACAAATGAAATCAGCTATTATATTCTAACAGTATATTTTCTGAGAGTCGGAATACTGGCAGATGACCGTCTGATATTTATGGCAGCGTCCACTGCCTGCTTTGCTGTATTCAGACATAAATCGGAGTGGAGCCTTAAACAGAAGCATAAAAGAAGGAGAGATACAAATGAAAAAGATGACTGCTTTATTATTATCAGTGCTGCTTGCGTTTACCATGGCTGGATGCGCAGGAAACAGTAACACAGAATCGCAGCCTGAGCCGGGCAGAACGCCGGCAGAGAAAGATACACAGGAGGCTGACAGGGATTCTGCTGCGGATGAAACGTCAGAGCCGTTAATTGCAGCAATGGAGCTTGCCTATCCGCCGTTTGAAACAAGAGATGATGCCGGAGAGCCGGAAGGGGTCAGTGCAGATCTTTTGAAGGCGTTTGAGGAGTATACGGGACGGGAAGTACGAATAGAAAATATGGCATGGGACGGCCTGATTCCGGCTCTTCAGACAGGAGCAGCCGATCTTGTGATTTCTTCTATGACCATTACAGATGAAAGAAAAGAACTGATTGATTTTTCGGATCCGTATGCCAATGCACTTCTGGCGATTCTGGCAAATAAGGATTCTGACATTGCATCGATAGACGATCTAAATCAGAAAGGGAAAACGATTGCTGTAAAATCCGGTTCCACAGGACATATGTATGCAGAAAAAAATCTGACAGAGGCAGAAGTCCTGGCCATGCCGGATGAAAGCGCCTGTGTGACAGAAGTATCCCAGGGGCGTGCAGACGGATTTATTTATGACCAGCTTACCATTTACCGGAACTGGCAGAACAATCCGGATACGACGAGCGCAGTTTTTATTCCGTTCCAGGAACCGGAACAGTGGGGGATTGCTGTACAGAAGGGCAATCAGCAACTGCTGGATCAGCTGAATGCATTCCTTGCGGAATTTGAAAAAAACGGCGGCTATGAAGAACTGACAAAAAAACATCTGGCAGAGGAAAAGAAAGCGTTTGATGAGCTCGGTTTTCAGTGGTTTTTTGATATGGCTGAGTAAGCAGCGGAAACAGGAATACATATGAAAAAAATAAAAAAGTTATTTTGGGCGGAAGAAAACGGGCATGTGTGTCTGGCAGCAGTTCTGATGAATGTGCTGCTTGTGGCAGTTTTGTGGGTCATGCTGTTTTGGGTTTCGCTTCATGCTATCCAGGTACAGCTGGATTTTTCGTTTCTTGGACAGTTCCGCGTCCGTGTATGGGACGGCTTTCTTGTCACGCTCAGGCTCAGTCTGTGCAGCCTGATACTGAGTTTTTTTATCGGTGTATTAAGTGCTGCCGGACAGGGGTCAGGTTTGCTTATTATAAGATATTTTTGCAGTGTTTATGTAAAATTTATCCGCGGGACCCCTCTGATTATGCAGATTTATCTGTTCTTTTATATTGTAGGAACCGCGTGGGGCGTGGAAAACCGGTTTGCAGCAGGGGTTATGATTCTGTCTGTTTTTGAGGGCGCGTATATATCGGAAATTATCCGCGGGAGCTTTTTGTCAATGGAAGGCTCACAGCTGGAAGCAGCCCGGGCAGTCGGATTTACCCGCGGGCAGACGCTTCGTTATGTTGTCCTTCCGCAGATGGCTGCCAGGACGCTCCCGGCACTTACAGGACAGTTTGCTTCTATTATTAAAGATTCGTCTCTGCTTTCTATGATTGCGGTTATTGAACTCACACAGACAATGCGGGAAATCAGTGCCGTAAACTTCCGTCTGTTTGAATGCTATCTGTTCCTGGGTGTGCTTTATTTATGTCTGACGCTGCCAGTCTCGCTGTCCAGTGAATGGTTAGAAAGGAAGTTTCGTTATGAAAATTGAGTTTCACAATCTTTCGAAACAGTTTGAACGGGGCCGTCCGGTGTTACAGCCAATGGATTTTTCGGATGACGTACACGCACTGGCAGTAATCGGGCCATCCGGTGGCGGAAAATCCACGCTGTTACGGATTATTGGAGGACTGGCTGCTCCGACCACAGGCACTTTATGGGTAGATGGGGAAAAAGTGGAAACAGATGAGGCATCCCTGCAAAAATACCGCAGGAAACTTGGATTTGTCTTTCAGCAGGGCGGTCTGTTCCAGCATATGAATGCACGGTCAAATATTACCGTTCCGCTGGAAAAGGTGCATGGATTTTCGCATGAACAGGCATGTGAGCGTGCAATGGAGCTGCTCGTCCGGTTTGGCCTGAAAAACGACTGGAAGAAGAAGCCGGCAGAGCTTTCCGGCGGACAGCAGCAGCGTGTGGCAATTGCCAGGGCAGCAGCTGCAAAACCGCGTCTGCTTTTACTGGACGAACCTACCAGCGCACTGGACCCGGAATATACGACGGAAGTACTGGATATTATTCATGAGCTGAAAAGGGAAGGTCTGGATTTTATCATTGTGACGCATGAAATGGGATTTGCCAGACATGCCTGCGATAAAGCAGCTTTTCTGTGTGAAGGCACTCTGATGGAATATGGAGAGAGCGGGCAGGTTTTTACCCAGCCGCAGACAGCTCAGCTGCAGCAGTTTTTAGGAAAGCTGCTGGAATGGAATATATAATCATAGCTGCAAAGGAGAAAAACTATAATGACAGCAATTTTATACGAGTCAGAGGAATGGTCTGCATATGCGCTCAGGGATTCTCTATGTGCTCTGGGAGAGGAAGCTTTTCTGGTGAATATGGAGAAAGAAATTCCATATGAAGTGCTGAAAGACTGTGATCTTGTCATCAGCCGGATATTTGCAAGCGCACAGTTTCGCGGACATTTAAGAAGTCTGGGAAAGATGGAGGAACTCCATGCGTTTTTGAAGGAGCATGGGATTACGATGGTGAATTCATATCAGGCACATTTGTACGAAATCAGCAAAGAATTGTCTGCGAAGGTACTGAAAAAGCACGGTATCTGTGTACCGGAAGTTTATGGGACATTTTATAAAGAAGAGGTTTACCGGCTCCCGCTTTCCTATCCGCTGATTGTAAAACCGGACTGCGGAGGACGTACGAATGAGACTTATATTATACAAAATGAGCAGGAACTGGCAGATACGGTGCCGAAACTTCCCGATATTAAAATGATTGCGGAAGAATACCTGGAACCTGTTTACGGCTATCTGACCCGGATTGAGTTAATCGGAGGGGAATGCCGGCTGATTGTAAAACGAAGTGTAACAGAAAATGGCCTGTCTGCGTATCGGTTTGGTTCTGTATATGAACATTATGATGACTGCAGGGAAAGCATTCGAAAAACAGCAGTCCGGGCTATGGAACTTTTGGATATTGAAATGGGCAGTATGGATATTATTGAGAATGAAAGCGGTTTTTATATTATAGATATCAATGCTGTATCCAATGTATCACAGGACAATACAGAGATGTTTCAGTTTGACCTGATGAAAGAAATGGCGGAGTATATTGCTAAGAAATACAGAAATCTATGCAGCTGAAAAAGCAGCAGCCGGCAGTAAAACGTGGCAGACAGGGAAACCGGC
>CAJTVR010000016.1:1235-35472 GCA_910580075.1 uncultured Eubacterium sp. | reverse complement strand
ATGCAGCTGAAAAAGCAGCAGCCGGCAGTAAAACGTGGCAGACAGGGAAACCGGCATCATCCGGATGCAGTTGCAGGTTTAGGAAAATCTGCTATAATATAAAGAAAGCGGAAGAGAAAGCGGGCGGGACGGAATGGCGAAAAAAGAGAACATAAAACCGGATGTGAGATGGAAGAATTTCTGGCGGCAGAACGACCGGTTCGCAGACCTGTTCAATGCGGTACTGTTTCAGGGAAAGGAAGTCCTTAAGCCGGAAGACCTGGAGGAAACGGACACAGACATGTCGGGGATCGTGCAGTTTAAGGATTACGGGGAATCCCTCGTACGTGCAAGGGATGTTGTGAAAAAAACAGCATCCGGAACGGAATATGCAGTATACGGCGTGGAAAACCAGGGAAGGATCCACTATGCCATGCCTCTCAGGACACTGTTATATGACGGCCTGGGATACCTGAAGGAATACGAGGAAATCAGGCACCGTCATAAGAAAGAAAAGGATGCCATGACAGGGGACGAGTTTCTGTCGGGCATGCGCAGGACAGACCGGCTTCACCCGGCAGTGTCTGTTACCGTGTATTACGGGGAAGAGGAATGGGACGGGCCGCTGAGCCTGAGAGACATGATGGCGGAAATGCCGCAGGAGCTGGAGGGAGTCTTTTCCGATTACAGGATGAATCTGGTACAGGTGCGTGACAGCGGGCAGTACAGGTTTCACAATGAGGATGTAAATACGGTATTCGAAATTTCCAGAGAGATATTCCATAAAAACTTTGACAGGATTTATGAACGGTATAAAGACCGGGAAATAGATGAGGAGCTTGCCGGAATGATAGGAATGATCACGGATCTGCAGCTGGTGCGGCCGGGAGAAAAAAGGGAGGTGCGGAATATGTGTACAGCGCTGGAAGAACTGAAAAACGAGTGCAGACAGGAAGGCAGAAAGGAAGGCAGAAAGGAAGGGATGCTGGAGGGCAGAAAGGAAGGGATGCTGGAAGGCAGATCAGAGGGAATCCGTGAAAGCGTGTCAAAGCTGCTCCGGAAAGGCTTTTCAGCTCTGGAGGTAGCAGATCTGCTGGACCTTGCAGAAGAGGAAATATTAAAAATCCAGCAGAAAGCATAGGACTGCATTTTAACGGAGTATGGGAAATCTGTAGCCTGTTTTTGTCCTAAACACGGTCTGGAGAGTGCAGGCTGATGGAAGCTGAAAAAGCAGCAGCCAGTAGTAAAAAGAGGCGGACAGGAAATTTTGCAACAGCTGTATGCGGCTTAAATGGCAGCTTCCAGAGAGATATTCCATAAAAATTTCGACAGGATTTATGAACGGTATAAAGACCGGGAAATAGATGAGGAGCTTGCCGGAATGATAGGAATGATCACGGATCTGCAGCTGGTGTGGCCGGGAGAAAAAAGGGAGGTGCGGAATATGTGCACAGCGCTGGAAGAACTGAAAAACGAGTGCAGACAGGAAGGCAGAAAGGAAGGGATGCTGGAGGGCAGATCAGAGGGAATCCGTGAAAGCGTGTCAAAGCTGCTCCGGAAAGGCTTCTCAGCTCTGGAGGCAGCAGATCTGCTCGACCTTGCAGAGGAAGAAATATTACAAATCCAGCAGAAAGCATAGACTATATTTTAACGGGGTATGGGAGATCCGTACCCTGTTTTTGTCCGTAAATATGGTCTGAAGAGTGCAGACTGCTGGAAATAAAAAACGTCAGTTTGCAGGATTGTTACTGAAAGGAGAATGATAGAGAAGCATATGAAAACAGGAATTGCTGTATGCGGCTTAAATGGCAGCGGGAAAAGTACACTGGGAAAAGTACTTGCACAGAAGCTGCAGTTTTATTTTATCGACAATGAAGACTTATATTTTCCAAAGACTGATCCAGAATACATCTATGCTTCTCCCCGTACCCGTAAAGAGGCCGAAAAACTTCTTATTCGTGAAGTAAAGGCACATGAGAAATTTGTTTTTGCAGCTGTTAAAGGGGATTATAAGGCGATTGAACCTTATGTCCGGTATGCAGTACTGATCGAGGTGCCAAAAGAAATCAGGATGCAGCGGGTCAAAGAACGTTCTTTCCAAAAATTTGGCAGCAGAATGCTGCCAGGCGGGGATTTGTATGAGAAAGAAAAAAGATTTTTTGATTTTGCTGAATCCAGGGCAGAAAATACTTCTGAGGACTGGGTGCAGTCTTTAGACTGTACTGTGATTCGGGCTGATGGGACAAAATCTGTGGAAGAAAATGCAGAGTATATTACAGAGCTGCTGGACTGCTTTTGAAAACTCATGATTGTAAGCCAAAAGTTAAGAATTGTTAAGAAAGCCGTAAGCTGTTTTGTAAGATTTATGCCTTATGATAAATCCTGAAGAGCAGATGCCTGATTTTTATCAGGACTGTGATAGATGATTGAGGAGGAGACAGGGCATATGGAAAATAAGGAAACTAGAAATAACGAAGTTAAAAATAATGAAATGAAAGGGAATACACCGGCTGTTTGCAGGGAACATAAGAATGTGAAGTATAAATGCAGGGCAAAAGCTGCGGTTAAAATCACAGCCTTAGCAGCGGCAGCAGCTATGTCTGCCTCTGCTGTCCTGATATCCGGGGGCACAGGGCCTGTTCCCGTAATGGCAGCGGAGCATACTGTGGCAAAGAAGTATTATGTAACCTCAGATGTATTAAATGTCAGAAGCGGGCCTGATACAGACTGCAGCGTAATTGGGACGCTGACGCGCGGAATGAGGGTTAAGGTATATTCGATACGCGGGGAAAAAGGAAACCGCTGGGCCAGAATCCGGTTTCAGGGGGTTACGGCGTATGTATCTGCAGGGTACCTGGCAAAAACGGCTTCATAAATAAGGAGAAATATTATGGTGCAGGGCAGAATACTGATTATTGAAGATGATGCTGCTATCCGGGAAGGCGTTCGCATTCTGCTGGAGGGAGATGGATTTTTGACACAGGAAGCTGTGAACGGGTCTGAGGGGCTGCTGAAACTTTCTGACGACACAGAGCTTGTTATTCTGGATGTTATGATGCCGGGAATTTCTGGCTTTAAGACCTGTGAGGAAATCAGAAAGCGTTCAAAAGTGCCGGTGCTGTTTCTGACGGCAAAAGGTCAGGAATCGGACAAACTGCTCGGACTGACGGTTGGAGGGGATGATTATCTGTCTAAGCCGTTTTCCTATGCAGAACTGCTTGCAAGAGTCAGGGCATTGCTGAGAAGACGCAATGTATATGACAGAGCCGGACGGGATGAATCCGGAAATTTTCCAGAGTGGCTGGAGCGCGGGGAAGTACGTATACATACAAAAAATAATCAGGCTGTTCTGCGCGGGATCGAAGTAAATCTTACAGAAATGGAGTATGGGATACTGCTTCTGCTGATGAAATATCCGCAAAAAATATTTTCAGTTAAAAATCTGTATGAAAGCATATGGGGAGAACCGTTTATCTATACATGCGGTAACACAGTCATGGTTCATGTCCGCAGACTGCGCAAGAAAATTGAAAAAGATCCGCAGAAACCTGAAATTATAGAAAATATATGGGGAAAGGGATACCGTCTTGGAAAGCATATGCTGTGAAAAACGAAAGGTGCTGCTGCATATTCCGGCCATATGTGCCGTTTATTTTCTGATGCATGCGTTTGGCGAAACAGCTCTGCAGCTGCCGTTTTCATTATACCGGGCCGGAATTCCGGGTCTTATGCTGTATCTGTGTCTGGAACTTATGAATGTATGGGCAGCCGTTTTTTTCTATTCCAGATATATCTTAAAAAAATCAGTTTCGCAAATTGGCCTAGGAAAGCCTTTTATAGATTTGCGCTGGACTTTAGGTGCAGTGATCTTTATATGTCTGGAAAATGGATTTTATCTGATTTTTACAAAAGGAGAGCTGCAGATCTGGAATCTGGGAGTCCGGGAACAGCTGCACCTTCTGTTTTCTAATATTTTTATACAGGGTTTGCGGACAGCAGTTATGGACGGCATGCTGTTTCGTGCGCTGACACCGTCAGTTTTTCTTAAAAGTTTTGGCAGAAAAGGCACGGCTGTTATTTCCAGCCTTTTGTATGCAGCGGTAACGCTTGCGGCTGAGGCAGGTTCCTTTTGGAATGCCGGCAGGTTTTTCTTGCAGCTTTGCGCATTGTTTTTAAAAGGCATGGCACTTTTGCTCGTAACGTTTGCAACGGGATCGGTCTGGCCTTCTGTTATGCTGGATACAGTATATCTTGCATTTGGCGGCGATGCGCATATTCTGCACATTGATACGGAACAGACCTTTCCGTCGGTGTTTGCTTATACGCTTGAAAACGACAGCTGGATACTTGCCGGGCTGCCAGAGACATTCAGCCTGAATACAGCGCTGCCGGCTGTTGCCGGATTCGGAGTTATCATTCTGGCTGCATTCCGGCACATAAAAACACAGGAGAAGGAGAAACGGGAACAAAACAAACATGCATACTGGGAAACGTGTTTCAGACAGCCGGAACATCTGCCAGGATACCGGATTGCTGCCCGTATCAGACAAAAACTTCTGCCGGATGATTTAACAGGAAATGTATTAGAACATCTGTTAAGCGGGATAGCTGCGGGGCTGTATCTGATGGCTCTGCTTAATTTTGGAGGCAGAAATCTGCTGCAGCAGTATTTTTTCACATATGGTACAAAAGAAGCAGAAATCATAAATGAACTGAAGACATATGCCAGAGTAAATCATATCACAGCAGATCATGCAGATGCGCTGCTTTCCTGGAAGGAACAGAAAGGAATCAGGGAACTGCTTATTGCAAGAGACGGGTTTCTTATATTTAATGCTGCTTATCCTGGGAAAATGCTTCCTGGACGAAGCAAAATGCCTGCAAGTATATGGAGGCCCTGGTATTATGTTGTATTTTCGGATGGAGGGGCTGACGTATATATTTCTACGGGATTTGATGAAAAATATTACCGGATGCTGTCTGCGTTTTCTGCCCTGGCAGGATTTGCTGCCTGTCTGGGAGTCGTTACTTCTGGAATGCACAGACAGCTTTTGGAAAAAGATCAAATGGAAAAGGAACTGCGCATGGCACAGGAAAAACTTGTGCTGGGCATGTCTCATGATTTACGGACTCCGATGACGGGACTTCTGACATATATGGAGGTAATCAAAAAACAGGAGCCGCAGGGCAGTTCTGTCCGGGAATACGTAGATAAGGCGTATGATAAAATTGTGCAGATGAAAGATCTGTCAGACCAGATGTTTGAATATTTTCTGATTGATTCGCAAAAAGGTGTATCCTTAGAGCAGCCGGAAGAAATAAGCAGTGTGCTGGGAGATTATTTATCCGAACTGTGTGCCCTTTTGGACTGTGAAGGGTTTTGTGTCAGTATGCAGATGCCGGAATGGAAGCCGGTTCTTATTCAGGTAAATACAGACTATCTGGGAAGGATTTTTAATAATATTTTTTCTAACCTTGAAAAATACGCAGACAGAGAACAGGAAGTTGTGATCTGGATAGTTTATGAACGGGACAGGGCCGGGATTGTAATTCAAAACGGCATGGCGCAGTCAGGACCTTTTGCGGAAGGTACAGGAATCGGTGTGAAAAATATATGCCTGATGATGGAGCAGATGGGAGGAGCTGCACAGGCAGGCATGAGGAAAAAGGAGTATCGGATAACGCTGTATTTTCCAATTTACGAAGCGGTTTTATACAGACGGAACGGGAAAGACGGCAATCCGCAAAGAGATTGATCTATTTTTGCCTGCTGAGCATCATAATGACTGTTTTCAATCTTTTTTTAAAGAGATAAGCTGAAAGGGAGATCGTAATTCCCTCTCAGCTTTTTTATTTTGCCAGATTTGCAGCTTCCATATTAAACTGTATCCGGCCCCTCAATAAATCCGGTGTGTCTGGCAGATTTTCAGGTTAATGCTCTGCGTGGCAGAAGCAGTCAATGTCCCCTGTGAGCGGTTCTGGCAGTGCGGTAATCCGGCTGCAGATTCCGGCTTTCTGAGCCCGGCGGATCGTGTTACTGCTTTTGTTTTTTATGGGCAGTTACCCGCCGACATCAGAAATATAAAAATTTGCAGAAATGTATTGACATGTTATTTGTATTAGTGTATTATTCAATTAGTACAGAGGTACAAAAATAACAAACGAGGTAAGTACATGCCATGGAACTTAGATTCAGACCGTCCTATTTTTATCCAGATTCTGGAACGTATCCGCATTGATATTATCTGCGGAAAATACAAACCAGGGGATAAACTGCCGTCAGTACGGGAACTGGCGGCGGATGCTGCAGTAAATCCAAATACAATGCAGCGTGCATTTGCGGAACTGGAACGCACCGGACTGGTATATTCAAAGCGCACAAGCGGGCGGTTTATTACGGAGGATAAGGAAATGATTGAAACTTTAAAAACAGATATTGCGAAAGATAAAATCAGGCTGTTTTTAGAAAGTATGCAGCAGCTTGGTTATGGCAGGGAACAGATATTGTCTCTGATGAGCTGTTTTATGGAGGAAGAAGAATGAGTACATTACTGGAATGCAGGAAACTGGCCAAACGATATAAAACGAAGGATGTCTTAAAACAGATAGATTTAAAACTGGAAAGCGGGCATATTACCGGGATTCTGGGACCGAACGGAAGCGGAAAGACGACGCTGATCAAAATCATTAACGGGCTGCTGACACCGACAGATGGCGAAATTCTTTTCTGCGGCGCAAAAATCGGTGCACAGAGCAAGAAACGGATCTCTTATCTGCCCGACCAGACATATCTGAATATGGATCAGAGTGTGAGAGATACGATTCATTTTTTTAAGGATTTTTATGAGGATTTTGAGGAGGAGCGGGCTTTGGATATGCTGGATAAGCTCCATATTCACAAAAATGACAGGCTTAAAACACTTTCAAAAGGTACAAAAGAAAAGGTGCAGCTTGTGCTGGTAATGAGCCGCAGGGCAAAACTGTATGTTCTGGATGAGCCGATAGCAGGCGTTGATCCGGCAGTACGGGATTATATTTTAAATACAATTATTACAAACTATGACAGCGAAGCATCGATTCTGATTGCGACACATCTGATTGCAGATATTGAAAACATTCTCGATGAGGCTGTATTGATCCGGGACGGGCAGATTATGCTGCATGCTTCTGTGGAAGAAATCCGTATGAAAGAAGGTATGTCAATAGATGCATATTTCAGGGAGGTATTTAAATGTTAAAAAAATATATGAAACATGAAATTAAGACACAGGGAAAAATGATGGCAATTATTTACAGCGTACTTGCTATGACGACAATGCTGACACTGGTTTTGTTCTGGCTTCAAAAATTTTCTCAGCATCCTTTTTTTGAAGGGATTTATTATATTGTATGCGGCATCTATGGAATAAGCGTGATTGTATCAGCTGTCGTAAGTTTTATTTATCTGTGTTATCATTTTTATCAGTCAATGTATTCACAGCAGGGATATCTGACGCATACGCTTCCGCTGAAAACAACGGAAATACTTCATGTAAAGATATTAGTGTCCTGTGGATTTCTGTTTCTGACGGTAGTATTTTGTGTGCTGTCTTTTGCAGCACTGGGAGCCTTAAATGAGGGGCTTTCAGCAGGTGAGCTGGTAAATGTCGTTATGCAGGTACTTTCTGAGGCCGGGAAAGAACTGGGAGTATCCAGTGCAGCAGTAGCGCTGCTCATTCTGCTGATGGCAATAGCCGGGTGCACATCCTCCCTGCTGATGTTTTTTGCAGGAAGCTCAGTCGGGCAGCTGTTTCCGCACTCGAAAGGCGTGTGGGGGATTGCAGCCGGAATAGGGATTTATTATATAAGCGAAGTAATCTCGGCAGGTATTGCTGTGGCGGTATTCTGCCTCGCATATATAAACATGCCTGAAAAAATGAAATTTACATGGTTTGCCGCCGGTGTGATCATTATGCTGCTGTTTTGGACCGTGGTGTATTATATAGTCTGCAGGAAGATTCTGCTGAAACATCTGAATCTGGAATAATACGGCTGCCCGGCATTTCGAGTGCCGGGAGTACCCCGCCTGTCCTGTTATGCCGGAGTAAATGGGATTTACTATAATAAGAGTACAAAATATATTGACGGATTCCATTCTGGGTCATACAATAGGAATAGTAAATGTGTTTAAGGTGCAAAGCAGGACAGTGGTGCAGGAATGATTCTGTCCTGATGGCTGAAAGCTGTGACAGGAGGACAACAGGTTATGAATATCACGATTACAGGCAATTTAGGAAGCGGAAAGACCAGTGTCTGCAGAGAACTGGAAAAGTCTGGGTTTACGGTTATCTCTGCGGGGGATATTTTCCGCCAGATTGCATCAGAAAAAGGAATGACAGTCATCGAGTTAAACGAAGCTGCGAAAAAAGACCGTAGTATTGATGATCTGCTCGACAGCCGGAGTACGCAGCTTGGCAGAGAAATGGATCATACGGTATTTGATTCCCGGCTGGCATGGAATTTTGTGGAAAACAGTTTTAAGGTATTCCTTCTGGTGGATACGCAGGAAGCAGCAAGGCGTGTGTTTGATGGTGACAGCCGCAGTGCAGAAGAGTACCAGAATGTACAGGAAGCAGGCATAGGGTTAGAATCACGGGCAAAACTCGAGCAGGAACGGTTTCGCAGATTATACGGAATTGACTATTATGATGCCGGCAATTATGACCTTATTATTGAGAGCAGCTGTGCCTCGCCAGATCAGATTGCAGAGGAAATCATAAGAAACTTTGAAATCTATCAGAAATGTCCGTTTACGACAAAAGTAGAACTGAATTTAAGATGTCTGTATCCGTCAAAATCTTTCCAGATGCCTGAGAAAGAGGCGGGTGCGAAGCCGTGCATGGAAGAAGAGGAAAAACAGACATTATGTGCAGACCGCTGTTTGTCTGTTGTTATTAAAAATGGATATAATTATCTGGAAGAAAACAGCAGTTATGCGGCAGCTTCTATAGCGTCAGGCCGGGTGTTTGCAGAAATAAACGAAATGCGAACGGGTGATGCAGCACAGTCCTTTGACAGTCTGCCGGACGAGGCTGATATCTGCCGGATGGAGCAGGCCGGAGGATTCCAGTATCAGACAAGCCCGGTAAAAGTACCAGAAAAACCAGATTATACAATAGATTTCTCGAATATATTTGGGAAATAAAAAATATATATAATAACCTGAATATACGATGGTGGGAGATGAAGGGCTGGCTGCAGCCTTTTCTCCGCTTAAATATCTGACATTCATATGCCTGGCATATGGCTGGACAGGCTGCGGTGCATCTGCGAATGACGGCAGGAGATCAGACTGACTGTTTTGCCGCTAATCGATACCTGTTACACTATAGTTTTCAAACTGTTCAATCACCAGCCGCAGCGCTTCATCTGATACAGGGGCGTTTTTGTCCATATATACTTCTGCCCAGTTTTTGTCCAGCCTGACTTCGGCGCAGATGACACCGGATAATTCTTCCAGGGACTGTTTTACATCATTTGCGCAGTTTGTGCATACCATGCCGTCGATTTTTACTACTTTATAATCCAGCCGTTCGATTTTAAAAATCACAGGCCGTGTGCCGTCGCTGCAGCAGGCAATCATCATGCGTTCGTTATTGGTCCAGCCTCTCATAATGCTGCCGCCCTGCAGTGCAGTATAAATATAACGGCTGATACAGTCCCAGGCTTCTGCGCACTGTGTGCCGTCTCCGGCCAGCTGAAACGTGTCTTCTCCGCCGTACCGTTCAAAAATAAATTCATCACCTGTCTGGTAAAACGTGCATGGGCCAGCTGAAGGGTTGGCAAGGTACTGGCTCTGGTAGTCAGAAAAGCATTTTTTATCGATAACAGTTACTTTGCATTTGTATTGCATAATAGTTCCTCCAATTCACTTTTTGATTAAATATTCTACCACAAGTCCCTAAATAATACTATACTTTTTAAAAAAGTTCTCTGATATCCAGTTAAAACACAGTATTTTTCTTCTCGTTTTTCATCGCATCCACAATAGTTGATTTAAAAAGAAAAAAAGGGTATAATAGTCACGTAAGCCGTTTTGCCGTTCTGTAAGAAAGGCCGGATGGCATCAGAATTAAGAATGGTCAGGCATTCAGGCCAATTTTATACAAACAGGGGGAGCATAATACCGTGTTCGGAAAAAAACAGGAACTAACAAGAGAATTAGAAGAAAAATTAAATATTACACAGTTTCAGCTGGAAAAACTGCAGAGCCAGATGGGCAGTGTACAAATGCTTACACAGCAGGTCCTGCCACATTTTGAAGCACAGATTGTAGCGCAGAGCGAGATGGACAAGGAACTGACGAAAGTAGTCAGCCATGCCTATGATACCCTGGAAGAGACCGGGGAGAGCGTGAAAGTGGCAGAACAGCTTGCAAAAGAAATGGCAGTTATAAGAGAACAGTTAGAAGATGAAGAACAGGATAAGAAAAAACTGCAGGATACCACAGCCAGGCAGAAACAGCAGACGGACCATATTGCTGAAGAAATCAGACAGCTGGCGGCACCGCTCTCGGTTTTGCAGGAAATCCGGAACGGCCTGAAAGGCGATACTGAGAAAATCCGCGCAGAAATCAGCCAGATGGCAGAATGTGCCAAGCAGATGACAGTAGCGTCTTTGAACTGTGCGATAGAAGCAGGGCGTATGGGTGAAGCGGGCAAGAGCTTTGTGGAAGCATCGGAAGATGTACGCCTGCTTTCGAGTGCATACGAGCGTGCAGCGGCATCAGCGGACCGCAAAATGGAAGATATTGAAAAACGCATAGCCCAGATTGAGGCTCAGACAGCTGCACTGACGAAAGCATGTAAAGATAATAATGTATCCGTATCCCGGCTTTCCAAAAATGTACAGGAGCAGGAAGAAATCTGCACCAGAGCAGCAGAACGCCATTATCTGGAAAAAACTGCATCGGTATCAGATTATTTAAAGAAGATTTCACAAAAAATTGATAAAATAGATTCTTTGCAGCATCAGACTCTTTCGGATATTGAGCATATCGGGGATAGCTTTATGAGTGAGCAGGAAGCCCGTAAAGAGTTAGAGCATATTACGGATCAGATGATTGAGAGCATGCGGGGCTGATGGAAGCTCATTTCTGAGAAAGGAAGGGTGTAAGGCTTGATGGATACAGTAATTAAAGAAACTTTTCATTTTCTGTCCAAAGATGGCAAAACGAAAATGCATGCAGTGAAGTGGATTCCGAAATCTGCAAAGGTGCGTGCTGTTATGCAGATTACGCATGGAATGGTAGAATATATCGAACGCTATGAAGAATTTGCCTGTTTTCTGGCGGAGAAAGGATTTGTAGTTGCAGGACATGACCATTTAGGACATGGGGCTTCTGTGAGCGATGAGTCACAATGGGGATATTTTGCAGCTAAAAAACCTTCTGAAACAGTAGTTGCGGATATCTATCAGGTGACGCGTATTCTGCAGAACCAGTATCCGGACTGTCCGTATTTTATTCTGGGGCACAGTATGGGATCTTTTTTACTGCGCAGATATCTGACGCTTCATAGTGAAGATGTGACGGGGGCTGTAATCTGCGGAACCGGAAGCCAGCCGGATATCCTTACCGGGTCTGGAATGCTTCTATGCGGCCTGATCGGTCTGTTTCGCGGAGGACACTACCGGAGCAGGCTGGTGACGGATTTATGTTTTGGAAAACCATATGCTCAGTTTGATAAAACGGGCGAAGACATTTCCAGGAACTGGCTGTCTAAAAACGAAGAGAGTATAAAAGCGTACTATCAGGATCCGCGCTGTACATTTATATTTACAGTCAATGGATATTACGGGCTGTTTTCTACCATATATTATGATAACCATATGAAAAATATTTCTAAAATACGCAAAAACCTGCCAGTTTTCTTTATAGCAGGCGAGCAGGATCCGGTCGGAAATTTTGGCGAAGGTGTAAAAAAAGCATATGCCCAGTATCGTCAGGCTGGAATCAGAGATGTTAAAATGAAATTATATAAAGATGACCGTCATGAAATTCTGCAGGAAAATGACAGGGGAAAAGTATTTGCGGATATTTATCAGTGGTGCAGAAGATATATGTAAAAGCCGATATAATAAATACAGCCTGTTAAGAATTTTTTTGAAAGCAGTCTGTACGGCATCAATGAGTGAGGGAGGATTGCTTGTGAGGAAAAGATGGAAAAAGTGTGTGGCATGTTTGCTGGCGGGGATGATGGCCTTTACAGGCGCAGCGGGTGTTTTTTCTGTCCGTGCACAGGATAAAGGAAACGTAAAAGCATTTGCAGGCAATGCAGAAACTGGTGCAGGAGTGATACATGCAGGGGCAGGCGCTGCGAAACCAGCAGCACTCAGCGCAGCTGCAGATACGCAGTCAGGTGCGGAAATGAACAGCGATACCGGCATACAGTCTGAAACAGGCAGTACAGCGGACGGCAGCACTGGCGGAACCGGGGCGGCAGATTCAGGAGCATCAGCTGGCACGCAGTCTGAGACGGGCAGCAAAGCTGCGGATACACAGTCTGGCACCGAAATGAATAATGACGCCGGCGTACAGCCTGAAACAGGCGGTACAGCAGACGGCAGCACTGGCGGGACCGGGACGGACGGCGGAGAAACCGGCGCAGGGACAGACGGCGGCAGTGCCGGAACAGACGGAGAAGATTCTGAAGTGACTGCATCAGACCAGGATGCCGGTGAAACTGATTCAGATCATACGGTCCGGGCGGATATAGAAAAAAATCCGGAAATAAGTGCAGATATTACGATAGAAGACGAGGATGACGACAATGTAGTTATTACAGAAAATGATAAGCCGTACCTGGCTCTGGGTGCAAATTTAAATGAAGAGCAGAAAAAAATTGTCTTAAGCCTGATGGGAATTGATGCGGCAAATCTGGAACAGTACAATGTAGTAACTGTTACAAATGACGAAGAACATCAGTATCTGGACGGCTATCTGGATGCTTCCACAATCGGTTCGCGCGCGCTGTCTTCTGTTGTGATTGTCAAGAGGGATAGAGGTGAAGGTATTCATATTTCTACCAAAAATATCAATTACTGTACGGTAGGCATGTATAAAAATGCCCTGGCGACGGCAGGTCTGGAAGATGCGGATGTGATTGTGGCAGGACCGTTTCCGCTGTCTGGAACGGCGGCCTTAATCGGTGCCATGAAGGCTTATGCGGATATGGAAGATAAGGATATCGATGCGGAGAGCCTGGATGCTGCCATGAATGAGATTGTAGTAACAGGTGAATTGAATGAAAGCCTTGGCGATGATGTGGAGACGGAAGAGTTTATCGCTTATGTGAAGCAGAAAGTGGTAGAAGGCGGTCTGCAGAATAAAGAAAAAATTCAGAAAGTTATCACAGACGCATGTAAAAAATTTGAAATATCTTTAAGTGATGATGAAAAAGCACAGATTACTGCGCTGATGGAAAAAATCGGGTCTTTGGACATTGATATTGACAGCCTGATGAAACAGGCAGGCTCTATTTATGATTCTTTGAAAGAGATGGACGGTGCAGGCGGATTTTTTAGCAGCATTCTGGCATTTTTTAAAAGACTGTTCGAGGCAGTGATCGAATTTTTTAAAGGGCTGGCCGGATAAACGGCAGCCCTGCCCTTAGTGATTTTTCATCTTATGCTGTGCCTGTATGCGGTTTTTTTCGCTGAATCCGGACAGGATGTCTGGATTTGCTTTGCATAAATAATTGATAATATCATCAATGTCAGATTTCATATGGTCAGGATACTGCAGGTACAGGTGTTTTCTGGCTGTAATATGCAGGGTATCGGAAATACTGAAATGATACCACAGTAATTTATGCAGTGCAGAATGTTTATAAATCCATATAATTTCCTGAACCGGTACAATGGAAGTCTGGGAATCTGCCAAAATAATCAGAAAATGTTCAGTAATATACAGCTCCTCTGTGGCCAGCTGCGGTGCTGCGGCTAGTTCTTCTTCTGCCAGAGCCAGGAGCTCTTTTGCGCTGCCATACCGGCCGAGATGTCTGCAGGCAGGTGACAGATCTGGAATAAAAATACAGGCTGTGCATAACAGCAGATGCACAAGGGCATAAATACCGCTCAGAAAGAAAAAACCAAGCAGTGCCCAGGATGCCAGTTTGTTAAATCCGGGTTCACTTAAAAGGTAATCCGGCACCTGGCTGCGTATGCCGGAAGCTGTCCAGTTCAGGTCTTTCGCAATGCTGGCGGTCAGTGAGTCATAATCATCAAAATTTCTCATGATGCGTACACGTACAGTGATTTCTTCAATATCGGAAAGTCCTTCTTCACAGGAATCAGGAGCCAGCAGTACCAGAATACACTGCCCGTCCTGGAAGGTATAGTAATAATAACCGTTTGTATATCCCCCGTATTTCTGGGTATATCCTGTAAAATGCAGACTGGTCAGCGTAGTTGTGATATAGGTAAAACGGCTGTTATGCAGTTCCCTGATGGAAACCGGAGATGACACAAACCGGGGAAATACAAGTGCCGAAACCGGTGCTGTCAGCCAGAATACAGTCAGAATAACCAGGTATAGGAAAGGGGGAAGCAGGCGTCTTTTATAAACATGTCTTATGTTGTCTGATATGGATAATGTCTGATAAGTTTCCAAATGTAAGCCTCCGTAATGCTTTTGCTGATAATAGTATAAAAGCGGCTGGCGAAATAATCAAGAGGAGAATGATATATATAGATCACCATGGCGGTGTATTTGTATGTTCAGGTTGAAATTTCTTCCATTTCTTGTTAGTATGTTAATGAATGGAAGGACGGGAGACAGGGTAAAATGAAAGCATATACAGGTTTTGCAAGCGTTTATGATATGTTTATGGAAGATGTGCCGTATGAAAAGTGGCGGGATTTTCTGGCCGGAGTGCTTAAAAAAGAAGGGATTGACAGCGGAATCATATGTGAACTTGGCTGTGGAACGGGCAGGATGACGAGGCTTTTATCAGAGCTGGGATATGATATGATCGGCATAGATGCTTCACAGGAAATGCTGAGTATCGCAAAAGCAGAGGAAAGTGAAGGCATTTTATATCTTGCACAGGATATGCGGGAGTTTGAGCTGTATGGAACGGTGCGTGCCGTAATCAGTATCTGCGATTCCATGAATTATCTGCTGGAAGAATCGCAGCTGCTTGCGGTATTCAGGCTTGTAAATAATTATCTGGACCCGGGCGGGATTTTTGTATTTGATTTAAATACAGAATATAAATTCCGCACACAGCTGGGGCAGCAGACATTCAGTGAACACAGGGAAGAAGGAAGCCTGATCTGGGATAATTATTACGATGAGGAAGAAAAAGTCAACGAGTACGCGCTGACTCTTTTTATCCGCGAAGAGCAGGGGCTGTACCGTAAATATGAGGAAACACATTATGAGCGCTGTTACAGCCTGGATGAAATTACCCGCCTGTTAGAATGCGCCGGCATGGAATTTGTCTGCGCATGTGACGGAACGGATTACGGACAGGTGCGTGAAGACAGTGAACGTATGTATATCATGGCGCGTGAGCATGGAAAAAATGGAATATATGAAAGCGTGAAGGAGAATCCATAGGATATGAACGATTATATTGTAAGGGCAATCGCTGCAGAAGGTGCGGTCAGGGCGTTTGCTGTTACCTCAAAAGAACTGACAGAACGCGCAAGATGTGCACATCATACAAGCCCGGTGGTGTCGGCAGCGCTTGGAAGGCTGCTGGCTGCAGGTGCGATGATGGGAGTTATGATGAAAGGCGAAGATGATTTGCTGACACTTCAGATCATAGGAGACGGGCCGCTGAAAGGGCTGGTCGTAACTGCCGATGCGAAAGGGAATGTAAAAGGCTATCCAAAAGTGCCGGATGTGGAGCTGCCGCCTAACGCCATGGGTAAATTAGACGTCGGCGCAGCGGTAGGCAAAGGCATACTGCGCGTGATCAAAGATATGGGGTTAAAGGAACCTTATACCGGCTCAACGGAACTGCAGACCGGAGAAATTGCAGAAGATCTGACCTATTATTTTGCATCGTCAGAACAGATTCCTTCATCAACAGGGCTTGGCGTGCTTGTGGACAGGGACTGTTCTATCCGTCAGGCAGGCGGATTCATTCTGCAGCTGATGCCGTTTGTAGGGGATGAGGTAATTGAGACTCTGGAGCGAAATATTTCCAGCCTGAGTTCTGTGACAGACATGCTGGAGCGCGGCTATTCGCCGGAAGATATGCTAAAAGAACTGCTAAACGGAATGGAACCTGAGTTTACAGATCAATATCCGGCATCGTTTGCATGTAACTGTTCGAAAGAACGTGTGAGAAAAGCGCTTGTAAGTATATCCAGAAAAGATATGCAGAGCATGGCGGACGACAATGAACCGATTGAGGTGAAATGCCAGTTCTGTAATACAGCTTATCAGTTTGGGGCGGAAGAACTGAAAGAAATGCTTGCAGAAATGAATACAAAGGAATGCGCACCGCGTCAGAACTTATAAAAGGAGTATGAGAAAATGAGACATGGATATATCAAAGCAGCCGCTTTATCGCCGAAAATTAAAGTAGCAGACCCTGTTTTTAATGCACAGGCAGTCATCAGCCAGGCAAAGGAAGCAGCGGAACAGGGAGCGTCAGTCATGGTATTTCCAGAGCTGTGCCTGACGGGATATACCTGCGGGGATTTGTTTTTGCAGGAGCTGCTTCTTGCGGAAGCTAAAAAACAGCTTTTTGTGATAGCAGAAGAAACCGCGGAAATCGATGCAGTCATTTTTATCGGACTTCCGCTGGAATATATGGACAAGCTGTATAATACAGCAGCTGTTATATACAGAGGGAACATTCTCGGTATTGTGCCAAAGACGAGTCTGCCGAATTATGCAGAATTCTATGAAGCAAGGCATTTTGCAAAAGGGATGCGTGAAACAGTGCCTGTAACGCTTCGGGAAGGCGTGACTGTGCCGATGGGTACGAATCAGCTGTTTGTCTGCCGGAATCTGCCGCATTTACGAATCGCAGCAGAGATTTGCGAAGATGTCTGGTCAGTGAACCCTCCGAGTATTTCTCATGCACTGGCCGGAGCAAATCTTATTGTCAATCTTTCAGCTTCGGATGAAGTGACTGGCAAAGATATTTACCGCAGGCAGCTGGTGGCCGGACAGTCTGCAAGGCTTGTGTGCGGTTATATTTATGCAAATGCCTCAGACGGGGAATCGACACAGGATGTCGTATATGCAGGACACAGCCTGATTGCGGAGAACGGAACTGTCTTAAAGGAATCAGAGCGGTTTTTAAATCTGCCTGTTTATGCAGAAATCGACATAAACAGACTGACTGCAGAGCGGCGCAGGATGACGACATTTGAGCAGAAAGGCACACAGGATTATACCATAACGTATTTTTCGCTGAATATTTCAGAAACGAAGCTGACTAGGTTTATTGATCCGTCTCCGTTTGTGCCGGGAAATAAATCAGACAGGGATAAGCGCTGCGAGGAAATTCTGGCTATTCAGGCAATGGGACTGAAAAAAAGGCTGGAACATACCGGATGCAGATGTGCAGTCGCAGGTATTTCGGGAGGGCTGGATTCTACACTGGCTTTGCTTGTTACCGTGCGTGCTTTTGATCTGCTAAACCTGCCAAGGAAACAGATACTGGCAGTGACTATGCCTGGATTTGGCACGACAGACCGGACTTATGATAATGCAGTGCATCTGATCCAGAGACTCGGCGCGCAGCTGAAAGAAATCAGTATCTGCGATGCTGTCAGCGTGCATTTCAAAGACATTGAGCACAGCCTGGATACACATGATGTAACGTACGAAAACAGTCAGGCCAGAGAGCGGACACAGATTTTAATGGATGTTGCAAACCAATACAGCGGCATGGTTATTGGAACGGGAGATATGTCAGAGCTTGCGCTTGGCTGGGCAACCTATAACGGAGACCATATGTCCATGTACGGAGTTAATGCTTCCGTACCGAAGACGCTGGTACGTCACCTGGTAAAATATTATGCAGATACGTGTGAAGATAAAGAGCTGGAAGAGATTCTGCTGGATGTGCTGGATACCCCGGTAAGTCCGGAACTGCTGCCTCCGGATAACGGTACTATTTCCCAGAAAACGGAAGATCTGGTAGGGCCTTATGAACTGCATGATTTTTTCCTTTACCAGATTCTGCGCTTCGGGTATGAGCCGGCAAAAGTGATGCGCCTGGCAAAGATAGCTTTTGCAGATAAGTATGATGAAAGTACGGTTCTGAAATGGCTGAAAACATTTTACCGCAGATTTTTCTCACAGCAGTTTAAACGTTCCTGTCTGCCGGACGGACCTAAAGTCGGTACAGTGGCGCTGTCTCCGAGGGGGGACTTAAGGATGCCGTCGGATGCATCGGCACAGCTGTGGCTGGATGAAATAAACAGGATGGAAGCAGAGTAAATTTGCGGGGAAGGAAGAGCGGACACGGGTCTTAAGGGGCTGCTATACGAACGTTTTAAATGCGGCAGTCCCGCTTTTGGTCAGAATATAAAAAGAACAGCAGAAAGCCGGTTTTGCCGCTTTCTGCTGTTTATATTTTTCCAGTCTGTCTGTTACAGCCTGAGCCCGCGCAGAACCAGTCTTTTTTTCAGCTCTTTTGTACGTATCAGAACGAGTACTTTTCTATAAACCTCTCCATATACAGCATAATACATCACAGCTGCCATTCCGAAAGCTGTCAGCACGTCGAATACGGAATGCTGCTTTAACAGCATGGTAGATAAGATAATCGAAACACATAAAACGAGTGAAACAGCCTTGCATGCCGGTCGGTTTTTAAAACGTTCACTGTGTGTCAGCGCAATATGCACGCCAATGGAATTGTACACATGGATGCTTGGAAACAGGTTGGTGGAAGTATCCGTGCGATACAGCCAGGCAACCAGATTTGTGCACAGGTTTTGCCGTTCAAATTCCAGCGGACGCAGATAATGCCCGTTTGGATAAATAGCTGACACTATTAGAAATACGGTCATACCGGTAAACAGGAATGTACATATTTTATAGTAATCTGTTTTATCATGGAAGAAGAAATATAAAATTCCAAAAGCCACATATGCAAACCATAACAGATAAGGAATAATAAAATATTCGCAGAATGGGATTTTCAGGTCTATGGGCATAGTTATGATATGGAATTTTTTGGTTACAGTCTGTTCCAGATATGCAAACCATGCGAGGTAAATAAACAGATACGACAGAATCCACGCATGGCGGTACTGGAACACAAGGTTTTTTAAGGAAACAGTCTGATTTTTCTTATTGCAAATTTGCATTTTTCACCCTTCTTTAACTGAATATAAGCTTCAGGCACATTCATACATCATACAAAATATCCACACACTGCGGATTATAGCACATGGAATTTCCCCATACAAGTAGGTAAAAATAATATTAAGATAGTTTTAATAAAGTTTATGGAAAAAATAAAAAATCATGCATGGGAAGAGCTTCCTTTTGTGCAGTTTTAAAATCTGCAGCATTTTAGAAGGCTGTGAAGCATCAGTGTTTTTGTTTCAGGCAGATCGTTCTGCAGCGGGACGGCTTGTCATAACTGCTGTGCAAAGATGTCTTTTTGTTGCATCTTTTCGGAATATTGTTGTAAAAGAGCGATTGGAAATTGCAATCCGTCTGGCCATTGCGTATAATTAATCCAGATGAAAGGGCTGGCTGCAGAGGAATGAATGATGAATCTGGAGCCAGATCTGACTGAGTGACATGCGCTGTCTGATATCAGGATAAAAATTTGGATACAAATCCAGACCTAATACAAAAATCATAAGAAAGAGAGGAAAAGAAATGCAGGAAAAACTGATAGCAAAATTTAAGGAGATTTTTGGGAAAGAGGGGGATATCCGGGTCTATTTTGCGCCAGGCCGCGTAAACCTGATAGGCGAGCATACAGACTATAACGGCGGCCATGTATTTCCATGTGCGCTGACAATTGGTACTTATGGCGTAGTCAGAAAAAGAGAAGATAACAAGCTGCGTTTTTATTCAATGAACTTTGAACATTTAGGGGTGATTGAATCTTCTTTAGACCAGCTGAAAGCAGAAAAAAAAGCTGACTGGACGAATTATCCAAAGGGTGTAATCTGGGCTTTTGATAAAAAGGGCATGAAGACGGAGCATGGCATGGATCTGATGCTGTTTGGCAATATTCCAAATGGTTCCGGGCTTTCTTCTTCTGCATCGGTAGAAGTACTGACCGGGTACATATTAAAAGATTTGTTTGGATTTGAAGTGTCCAATCAGGATCTTGCGTTAATCGGGCAGTATGCGGAAAACAACTTTAACGGAGTAAACTGCGGTATTATGGACCAGTTTGCGATTGCAATGGGAAAAGCGGGCCATGCGGTATTTTTAGATACGGCGACACTGAAATACGAATATGCACCTTTAGAGATGAAAGGATCCAAAATCGTAATTTCATGCACAAACAAAAAGCGCGGGCTGGGGGACTCTAAATATAATGAGCGCCGCAGTGAATGTGAGACAGCACTGGCAGAAATCCAGGAAACAGTCGGTATTGAAACACTGGGAGATCTGACAGAGGAGCAGTTTGAGCAGTATAAAAGTGCCATTAAAGATGAAACACGCGTAAAACGCGCAAAACATGCAGTTTATGAAAACCAGAGAACATTAAAGGCTGTGGAAGCGCTTAAAAATAATGACGTAAAACTGTTTGGAGAACTGATGAATGCTTCTCATGTATCTTTACGTGATGATTACGAAGTAACTGGTGAAGAACTGGATACAATGGTGGAAGAGGCATGGAAGATTGACGGCGTAATCGGTTCACGTATGACAGGAGCAGGCTTTGGCGGCTGTACGGTAAGCATTGTAAAGGATGAAGCGGTTGACACGTTTATTGAAAAAGTAGGAAAGGCATATAAAGAAAAGATTGGCTATCCGGGTGATTTTTATGTGGTAGAAATCGGAGACGGTCCGTCCAGGCTGGCATAACATACCCTGGAGCCTGGCTTAAAAATCGTGGATGAATAGGATGGATTTGGACGGAAGTACTGGTTTAAATATAATATTTAAATATAATAAACAAGATTTGGGAAAGGAGAATATATGATCCAGGAAAATATTTTAAAACTGACAGACTATGGCCTCGCAACAGGCCTGATCAGGGCCGAAGATAAACAGTATACAATCAACCGCCTGCTGGAACTGTTTGGGCTGGATGAGCTGGATGATGAAGCGGTAAAAGCATATGAAAACCAGCCGCAGATGACTCAGGAAACTGCAGAAGATGTGCTGGAAGATATTTTAACCCAAATGATGGATTATGCGCATGAACAGGGCATTTTGAAAGAGGACAGCATAGTATACCGTGATTTGTTTGATACTAAAATCATGAGTGTGCTTGTACCAAGACCGAGCGAAGTGATTCGCAGATTTCAGGACTTATATAAAGACGATGCACGTAAGGCAACGGATTATTTTTATAAATTAAGCTGTGATACAAATTATATCCGCAGATACCGCATTAAAAAGGATTTAAAATGGATCGCAGATACAGAATTTGGGGAGCTGGATATTACCATTAATTTATCCAAACCGGAAAAAGACCCGAAAGCAATTGCGGCTGCAAAACTGGCAAAGCAGAGCGGCTATCCGAAATGTCTGCTATGTAAGGAAAATGAGGGTTATGCAGGCCGTGTGAATCATCCGGCAAGGCAGAATCACAGGATTATTCCGGTTACCATTAATAACAGTGACTGGTATTTCCAGTATTCGCCATATGTATATTATAATGAGCACTGTATTGTATTTAATTCCCTGCATACACCAATGAAAATCGAACGGGCAGCATTTGGGAAATTACTGGATTTTGTAGAGCAGTTCCCGCATTATTTTGTAGGATCGAATGCAGATCTGCCAATTGTAGGAGGGTCTATTTTAAGCCATGACCATTTCCAGGGCGGCCGCTATGAATTTGCGATGGCAAAAGCTCTGGTGGAACAGGAAATCAGCTTTGCGGGATTTGAAGACGTATCAGCCGGAATTGTAAAATGGCCGATGTCTGTGATCCGGATTGCTTCAGAACAAAAGGAGCGTCTGGTAGAGCTGGCAGATAAAATTCTGCTGAAATGGCGCGGATATACGGACGAAGATGCATTTATTTTTGCAGAAACGGACGGTGAGCCGCACAATACAATTACACCGATTGCCAGAAAGCGGGATGGAAAATATGAACTGGACCTTGTGCTGCGCAATAACATCACGACAGACGAGCATCCGCTTGGCGTATATCATCCGCATGCGAATCTGCACCATATTAAAAAAGAAAATATCGGCCTGATTGAAGTAATGGGTCTTGCCGTGCTTCCAGCCAGACTGAAAGATGAAATGGCACAGTTAAAGAAAGCGATACTGGACGGAGCCGATATCCGCGCTGACGAAGTATTAGAAAAGCATGCAGACTGGGTGGATGAGTTCCGGGCAAAATATGATAAAAACGGGACACAGATAGATGCTTCGAATATTGACGGAATTGTTAATACGGAAATCGGGCTTGTATTTCAGCAGGTTTTGGAAGATGCCGGAGTGTATAAGTGTACAGAAGAAGGCCGGAAGGCATTTGTAAAATTTATTGCAGCCGTAAACGAATAAGAAAACAGACTGCATAGGTGATATTTGCAGCAGCTGTAAGTGATAAATACTAAAAGCAGCAGCTTTAAGAAAATTATGTACGGGATACAGTGTGTTCACTTATCCTGTGCATTTTTTTCTGCATTTATAGGCACTTAGCAGCTGCGGTGCCTGATGCCCTGACGTTCTGGCATGCTTTATGTTTTGGCACAGGCAGGCACCTTTTGGGGCTTGAGGGTATTTGGATTGCGGCAGGCAGAGAGCCCCAAATCCTGGAAATGAAGCAGAAAATTAAGAATTTCTAACAGTTCTCCAGAGTCACAGAAAAAGGAAAAAATGTCTCTTCCCAGCGTTCGGGTAATTATTCATTTCCTTCCCGCTTTTAATTTTCATAAAGAACAATATTTACTTTTCCGCTGAAATATAGTAAAGTATGCTGGATTACTTCTATATTATGAAATACTATGAATGGAAAAGAGGATGACATGAAAGATGAAACCGTGGGAAAATAATATAAGGAAAACAATTCCATATGTACCAGGAGAACAGCCGGACAGACAGCATATGATTAAACTCAATACGAATGAAAACCCTTATCCGCCGGCACCGGGTGTGGCAGAGAGCCTGTATTCCTTTGATGCAGATCAGCTGCGTCTGTATCCGGACCCGGAAGCTAAAAGCCTGATTCAGGCGCTGGCAAAGCGTTACCGGGTAAAGCCGGAGCAGGTATTTGCCGGAGTCGGATCAGATGATGTGCTGGCAATGGCATTTCTGACGTTTTTCAATTCTGGAAAACCGATTTTGTTTCCGGATATTACGTATTCGTTTTATGAGGTGTGGGCAGATGTGTTTCGGATACCGTATGAAAAGGTGCCTTTAGATGAGCATTTTCGAATACGCAGCCAGGATTATCACAGGCAAAACGGAGGCATTATTTTTCCGAATCCCAATGCGCCGACTGGGGAACTGGAAAGTCTTGCTGATATTGAAGAAATTTTAAAATATAATCAGGATGTAATTGTGATTGTAGATGAAGCATATATTGATTTTGGAGGAAAATCAGCACTGGCACTGACTGACCGGTATGAAAACCTGCTTGTCGTGCAGACGTTTTCAAAATCCAGGTCACTGGCAGGACTGCGTATCGGATATGCGATTGGCAGCGAGGCTTTAATCAGGTATTTAAATGATGTGAAATATTCATTTAATTCTTATACACTGAGCCAGCCTGTGATACTGGCCGGTTCAGCAGCCCTGGCGGATGAGGTATATTTTAAGAAAACGATCCATAAAATTGTAACAACAAGAGAGCGCATGAAAGGGGAATTCCGAAAACTTGGATTTGTATCAGGCGACAGCCAGAGCAATTTCTTGTTTGTGACGCATCCTGAAATACCGGCGAAAGAGCTGTTTGAGGCGCTGAAAGAACAAAATATTTATGTGAGGTATTTTCAAAAGCCGAGAATTGATAATTACCTGAGGATAACGATAGGGACGGATGAAGAAATGGATACGCTGCTGGATTTTCTGCGGGAGTATGTAAAGAGAACATCCAGGGTCTGAGGGATTTCCTGCTGTATAAAAATAGGAACAGGGTCACAGCTTAGGGGTGTTTGCAGGCAGGAGAGGCGGCTCTGGCTTTGGATCAATAGCTGCTATTTTCAAGGAAGAAAGAGGTTTAAAATGTATATCATACAGTTTATCAGAGGATTTTGCATGGCGCTGGCAGACAGTGTGCCAGGTGTTTCGGGCGGGACGATTGCATTTCTGCTCGGTTTTTATGACCAGTTTATTACTTCAATTGATGATTTGATGCGGGGAGGATTAGAGAAGAAAAAGAAGGCGCTGTTTTTTTTATTCAGGCTGGGGATTGGCTGGGCATTCGGAATGGTGCTGGCGGTACTGGTGCTGGCGAGTATATTTGAATCTCATATTTATGCAGTCAGCTCTATGTTTATCGGGTTTATCCTGCTGGCGATACCGATTGTTGTCCGGGAAGAAAAAGAGGCGCTTTGTTCTAATAAAAGTGCAGCGCTGTTTTTTCTGATTGGCGCGGCAGCTGTTTGTGCGATTACTTATTTTAATCCGGTTTCTGGCGGCAGCAGCATGAATCTGGAACATCTGAATCTAAGACTTGGCATCTATGTATTTCTGGCAGGAGCAGTTGCAATCTCAGCAATGGTGCTGCCGGGTATTTCAGGTTCTACGCTGCTGCTGATTATGGGGCTGTATCTGCCGGTTGTTACAGCTATTAAAGATATCCTTCATTTTGATTTTGCAGCATTACCGACGGTATTTATTTTCGGGTGCGGGATACTGACAGGGATTTTCAGCGTTGTTAAGCTGATCCGTGCAGCACTTGAGAGGTTTCGCCCTCAGACAATTTATCTGATTATCGGGCTGATGGCAGGATCTGTATATGCGGTTATAAAAGGACCGGAAACGCTGGATACGCCGCAGGCTGCGCTTTCAGCTGAGACATTTAATATTTTGTTTTTTATCATCGGCGGAGCGGTGATCCTGGGGATGCAGAAGATCAAAGATGTACGGGAAATCTGATAAACTGCTGTAATCCGGATGAAAGAGCGGAACAGAAATAAGAAGCGAAACAATTGGGTTTTTTAGTTTTTGGGGCTGTCGCATTAAGAAAATTGATACAAGATATAGATGGCTTGAATCATTCTTTTATACTATTTCTTGTATATGTTTTGCTTAGTGTGACAGCTCCAAAGTCTTTGTATCAAGCAAAATAATGTTTTGCTTAGTGTGACAGCTCCAAAGTTTTTGTATCAAGCAAAATAATGTTTTGCTTAGTGTGACAGCTCCAAAGTCTTTGTATCAAGTAAAATATCAGGGATTTTCAGCTTTTTGCCAGGGGATTTCAGTGTTCTGTTTTCTGGGTATCCTGCTTTTGCTGCCAGTAGCGGAGCCTTGGAATGGCTTCGGAGAAATACAGTCTGGCCTGATCTGGCGGAAAATCTTTGCTGGACATGTGGGTGGTTAAAAAGCTGATTAGGTCATCCATATTTTTGTAAGTAAAAGTTCCGTTATAATAACATAATTTGCAGTAGTCTTCATTGAAACTGCGGTCCGGTTCTCTGCTGATGTTCGTATCATTTAAAGGCATGCCGCAGCACTGGCAGTAAAGTTTCCTGGGGCTGCAAAGCAGCGTGCTGACGGAAATATTGCATGCTGTGGAAATCTGCTTTAAAGTCTCAATATCCGGTGCCGTTTCGCCGTTTTCCCAGCGTGATACATCCTGGCAGGTGACGTTAAATCTTTCCGCCATTTCATCCTGGGTAAGGCCGTTTTTGATACGGAGTTCTTTTAAAATCTCGCTTGTAGTCATGTATGATTCCTCCTGGTTTCGTTTATATGATAATATTAAAAACATGATATTCTTAAGATTATCATATATAGAAGGAAAATGCTATCGGCATGTATTTAAAACTCAGTTTTCCGGTTATCCGTTCTTAGCGGGAACAATTTCTTTTCCGGTTTTCATATCAATCGAGAATTTTTCTACTTCTTTTCCGGTATCATATACGCTCTTTGTATAAATAATCTCTCCTGCCTTTTTATCCAGAGACATTTCATAGACATACCTTACACCGTTTTCAATCCGCTCCAGATTTCCAATCCAGTCTGGATAATATGAAAAACTTTTCCTGTATTTTGACTTATCACACAGCTTATTTGAGACTTTGACGCTGACGCCTGCATCTGTAAGCAGCGGATGATCGATGTCTGAATAGTTTCCGACAGCCGCTTTCCGGCCAATGCTCTTTAAATACTTTTTCGCATAACGCCGCTCCAGTTTCTCCAATTTTTGCAGGCTTTTCTCATCAGGGGAAATACAGATCTCCCACAGGTGCTCCGGAATACCCATGTTTTCTTTGATGGACTGTATATACAAGCCTCCGTCCATAGGCATCTGGTAATCTTTCAGTACATATCCGGTTTTTTTGTTATAAGTAAATTTGATAACTGCAGGAATCGCACCTGTTCCTGAATCTTTGATAAAATAATTATTATGAAACACATATTCTCCGTACATGGTCAGTACATATACTTTCATCTGTCCGTTTTTTCCTTTTTCCTGGCCAAGTATAAGGTGTCCTTCTGCCGTACATTCTCCGTGCGCATATCGGCCTTTATTATAGTCCAGTATGGCCAGCCCGACAGCCTGATCCAGGTTTGTAACTGCCGTTTCTTCAACGGTGCTGTTTTCTTTTTTTGTATCCGCATTTTTAACCGAATTATTACGATTGCTGTCAGCATCAGCTGTGTTATTTTTATCAGAGTTTTCCTTTATGCCTGCCGTACTGCCAGCTGTCGGATTTTCTTTTTTACTGTTCACGTTTTTTGCCAGGACGGTGGTTTCTTCGGGGTGCATATTGTTCTGCATTGCTGTACTGACACTGACAAAGCATATGACAGATAACAGTCCGGCCAGAATGCAGGCTGGTAAAGCGTATTTTTCATTCTGTGCTATTTTTTGAATTCTTTTTTTCATATTTCGTCCTCCCATGCTCATAGATGCTGCAGTTAATAAACGCTCTTTTGCTTTCGGGTTTGCTGCTGCCAGGCTGACAAGTGTTTTTCCATAAGAAATCCGTTCCTGTTTTCCCAGATAATGAATGGCTGCTTCATCGCAGGCCAGCTCACAGTCCTGTCTGGATAAAAAAGCTGCCAGCCACACAAGCGGGTTCCACCAGTAAATGACAAGGCAGAGGCAGCGCAGCAGTGACCAGATAAAGTCGCCGTGTCTGTAATGGCAGTATTCGTGAACGAGTACATGAAACAGCTGCTTTTCATCGGATGCCAGCCGGGGTGTAATATAAATACTTTTTCCGTACAGGCAGGGAGAGGGCAGACACTCCATTACATATACCGGAAGCGGACAGCCGGATTTGAAAAGAACCCTCTTTCTGCGCAGACATGCTGCAAACCGCAGATTTCCTGTCAGAAAATATAAAAACAGGACAATGCTTCCAAACATAGCAGTATATAAGGCCGGGTGCATCTGGTGTTTTTTTGGGGGCTGTGCCGGCTGCTGTTCATTCAGAAAGGGATTTGGCTGCTGCGCCTGCAGTATACCGCGCACCTGTCCGGCTGCTGTATCTTTGATCTGTTCCGGCTGTATCTGTCGGGCTGTCTGTGTACCGGCTGCCGGGTTATCTTTATATGCATATCCGCTTCCGGCAGTCTGAGTGGTTTCTGGCAGTCTTTGTTCGATAAGATGTTCCACTGGCTGCAGAAGATTTTGGACTGACAGAACGCTTTTTAGATGCGGAACTGGGAATATAAGCAGTTTCGCTGCTGCAAACAGCCATAAAGCATACTGCAGACGCATGCTGATTTTTTTGAAAAATACTGCACGAAGCAGTACAAAAATTAAAATCAGAATTGACGATGTGGCAGCCATTGTTAATAATTCATTCATATAAATCCTCCTCACACAGTCAGTTCAATGCTGAGTCTTCATGAGAATCTAAAATCTGATAAAGTTCCTGGATTTCCGTTTCTGTGAGTGCCTTTTGCTTTACCATGGCATTGATCATCATACCTGCGCTGCCATGAAATACTTTCTTTAAAAAATTTTCTGTTTCCTGTATCGATGCATCCTCCCTGCTCCAGTCGGGAAAATAAAGTTTTGCCCGGCCTCCTTCTTCAAAATGAACGGCCCCCTTTTCTTCCATCCGTTTTAGAAAAGACATAACCGTATATTTTGTCCATCCTGTTTCGGCCTTCAGTGTATTTGTAATTTCCATGATAGTCCGTGGCGGGTTTTCCCATAAAGTTTCCATCACTCTCCACTCTGCATCCGACAATCTGTTTTTCATATCATCCTCCACCCTGTTTTTCACAGCCGTTTGTGCGGCTGGATATTTTTGTATTTTTAATATAACAAATAGGTAGGCATTTGTCAACCTTATACATTTGATATGATGTAACGATACGCAGGGAGGATAAGAGGATGACGCCAGGCGTTCTGGCATGCTTTCAGTGTTTCTCTCCCGGCAGATACTGGATGCATGAAAGTGTCAGCCGCCAGTCATTTTCCAGTCATATACAGCAGCCTGTAATCTCCGCAAACAAGTGTCTGCTGGAATGGATTTATTTTTTAAGATATGCTCCGGGAACACATCGATGTACATATAACAGGAAATTTCAGCTCTGCTGTAAAGCAGCGTTTTTCTGTATTTACAGCTACAGACCCATCCATGAATTCCATCATCTTTTTCACGCTCTTTAGCCCGATCTGCGAGCTCTCTATTTCATCGTGTCCGGTCTTTACATAATTTTTTAAAGTAATCGTAAGATACTGGCCGGCATCAGCAGAAATGACAACGGTTTCTTTTTTATCAGCATATTTAATAACATTCGAAAAAAGATTGTTAAATACACGTTTGAGCATACCAGGCTCAGACATAATCTGAATGCTGCTGCAGGAGACGGCAGGATAGTCAGAGGATGTCTGAAATCCGGTCAGATGCAGAAAGTCTTCATGTTCTTTTAAGCTGTCTACAATATATTCCAGTGAAGTTTCAGCGAGCGGGGCATGATTGATACTGTCAGCTGTATGATCATATACAAGGGCATATTCAAATATCCGCTCTGTCATTTCCTGAATATCACCGGCTTTCTGGAGGCAGCGTCTGATATATTCATTCTGCATTTCCTTCTGGCGGTTCAGGCGCAGGATTTCCAGGTAGCCTTTTAAGATTGTAAGAGGGGTACGCAGGTCATGGGACAGTGCGGCAGTCAGTTCGCGGTTTGATTTGTGCAGCTGCTGTTCCTGGGTGAAATTTTCATCCAGTGTAATGCGCAGCCGGTCGAGTTCCTGTGTAAGGATTCCAAGTTCGTCCCGGTCACTGCAGAGAACCGGAGTTTTCAAATCACCAGAAGACATTCGAAGGATACTCTCTTTAAGCATGACCACAGTTTTCATTTTTCTGCTGACAAAAAATATAATAATCAATAAAAATAGCAGAATGCATACAATCAGGCAGAATATAAAATACGGAAATATGAAATAGGAACTGTGATAAAAAGCAGTATTTACCGTACCATAGCCGTTTTTGAACTTTAGCGGGAACGAAGTACGCTGTTCACCAGAACCGTATGTCAGGTCAAAACCGATATCAAAAAAAGTCCGGAACGAAGGCGTATCCATAATTTCAGGCATGACCCCGGTACGAAACATTCCGTCTGTCAGCCCGTACAGATACATGGATGTATATTCATCTGCCAGGTCAAAAAAAGGCGCAATTGCTCTGACAGCTTCCGTATCATCTTCTGACTCAGGAAAATCATATTTGAGTGCTTCTTCTGCCATTCTTTCAAAGAAGTCATCTGCCGGCTTTGGAAAAATATCCAGCTGTATAGGGAAATCCGAAATGATAAGATCCCAGGCGTTCCATTTCTGAAGCCAGAGAGAACGAAATAAAAACAGGCATCCGGCAGCTGACAGAAAAATTAAAAGAAGCAGTTTTGTGCGTATTTTCATACGTGCAGCCCGTTCTTTCAGATCATAGATCCGATTCCGAAAGCTGTGTACGAAACGGGGTATTTCTTTTTTTGAAGTCATTTTAATCACAGTGGTAACCTTTTCCCCAGGCTGTTTTAATGAAAACAGGATTCTGCGGGTCCCTTTCTATTTTTTGTCTTAAATTACGGATGTGCACCATAACGGTGTTATTCGCACCGTAATAATATGGTTCTTTCCAGACGCTTTCATAAAGCTGCTTTGCAGAAAAAATCTGGCGGCGTCTTGAGACGAACAATTTTAGCATTTCATACTCTGTATTTGTCAGGTCAATCTGCCTGTGATCCATAAAAACTGCCTCCAGCTCTGTATTGATGGTGAGTCCGTGACAGGATAAAATTTTGGATACGGAAGGCGCAGGGGTGTTTTCTTTTCCCTGGTAGACATGATAACGCCGGATAAGCGCTTTGGTCCGGCCAATTAATTCCGGGTAAGAAAACGGTTTTGTCAGGTAATCGTCACCGCCGCTGGAAAAACCGAGTATTTTGTCGCTGTCAGTCGTGCGGGCGCTCAAAAATAAAATGGGGGCATTACTGGTTTCGCGGATTTTGCGGCAGGTTTCATAGCCGTTCATGCCAGGCATCATAATGTCTAAGATAATCAGGTCAAAAGTCTGGGATTTCAGCGCTTCCAGGGCGGCTGCGCCGTCTTTTGCTTCTGTGACAGCGTATCCTTCGCCGGATAACAGTACTTTTATAATTTCACGGATTTCCGGGTTGTCATCGGCAGCCAGAATGCGCGGTGGATTCTGGGACATAACATTCACTCCTTTATCAGTTATTTCTGGCCGGCACTGCATTTAAATAATGATTATATGA
This sequence comes from uncultured Eubacterium sp., assembly GCA_910580075.1. GTDB lineage: Bacteria > Bacillota > Clostridia > Lachnospirales > Lachnospiraceae > Eubacterium_J. The sequence goes on along the minus strand of CAJTVR010000016.1, from coordinate 4,469 downwards.
GACCGGTCAGCATGATTATAAATGAAAAAACATAAGGGCCAGCCAGTATGATCATAAATGAAAAAACATAAGGGCCGGTCAGCATGATCATAAATGAAAAAACATAAGGGCCGGTCAGCATTATTATTAATGAAAAACATAAGGGCCAGCCAGTATGATCTTTAATGAAAAATATAAAGGCCAGTCAGCACTTACAATGAATAAGCATATGAGACTGTTTTTCTGATTTTATTATACAGCATTTTTTTGCGGTGCGAGGAAATCTTAAGAAATCTTAAGAAATATTTAAGGCTCATTTTCAGAAAACAGTCTTATAATGGGTCTGACAGGATACAAGGAGGAGATAAAAATGAACAAGAAAAAGATTTCAGTAGTTATACCGTGTTTTAATGAGGAGGAAGCCATTCCTATTTATTATAAGAGCATGTGCCCTGTTATGGATAAGATGGAGGCTGTGTTTGAACTGATTTTTGTAGATGATGGTTCGACGGATGGGACTATGACAGTATTACAGGAACTTTCCAGTCAGGACAGCCGCTGCTGCTATCTTTCTTTTTCCAGAAATTTTGGCAAGGAATCGGCGATTTATGCAGGGCTGAAATATGCGCAGGGAGATTTTGCAGTGGTTATGGATGTGGACTTGCAGGACCCGCCGTATCTTCTGCCCCGGATGTATCAGGCGGTTGCACAGGGAGAATTTGACAGTGCTGCAGCTTTCCGCAGTACCCGGACGGGAGAGCCGAAAATCAGGTCTTTTTTATCAGACCGTTTTTATAAATGCATGAACAGGATTTCACAGACCCAGATGATGCCGGGAGCAAGAGATTACCGTATGATGAACCGCAAAATGCTGGATGCGGTACTGCAGATGAGTGAATATAACCGGTTTTCAAAAGGGATATTCAGCTGGGTTGGATTCCGGACAAAGTGGATTCCTTTTGAAAATGTGGAACGTTCTGCAGGAAATACAAAGTGGCACCTGGGAAAGCTGTTCCGCTATTCCCTGGATGGGATTACAGGTTTTTCGGCTGCACCGCTTTCCATGGCGTCGGTTTTAGGGGTCGCATTCTGCTTTTTCTCATTTGGGATGATTATCTTTCTAGTTATAAGGACACTTATATGGGGTGATCCGACACCAGGCTGGCCGTCTATTGCCTGCATTATTTTTATGGTCAGCGGTATCCAGCTTTTATGTATTGGAATTATGGGAGAATATCTGTCCAAAACATATATGGAAACAAAGCATCGTCCGCTTTATATTGTAAGGAGTTCTAGTTATACGAAAGAGCTGTCCTGCAGCGGGGACGGATTGTATGGTGAGGTAAAAGATGAACAGTAAATATAAAATAGTTCCGTATGTGATTCTGGCGGCAGTGACAGTATTTGTCTGCTGGTTATTTGCGGGGCGTTTCGGAATGTTTGCATCGACTGTGGACTGGATCAGCCAGCATAGTGTTTTTCCGGATTATTTTCGAAGACAGTTTTATGAAACAGGGGAGCTGTTTCCTGAATTTGCGCCGGGACTGGGCGGGGGACAGAATATTTATTATTTTTCCTATTACGGACTGTACAGTCCTGTGATACTGCTGTCGTATCTGCTGCCGTTTGTGAAGATGAGCGATTATCTGACCGCAGTCAGCGTACTGTGTCTGGCGGTATCTGTAATGCTGCTGTATTACTGGCTCAATAGCTGCGGATTTGCTCTGGAAATCAGTCTCTCCTGTGCGGTAATGTTTCTGCTGGCTTCTCCGATGGTGTACCAGTCATACCGGCAGGTGATGTTTGTAAATTATATGCCGTTTTTGTGCATGGCGCTGACGGGTGTGCAGCGGTATTGGAAAACGGGAAAAGCAGGGCTTTATACAGCGGGCGTTTTTCTGATGATTATGACCAGTTTTTATTTCAGCATTGCAGGTATTTTTGCTCTGATGATGTACGGACTCAGCAGATACCGGAAAATGAGCCTGAAATGGCCGCTGTTTCGTTTTGGGATTCCGGTTCTGACGGCTGTGTGTACCAGCGGAATTCTGCTGGTACCTACAGCATATGTGCTGTTTGCAAGAAGCGGGGGCGCTAAGGAACAAAATATGCAGGAGCTTTTCCAGCCGGATTTTTCAGTCGTCCGTTTTGCCAGCAGCGGTTATGGAATCGGGCTTACAACAGGCATTTTTGCGGTTTTGGTAATAGGACTTTTTTATAAAAACTGGAAAGAGCGGCTTTTGTCAGCAGGATTGCTGGCAGTAGTTACAATACCGTTTTTTTCCTGGGTGCTCAATGGCGGGCTGTATGTGCGTGACAAGGCGCTGATTCCGTTTCTGCCGCTGCTGCTGTATATGGTGGCAGTTTATCTTGATAAAATGAAACGAATGAAAATATCGTTCCGGGCTAATGCAGCGGGGTATCTGGCGGCTGTGGCCTGGTGTGCTTATTCTGATTTTGCAGGAAAACAGACAGTCAGTGCACAGAGGAAGGAATTTCTTATGTTTCAGAGTATTCTTTTGCTGGTATGTTTTCTCGTTTACTGGAAGAAAAGGTTCCTGATATTTCTGACGGTGCCTTCGATTGTATGCCTGGCTTTGTTTGGAATAAAGCTCAATGGTACAGAAGGAAATATAATTTCAAAAAGCCGTTATGAAGAGCTGACAGATCCGGCCTGGGAGGCGGAAATTTCAGATATTTTAAGTTCAGAACCGGGGCTTTACCGCTTAGAGCAGGAGGGGGACAGTGCAAAGAAGAAGGATAATATAAACCGAGTCTGGAATACAAGGCAGTGGATCAGCTCGGTGTATTCATCTTCCTGCCAGCAGGATTATGCAGAATTCCGAAAAAATGTATTTCAGACAGAGCAGCCCTTCCGCAATGCACTGATGCAGTCTGCAGGGGAAAATCCTTTATTCCAAAAACTGATGGGAGTAAAGTATACGCTGGGGCGGGCTGGAGATTCGGATACGTTTACGGTGAATGTTAACAGACATGCGGCTCCTGTGATTTATGCTACGGACAGACTGCTTTCCGTGAAAGAATATGAAAATTTGGAGTTTCCGTATAATCAGACAGCACTGATGCAGTATGCGGTGATTGAAAACGGAGGGACAGCGAAGGGGCTGAATCCAGGCGGGTTGCGGGAGGTAAGGCAGGCGGATATTTCTATTTCCATTGCAGAAGAGAGCGGAGCAGCGGAAGAGAGCGGAGCAGCGGAAGAGAGCGGAGCAGCGGAAGAGAGCGGAGCAGCGG
>CAJTVR010000016.1:0-1135 GCA_910580075.1 uncultured Eubacterium sp. | reverse complement strand
AAGAAAGTGTGGAAGCGGGATACAGCGGAAACTGCTGGATGGTTCAGGCTGGGCATGAGGTTTCTGCGCTGCTGGAAATTTCAGAAAAAGAGGAAACAGAGAAAGATCAGCATACTGCTCAGTATTCAGAAAAAAAAGACATACAAAAAGAAGTGGAAGGGGATATTTTGTATCTGCAGTTTGACGTAGAAAATCACCGCAGAAACAGGGATGTAACAGTGGAAGTGAACGGGATACGTAATAAGCTGAGTGCAAAAAACCATATTTATTATAATGGAAATACGACGTTTACTTATACAGTCCGTCTTTTGGCGGGGCAGACAAAGGCAGAAATTTTATTTGGGGAAGGAGATTATGCTATATCAAATATCAGAGGTTTTTTAGGAAGCGCTTCTATATTGCAGGAAGATGCGCTGTATCAGTCACAGTTTTACCCGGACTGGGAAAAGACCAGGGGAAACCGTATCAGCGGGAAGGTTACAGTGAAACATACGGGTTATCTCATTACATCGATTCCATATGACCAGGGCTTTACAATAAAATCAGATGGAAACAGCATTCCGGTTCAGAAAGTAAATACAGCATTTCTGGGAGCAGCGGTCAGTGAAGGAGAGCATCAGATTGAAATAGAATATCATGCCCCGGGAGTAAAGATGGGGAAGCTGGTGTCTGTGATAGGAGCTGTTTTGTGGGCAGGGATGCTTTTGGGGCGATGTAATAAAAAAGCGCACATGCTGGCACCCACGCTATTCCGAGCAAGGTAAATATGATAGAATCGCTCTAACGAGGACACAAAATCGTTGGAGCGTTTTCTATTCCACATGGATAGATTATTGTCACTAATAATATGTGATGCGCAAACAATATTGAAAATCCAGTCTATTGGGAGTATAATGTGACGGAGTTAAAAAGCTAAGCTTTTTGATGAATCTACTAGCGAAAGGAAACCTATCATCATGAAAAAAGGAGCAGCTATTTTTCTTGCGACTTGTCTCATGTTTTCTCTTGTGGCGTGTTCGTCCGATGGGAACAGCGAGCAGTCATCACAGGCGCAGAAAGCAACCCGGACACAAAGACCAGCCTTACCAGAAAGCAACGAAACAGAAAAAGGGACGTCTGCCAAGGAAGAACAAAC
>CAJTVR010000015.1:19571-69801 GCA_910580075.1 uncultured Eubacterium sp. | reverse complement strand
ATGATCATACATTCCTAAAATTCTCAAACGTCTTATACAGATCCAGCTGTCCCCACCCCGATTGAGTCAAGTTAATGTCACAAAAATTTTCAACTTTTTTTCGGAAAAAATCGCTGTGAGCCGCATAACTTCGTTAAGGTTGAGGTAAATTAATGCTAAATCATCAAAAAATTGGTGATAAATTAATGTCACAAACAGTTGTTCTGTAAAAATACTATTCCCGTCCCTATTTTTGTATCCAGACTATGTATCATCATCCTTTATAATTAAATGGCAAAATAAATCTTCACAATAAATACATTCTCTAAACAAAGGCATTTATTGTGAAGAAATTTATACAGACAAAACGCAGGGTTCTTCATAAAAAGAAATCTTATAGTCATGTGTAACAAACTTTAATCCATCTGCCTTTGCCCGTGCAATCATTGTCCTGTCAAATGGGTCATTATGATCCTGATTATGGCAGACCAGCGTTTCCAACGCCATTACATGCCTGTCCCAGAACAGCAGCATCCGTTTTCTCATAATAATGTAATAAATTCATCCGGACTGCAAACCTTTGTTTTAGCCATCTTAAAATCTTTCAAATTACACGTCACCAAACAGTCTGCATTTACCATTCTCGCACATTCATCCTGCAGGCAATCCTCAAAATCTTTAAACTGTACATTTTCTATCGCCTCTAAAACCTGAGCGTGTGAAGCCCCTGCAACTGTCAGCAGCTTGCAAATATCTTTTAACCACATTCGCTTACCCTCATCTGGAATCCGAAGCGAATACCATATAATAGACAACGAATGAAAAGCTATATATCCATCAACTTTTCCTTGAGAACACAAATCCATAACCGCTTTTGAAGAATCTCGAAACCGATCTTCACGGTCTGTAATATAGTTTAATATAACGTTAGTGTCAATTAATGCAACCATATTTTTCTTCCATAGCCTCCCTTCTGATTTGTTCACAGTCATAATCTTTTGGGAATGGATACTTCTTTTTCAGTTCCTCCATGTGTAAAAACGCCTGTCTTTTTTCTAAAATTAAATTTTTATTCTCAGATATTTTCTCTGTTTTCCCTGCCACTACATTAAATCTCCGAATCATGTCTATAAAGAATTTAACACTGTCATCATCCGGTAAAGAATCAATCACAGCATATGCTTCCTGCTTCAAAGTCATTTATTCCACCTCCATTTTTTCTTAGAGTCCATATTTCGATCATTTCAATTCAACAATCACGCAATTTCAACATCTATCATAATATATTCTCTGATTCAAATAATAATTTCTCTCTATACACTCATCTTACTATATCCTTTGCAGCCATAGTTTTAATGCTTGTCTCATCTCTGCTTCTTTATTTGCATCAATATAAATAACACCAGATAAATCACTTGCTAGGTCTGGTCTGTTTTTACAAACAAATACAACCTTTTGCTTATTCAATTTTCCCATAAATAAACCATATTCAAATAAAACATTATCACGGACAGAACCTTTTACTTCATCTCTGCACCAAACCTCATCATCACGATTAAATATGAAAACCGCTCCGTCAACACTGCCTGCTGTTTCCAATAAACTATCCAAAATACTATTTCCAGCCACAAACACTCCGTTATTAGGAGAATTCCATGTCAAAGTTTTACAACCCAGATTGGAAACTATTGCAGCTGCTTCATCCATTGTATCTACAGCTTCTTTTGAGCTCCCAAAAAATATTACCTTCTCTTTCTTTTCTTCTGCCATTGTCTTCTTTTCCTTACCTATATTCTTAATTAATTCTAAAGATACTACATTACTTTCGTCTAAATTAACATCTTCCATATCGTCTTCACCAAACGCAAGAATGCCGTCTTTCAATAATTCATACACTATGTGCCCTGCCTTTTTATCCATCACTTCAAGGTTATAATTTTTTCCACAAGACCCACACCTGCATCTCCCCTTTTTTATTATTTTTACATATTCTATACAACTCTCTTGACATTGAGAACAGTTAAACCTATACCTATATTTCAAAACCCCCTCCCGAAAAAGAAAATCTCTAAAAGCTTCAAATTCCTTATTGCCAAGACCTAATTTTTCCTGTAACCATTTCGGCTCTATTGCGGTTAAATTATTCACCGATTGCAGCTTTACAATCTCCTTGAGCTGATTTATCTTTTGCATAATCATACTGTTTCAATATCTCCCATATTTTTTCGTAATCCTCTAAATAGTAATCTTCTGGATCTAGTATTCCAATTTCAATATATTCTTCTTTGGTCGCATCGTAGCTTATTCTAAATTTTCTATTTCTATTACGAAAACTAATATTAATTGTATCTACCTGATCTGAATCTTCCATGGCTGTCAAAAGCATTAAAAATGGCTTAGCACAAAAAACAGGATTAATGTTATTCTCAGATTTAATAATTGTTATTGAATTATCTAAATCACTAAATTTTACACTATTTATGACAGCTGATAAATTCATCTGATCTATTACATTATAATTTCTTTCAAAAAAATAATCAGATACCACAGCTCTTATGACCATATTTTTCATTTCTTGTGCTATATTCATGATTCTTCCACTAAACGTCGTTTTTCCATCCTTTTGCGTACTATTTTCAAATGGAATTTGATTCATAATTTTTTCCTCCACATCTGAAAAAAAATCCTTCATTAAATCTACCTCTCCACATGATGGAATCGCACCCAGCAGTTCACCCGTAAGGCTTTCATTCATATTAGCCAATATTTTTTTATACCCTAACTGTATATTCTTCACTTTAATACCTATAGATTTTTTTAACCATTCTACAATCTTATTCATTAAAGTATTATTCTTATATTCATCTTCATTTTCTACATTCTGCCTTCTCCATGCCTTTATTAATAATAAATTTTTTTCAAATCTACTTCCACAGGAATATATGTACACCACTCATGATCTTTACTAATTTTTTTTGTAACCCTTATATAACATTGAAAAAGAATACATATAGATTCCACTTCTCCGCGCTTATCATCAACTGTCTTTACAGATGCAACTTTCCAATCATCACTACTTGAAACATCTGTCTTCAATATCTTACACATGTTTAAAGAATCCCATAAAAAATCCTTCTTTAATGCTTTTAACCATAACTCATCATCAGTTATTTTTCTTTTATTTGCTATTTCAAAAACTCGAACCAGTTTCCTTTTCCCATACATTAAATGATTATAACAGAACTCTTCAAATTCTTCTTCCATTATATCTATCCCAACTGCATTCGAAACAAAATATTTGAATTCTTGTCCTAAATCTTTCTTTTCAATACCTCTGCTTCTCAAAAATCTTCTTATAGCATCTTCGCCTATATTATCTATTAAGGATTCCCTAATCTGCAACTGTGATACCCTCCACTCATTATGATATTAATGCAGCTTTTATCTATACTTAATATTCGTATTTTTCATATTTTAATGATCACACCCAGTATATCATATGGAAAATTCAATTACAAGACAACACATAAAACCATCTAATAGCGGTAAAATATACTCTGTAAAATAATAAAATCAGCAGAACGCCTTGCTTTTACAGGCATTCCGCTGATAGCAGCTCACATATTATTGAAGAAAAGAGCATTTTTCAATAATCACACATTCCGAAAATTCTCAAACGTCTTATACAAATCCAGCTGTCCCCAGCCCGATTGAGTCAAGTTAATGTCACAAAAAATTTTAAGTTTTTTTCGGCGAAAATCGCTGCAGGCCGCATAACTTCGTTGGGGTTGAGGTAAATTAATGCTAAATCGGCGAAAAATTGGTGGTAAATTAATGTCACAAACAGTTGTTCCTCTATTTCATATGCAACTTATACTTTTCCCATCTGCACGGAAAAAATATATTTGATTTCAATTAATCAACAGAATATATCAACTTTTAATCAATATATCAACTATTTAAATTCTTTATAATTGATATATTATTCTATTTTAATTGATAGACCACATGTCTGCCCTGTCTCACTTTGACAATCAACCCTCTGTCAATCAAACGGTTCAAAGCAACTGAGGCACCCTGCTTTGTCGTGATTGTATCAATTATATCAACTACCTGCTGAGTTGTTATCATACCATTCATTACAATAAATTGATATATTAATTGATCTGTTTTATTTAAATCAACTGGATCTTTTGATACATCTTCCATGTTCAACTGCTCCGGCTTGATCTCATACTCCATATTTATTCGATATGTTGTCCAGCGTCCCCGCCGTTCAGCAGCCAGCATTTTTTTATCAGCCAGACGAAAAAGCATCCTGCCTATATCTGTTGAATGTAATCCTAAAACCGACTGTAATCTTGTATTTGATACTTTTTCCTCAAGAAAAGCTGTTGCAAGAATAATCTGTTCTTCTGATTTTAAATGCCGGTAAGCCATTCCAAACGTATCATGCAAAAAATCCGTACATTCTGCCGGCATAAGGGATACCATCCATAATTTAAGATTAACCTGATGTAATTCCTGGTCATCATACAAATCAGGCTGCCGCCATTTTTCATCACCCCATGCTTTCAATATAGCAGGAAATCCAGAGCCAATATTATCGCCTAAGCCTATCATTCTAAACATGTTCTGGATTTTAGGATTTCTTGCAACTGAATGTCCTCCTTCATATATTGCCTGTACTGGCAGTTTCAGACTGCCTGGATTAGAGAATGTAAATCCATCATCTGACTTCACCACTTTCAAAACGCCTATACTATGATAATCAGCATGAATAATCATATTAACTGCTGCCTCGCGTATTGCCTTATGAACAGACGTATCATCAACTCTTACCATTCCCTGCAGTTTAAAAGGCCTTTTCAACTCGCTTACAAGTTTGGGCAGAATCCTTTTCAAGAAATTATAAAGATTGTTTTCCCATGATCCATCATAAGTAAGACGGTCACTCCATCTGCTGCCTTCAGCCAGATTTGTCTGATCCAGATAATCCATACGGATATTATCAAATCTCTCCCTGACAGATAAACCCTTTCCAAACATAAGCAGTCCGGCAACTGTCAACCCTTCTCTCTTTGTAGCCCTGTCAACTGCATACGCTCCAAGATTGCGTAAAAATTCTTTATCATCAATCCCATTCCAGACATGCTCCGGATTATGATGCTCATACTCAACACGGTATGCTTTTAATGTACTGCTGTCAATATCTTCCATAGTAAAACCGTAGAGAAGACTGCCATCAATTCCGGAATCAGAAGCATCCCTCAGCATAGATTTCACTTCCTCCTCCGTACAGTGATAATCTCCTTCATGATTCCGCTTATAGCTTCCTTTCAAGAGATTATCGTTTATATATACCGGCTTATGCCTGTAATCTGCCTGTGGAACCTCTATCCATATGACATTAGCACCTCTGATCTGACAAATACCTGCATTGTCATCCAACAAAATATTTGAACTGACCTTACTACTGTTAATAGTATCCCAAAACTCTTTCAGTCTGGCTTTTGGATTTTTTATGTCTGTAAAGGAAAATCTTTTCTCATAATCTGTTTCTGCCATGTTTTCTGCAACTCCTAAAAGAATAATGCCTCCGCATGTGTTGGCAAATGCAGAATACGTTTCCCATACTGATTTTGATATTTCATTTCTGGATTCTTTGCATTCTAATGATATTCTTTCACCATATTTCAATAATTCCAATATATCTTTACTTGTAATCATATTCACCACCCTCATTCATCAGATTTGCAATAGAAAATCATGAAAAATTCCTGCAGTACTTTTCAAATAATCTATATTTTATCTCTCTCTAGAGCGTGTTTGAAAAATGCTTTCTGCCAGATGTATTTCACAATTTGTGGGAGATTTGTGCCAAATGAAGGGCGCATAGCGGGCTATGTAACCTGAATTTGGTGCAAATATCACGCAAAGTGGGGAATGCAGATGGCAGGAATGATTTTTCAAACACGCTCTAGCAAGACATAATATATAATAGCAGCATCTTTTCAGAATTTCATTTTTTCTTCGGCATTTGTATGCAATAATCACCTTTACTTTCTAAAAAATTTCGATAATCAATCTCAGCATAAAGCCAATCTGTCACGCCGGCGGCACCCACATCTGTGGATATATTTTATAATTTTCCGCATAACACTCTGCTCTTCGCACAAACCATTCACTATCATAATTTTTACCCAAATCTATCATTGACTTAATTACATCTAACATTTCCTTATCATCATATGACATATGAATATCAGATAAATTCTCGCAATGTACTGCGATACGTTCTAAATTTTTCTTCGTCCTTCCCTGCTTGTCTTTTAAAAGTCCCTTTTCATATTCATTACATTTCCTGCACTTTGAAAAATCCATGCATTCTTTTGCTAATATTTTTTCTTCAAATACAGGAATATGTGCAACAACAGAAAGCCCATCCAGCATGGATTCCGCATTTGGCTGTCCCTTTTCCATATCAGGGCTGACATCACAGATCAGCAGTGCCTGCTCTCTGTCTCCTAATGCACCCCTATCCTTGTATTCGGAAGTCTGCATATAAATGCCAGGCTTTAAACCACTATAAACTGTATTTGCCATTAAATAAGGGTTTCTGGTGATTTTCCTATTATCCCATGAATCCTGCCCTATAAAACAGCTTCCCCCTCTGCCACCTGTTCCAACTGCATTACAAAAAACTGTTTTCAATCCTGCTGACAAATAAAATCCCTGGCCAAATACATAATAATCTACTGCACGCGTAGTACAGGCCGGAACAAGAATAATAGGCGTCCGCAGATACTTGTTTACTCTTTGATAAATCGCAGTAAACATTCCAAAATTTTTTATATCTTTTAGCATATTTTCTTCGTACTTTTTATATTCATCAGAATACAGATGATTTTTACCCTGGACATCTTTATTCCGATAACTTTCATATGCACAAATCGATTCTTTCAAAAAACTGGGGTAATTACTAATGGACGCAAGAGCAAATAACTCTGCACAAATTACCTCAATTACATCATCTCTCGCGTCAAAGAAATAAGGCATAAGCTCTCTTTCATTTTTTTCAGACAAATCCCTGGCGTATTGATGCATAACTGGCGAAAATCCATTTTCAATCCAGTAAGCTGGTGTTGGATTGATATCTTCATGCAGTGTAACCGCCGGATATTTTTTAAATTTCTTCATAATTTTCTGCTTCATTATCTTTATTTTTGGTAATCACTGGAAGCGGAGCTGAATGCCAGTAGATTCTTTCATTTAATTTGTATTTATCTGCAATATGAAGATTTGAAAAATTATATCCAACCGGTATTCGGTATGTCCCCGCCCAGATTGAGAACTTATACCCTTTTTGCTCATCATCCAATACTTCCCTCATCCACTCAACCGTTTCTGGACGAACCGAATATTCGGGCAAAAGTAAAATATCCACATCAAAGTCGCTGCAAATCTCCATTACTTTTTCAAGCAGCTCTCTCCTTCGAAATTCTGCGCAGCTTCCATCTGCTTGTATCACATTTTCAATCATCTGCTGATCTATCTGCCTGTGATCTGTTTCAGTCTTTTCTTCTGTTAATTGACATCTTTCTGCTTCAGGATGCTGATAGCTGGAATCGATCCTATACTGGAATAAAGCAATCCTATGAGTATTCACAAAAAATCTGTTCTTCCCCCTTTTTTTCCACATACTTCTCTGGACTTTATAAAACCTGTCAATTGTATCATCCCTAATGGAGCATTCATTTTTCATATCATTTACAATAATTGCTTTTGTTTCAGCCGCAATTTTTTTGTCTGCTGCATAGCTGCAATATTTTCTTCTGTTTCTCCTGCTATTCCTTTTGTCTGCTGCATTGAAATATCTTCTGTTTTTTTGCTTCCACTTATTGCTGCTAACTGTGTCTTGCCTTCCCAAAGCTGGAGCAGTTCACCAAACATCCTATCAATCGTAGATATTCCTGCAACTTTTCCATTAATAAAGGAAACTGAATAAATGGATTTTATTCGGTTTTCCACATCACATTCTTTGTCACAAATATTTTGCCCCCTTTTTGCAAATGTGCAAAAATGAGGAAGTTCATTAAAATTCCCCTCTTCTGATTCAATGACAACACGCTTTTTCTGTATAGTCTGGCTGTAATTCTCAGATAGAACCCTTACAGCATTTATTCCATAATATTGATCGACACGTTTTAAGCAATTCAAAATTTCAATTACATTATCTCTTGTCCACAATACAAGCATTTCACCCATATCTTCAAAAGGATACTCCAATCGAACTGTCGTTTTTTTCTGTTCATCCTGTTTAATAACCTGACAGACTTTACGTAAATTTTGAGCAATCTTTTTTCTATGTATCTCGTTTTTGGTCGTATTTCCAACAATATATCCTGTCTCCTTGTCGATCTCACATATTTTTGACAAAAGAACCAGCCATCCTAAATGTGTAATATACTGGATTCCTCTTTCTTCTGACTGCGCTTTTAACAAATTTATAAATATTTTATTCAGGCTCAGGTTTACTTTTGTTATCAGTGTTTCTTTGCCTGTAAGCTCTAATTCCTGAAGTGACATATCCAGTCCTGTTTCAGATGCATCTTTTATAAACCTGTCCCGCTGCTGCTTGTCCAGTGAATGAATACACCCCAAAACCTGCATACGAAGATGCATCAAAATGCAGTCCGCAAATAAACCTGCTGAAAGAATCCTTAAGCCAATAAATTCCTCTCCCTCGCCTGAAATCTGATATATACAGTCTGCCAAATGACTATATAATTTCGGAACCCTTCTTTCAAGATCATACTTACAAGGGCGGATTTCTTTCAATTGTTCCAAAAGCCTTCCAGAATCATAAGAAAGATATTTTTTTGCCCATATACTGCAAAAAAGTCCAGTATCAAATAATGTATTTAAATCCGTCTCCATTCTCTTTGCAATAAATTTATTCGTTATTTTTGCATCTTCCAAACAAATTTCCCTACAATTTTCATTTTTTAGATAACTGCCAATCAATTCTATTGTACGTTCTATAGATTTTTCATATGACCTTTTTCCTTTGTTCTCATACTGTACAGGTGTACCGCACAGTTTTGCCAGAGAATATTTTAACATTTCAATATCATTAAAATCTTCGCAGGATCTTCCACGAAGCATAATCTCATCCATATGGCACGCATCTTTTAATAAATAACCACTGATCCAATATGCTGTTCCCTCTTTATATACAATCTTCAGCTCATATTTTCCCTCTCCTTCTTCCACCGCTGCAACATCTAACGTATTTTCTTCTGGTATTAAATATGCATTATCAACAATAATTTCCGAAACGGCATCATTTGTATCCAATGCCAGCAAGACATTTCTTTTGGATACAATCAGTTTTTTACCATCTTTATCTAATTGCGTTTCTGCCTTTTTAAGCTTCTCGCTTAACATTGGATAAATCTTATAAATATTTAGCAGGCATTGAAACGCGTCCATATTATCTTTCTCATAACAATAATCGGCCAATTGCACATACCTGATCTCTTGTTTTGTTTTCTCTTCTCCAAGCAGATTTTTCTCATAACGCCACTGCCTGTTTTCTGTTTCCTGCTCTATCATAACCCAGTCATTAGGATCTAATACGTTACCTTCCTTATCTTCAATGAAATCTGTTCTTATGATCTTACAGATACTATTTTTTTCATCCTTAACCGCTGTCATAATGCCTGGATACTTCACTCCTGGAAATACTGGCAGAAACTCATATTTCCCTATATGGCTTTCAGTTTCATTAAACACCAGAAACTGTTTCAATATAAGGTTGCTGTCTATTATTTCAGCCCGATATTCTTCCGAAAGTGTATTCAATAATATCCTAAGAGCGGTCTGCTTTCTTTCTTTGTGCAAGCCGTCTGCCTGCGTATCATGAAACCATATCTTAAAGCAGGCAGTCAATGCGTTATCAGATTTCCCCTTACCATACCGTCTGTGATTTTTAAATCTGCTTTGCAGATCCCGATATGTTTTTTGTCCATTTATATTTGAAAATACTGCTATACAATACTGAAAATCCTGCAGCAAATTTTCATTTTTAGGCTGTAGTGCAATCTGAACATCACCTTTTTTCGCTGCGTGCCACTGCCAGCGAAACCAATACTCATGATCCGCCTGATCTTCCATATGGTTTATCTGCACATCCTTCTCTAACAATGCCTGAATTTCCAATATTTTAAATTCTATTATCCAGCGATTGGTTTTTAAAATCTCATATTTATCAATCTGCATTACTATACTGCTATGGATTTCTTCCCAGTCCGTCCAAATCTTATTTTCCACACTTTCCCATTTTTCAGATGATTTCTTAGTTCTGTATTGTTTCCGCCGCTTTAGTATCCCACAGCATCCATCTAAAAACGCTAGGATATCCAGTCCTTCTTCCATAAACAGTGCGCTGCTTCGGCTTTTTTTCTTTCCATGTTCCCATATTTTTTTGAATGCAGTCAAAAGATTATCTTCCATCTTGCCGGCATAAAAAAGTATCATTTCACTAAAACGGACAATATCCCTGTAACGGATCTCCTCTGTCTGAAAAACTACACCAAGCAACGACTCAAAATCCATTTCTTCTTTTTCGATTCCTTCATATAACAGCGCATATAAATTCCCCTGCAGCAGCTTCAATGCGCCCCGGCGGTCCGTAACCTCATAATCTTCATATTCTTCTATTAAGGAATCCATAATATCATCAGGCATGTCAAATGCTGCTGATACGCCAAAACCTCCCCGCTCCTCCAAAGTCCAGTCAGCAGCTTCTTCCTTAGTTATACCATCTGCATCTTCTGTTTTAGGACTTAAATTCAGACCTATATCATACAGCAGTTCTGCAATGGCAGATTTAATTTCCATTAATATTTTAGGTGAAGATGCAATGATAATCATATCGTCTACATATCTTGCATAGCGGGCATTGATCTCATTTTCCTTACAATCCTGATTTACGCGCTCTATAATTTGCCATACTTTTTTATCCACAGAAAATAATGCCACATTTGCCGCATAAGCAGACAAATCAGGCCCCTGTGGTATCCCACAGTCATACTGTTCTTTTTGTTCACATTTGCCTGTTTCCGGATCATAATAATCTTCTTTAAATAATTCATCCAAAATCCAGTTAATCACATAATCTGCTCGTTCATATTGGACAGCATCTCGTTCACCAAAACATTCAAATTTATCCTCATCACTTCGCAATGCCTGTAAAATTGGATCATAAAGCGAATCCCTTATAACAAACCTGCGTATATGATCATAAAATCCCTCAATATCCAGTTTAACACGGTAAACCCTTTCTCCTTTTAATTTTTCAATTCCGTCCTGAATATAGTCTATATAAGATTTCCAGCAATCATAAAACGGACGAAACATCCCATTCTTTATTTCAGCGCTGCCGTCAATTACGGACATATCAATTTGATAGGCAAAACTTACATTTTCTTTGATAACATCCCAATAGCCATAGCCCGTCAGGTAGATTCCACTTTCTTTCCGGTATCGAACCGCAGGTATGAACTTTTCATAATTTACATCAGCTCCTTCTGACAAAAGTTCATTTAGTATATATTGATGCAGCACTAATTCTTCATGACAGTATAAAGCTTTTTTCCTTGATATTCCTAATTTTTTTGGCACCTGCATCGTTATCATCGGAATTTGTATGCTTTCATGTCTTTTCAGACTCTCGTAGAGATATTCAAAAACAGCATCTGAACCAAGCGCAATTCTCTCCCAAGACGAATCGTCCAGTGAGATTTCTTCACGTCCATAACTGGTTCTCGCTATTTGCAGCGCTGTCTGCATATGATAATGGAAACTTTTTTTCACTTTATCAATATTTTTTTCGTTACCTTCTCCTTTACTCTGTTTTTCAATAGTTCTATGATAGTCTGCTTTTATAAATTTACAAACAGCCTGATATGCAAACATTGCATCCGAAATGTCTTCCTTTAGATGCGCAGTATTGAAAACAGTATCATACCATGAAAATACGTCATGCCACTCTTTTTGTGTCAGAATGTCTTCTATACGGCGAAGAACCCTGATTCTTTTTTCTGCAGATATATTTTCATACCGATTTTTTACTTGTATCCCAGCCAGATCTTCTCCATTATCTGCTAACTGATACCGCATCAAAAATTCAAATGCTGTATAAGAGACAGTTTTTTCATCATTTCCATTTTCATATGCTTCATCTGGATCTTTTTCATCACTCTCACGTATCGCAACCGTCAGATAACAGCATCTTAAAATATCATTTTTCCATATATTTTTTATACTTGCCACAGTTCCTTTACGTCCAGCTTCATCCGAGTCCAAATACAACACAAGTGAAACGTCTGCATTTACAGACTTTAAAGTTCTTCCAAGTAATGCAGCCTGATTAGTTAACAGCCGGCTGCCCATAATTGCAACTGCCAGACAATTCATACTCTCTAATCTCAGCGCATCAAACATACCTTCCACAATATAAATTTTTCTATCTTTCTCATCTTGCTTCAATTGACTGCGAACCCAATCCAGTCGATATAATATATTGGATTTCGGAAGTTTTTTTGTAAACAGATATTTGAACCCCTCTGATCATCCCGCACACTCCTGCCGGCGAAACCAACAATCTCCGAATATTCATTCCTTGATGTAATAATAATTCTATCATCTTCACAAAAATCTTTGTAATGTACATCTATATGGCCTTTTCCAAGAGGCAGCGGCTTTATTAAATATACATCCTGCAGCAGATCCATCTCTTCAATAAAAGCATCTGCTTTTTTTATAAATGTATCGCAAAGCTTTCTTCCAGAGGCAAAAAAAATCCCGCGTTCTGATAAAAACTTTACATTATATTTTCTTTTCTTCGCATATTCCTGCATACGTAATATTTCTGTCTCATTCATATCTGCATACGTTTCATATGCTATTTCATACCCGCTCTTTTTCCTATTTTCAGATTCATTCCCATAAAAATCTGGCTTTTCTTCCAATACCCATGGATAAGTCTTCTCAATCCACTCAACACATTCCTGTAAAGAACAATTCAGCTTTTGTTTTATTATTGTGAATAAATCTCCGCTCTTTCCGCACCCATAACAATAAAAAGTGTTTTTATCAGATCTAATATGCATAGAAGGATTTGTTTCACTATGGAAAATACAAGAACAAATAAAATCATTCCCTGTCCTCTTTGTCATTATACCCAGTTTATCACAAACATCTTTTATTAAAATGTTGTTCTTAATATACGAATAATATTTGTTTTTTAATTTTCCCATTTATTTCTCCCTTCTGAAAAAACTTTATGATATGACAGCGCATAGTAATTGTACCTTAATTTTCAAAAAATCATTTGTAAATACTTTTATTCTTTTTTCTTGCAATCAGAAAACTCTCTCCAATAACATTTATCCAAGTTACATTCAATATATGTATTGTTCATTCTAATAACTCATTTTTTTGCTGAAAATAAATGCTTTACACTTATTTCTTGGATTTGAGGACATAAAATTTTTACCTATTATTCCAAAAGATCATTTTTATCCTAATTATATCTTTTTATAATTATAACTTCAACAAAATAATTTTGCATATATCTTTTATCTTTATTGTCTTCTGTGAAAATCAAATCAGCGGAATACCTAATTTTACAAGTATTCCGCTGATATGCTCTGTACCTATACACTTTTTCTAAATAACTTCACACATTCCGAAAATTCTCAAACGTCTTATACAAATCTAACTGTCCCCAGCCCCACTCTCTATTCGGATAGCTCTTAGAATCATCCCGCACCGCACCACGTATAAAATAAGTCTTAATATTCGCCGTCGTCGCACCGATATCATTTCTCCTGACACCGGTCCATTCCAGCATTAGCGCACCGGCACCTGCTGCGATGGCAGAAGCTACGCTGGTACCGCTGCGTGTTTCAAACTTTCCTTCTCCTACCGGGCCATAAACGTCTACAGCAGGAGCAGCTATATCCGGTTTGATATCATTGGTGGCAGAAAAACCGCGCCCTGACTCAAAGTAAATACTCCCGTCCAGGCCGTTGTAGCCTGCCACCGTAATAGGGATCTCAGCATCTGATGGTACAGTAATGGTTGTATCGGGATTGGAACGGATGAAAACGGCGTCTCCTGATATCATGTCGGTCATTGGCAGCCAGATATGATAGATGCCGTCTGCAAAATTGCGCACTGATACATTCAACACCCAGATTCCCGGTATCGGTTTTTGAAAGCGGATATAAATCAGTTCGTTTGTATTGACTGCTCCAGTCAGGAGATAGTCCACGGTCACAGATGTGCCTTCAAATAAAAACTGGTATTCTGTATGACTGCCCGGAGCAGAGGGGAGGGCGCGGAAACGTTCGCCGGTAGGAGATACAACGGTTACCTGATATAATTCCGGCGCTTCAGCCCACACTTCTGCGATAAATCCCTCTACTTCATCGGACACACTGATTTCCACGCGTTCCTCTCCGTTCTGCCCGGGAATACCGCCTTGAAAATGATGTCTTTTATCTGCTTCATTTCCGCATGCAATGGTTACACAGCGCTGCCTGCGTCTGGATATTTCATTCAGTGCACTTGCAATCGGACTCAGACCTCCCCGGTTGCCCATATTAGTTCCTAATGCTATGCACACCGAAAGCGGTTTGCGCAGTTCGGCCGCCAGCATATTCAGGTAGCGCAGTCCTGCCATAATATCATTTTCCTGAAATACCGGTGTTTCATCCGGAATGAAATAAAAATCTTTTAAGTACTGCTTTGCAAGCTTTAGCTGCACAAAAGCTATGTCACATTCGGGCGCAGCTCCGCTGAACTGATTTCCAAAATCCTCAGATCCGGCTGCCAGCGCTGCCAGAAATGTACCGTGCCCGTCTGCAAATGGTATTTTTGCAGTCATGGAATCGTGATCTGCCAGCAGTTCTTCGTTAATCTGCTCTCTGGTGTACTCGCTTCCGTATAAAAAACCTTTTGGCGGAATTCCGTTTCGGTCTTCCTGATTCCAGATTCTCATCACGCGGGTCGTTCCATCGGGATTACAGAACAAAGGATTTGTATAGTCAAAATCTGTATCAATAAACCCTACCAGAACTCCGCGTCCCGTCAAAGCTAAATTCGGCTGGTCCCGGACTTTTAATATTCCGCTGTTCCCAAGAGCCTCATTATTTAAAAGGCCGAAGCATCTTGGAATTACCCGGTAAGATACATCTTTCATCTGAAGTTCCACACCGTTTTCAAATCTCTGGTAGTGCACAGATTCATAATCTTCACTCAGCTGCTGCATACAGAATTCCATTTCCGGAAGGTCTTCTAAAAATTCCCTGGCTATAATAAAATCAAAATAATCATTTGAATAAATCTGTTCCTGGCAGTCCGGCATAAAAACTCTCCTGGCATTTTTTTCCTTCTATAAATCTATCATATGAAAATAGCACCAAAAGGTGAAATATACTTTCTTTCCTTTTGATGCTTTTCCCTTCATCAGTCCGTAAACACAATACTGGCATGATGTTTTTTAACTTCATTCAGCATAACTGCTGTCGGCTCGACTTTCACTTCCTGGAGCATTCCGCTGCTGGAAAAAATCATACTGTAAATATCATGCTCGCTGTTTCCAGAAGAAAAGTCACGCACTTTCAGCTGTGGATTGGAATGATAAGAATCCAGCTTATGGGAATTTACCGGTGCCATGCACTGCAGCTCGCTTAATGTATAGGAAGCCAGCTTTTTTCTTCTGCTGCGGTTTTTTACAACTGCGATATCCAGTTCGTCTGCAACAAGCAGATATTCATATTCACAGTAACGGTTTTTGATCATCGATATGCTGACAAAAATCATAACGATGCCAGGTGTCAGTAATAGTGCAAAGAAAAGCATCCCTAACACTATTAGTAAAGCAGTAACGCTGATCAGAATTATTTTCAGCTGTTTTCCTTTTATATCCTTTTCATCGTGGACAATAACCTCCGCATATGACTCTGACATATGTTCCTCCTTTTGATCCGCAGCCGGTTGCCCATGTCTGTATGGTATAAAAGCAGGCATATTTGAATCTGCATGTCCTCAGACTTCCAGCCATACTGTCTGAAACCCACAGACCTCCAGCCACGCTTTATAAAATACTGTTTTCCACACAATTGGCCATATTCATAGACAAAACCGCGTTATATTAAGATACCGTTATTTATGTTCCTCCATAATCAGCCCGCTCCGAGACTGTCAGCGGTATGGTCTGGCAGCCCCTTGACGCCACGCATTGTGATCAGAGGCCCGCCCTGGCCGTTTACATAATCTCCGGTAATTGTAACTGAGCCGATATTATCATCTTTTGGTATTTCGTACATAATATCCAGCATAAACTCTTCAATAATTGCCCGCAGCGCTCTGGCACCGACTTTCTTTTCTTTTGCTTTTCTGGCAATTGCCCGCAGCGCATCTTCGCTAAACTCCAGCTGCACTTCATCATACTCCAGAAGTTTTTTATACTGTTTGATAATAGCATTTTTAGGCTCGGCCAGAATGCGTACCAGCATATCTTCTGTCAGAGCTTCCAGTGCAAACAGAATCGGCAGCCTTCCGATAAACTCCGGAATCATGCCAAATTTGCGGATATCTTCTACGGTTACTTTTGACAGCAGATTTTCATCTTTATCATACTTATCTTTTAAGTCTGACTGAAAACCGATAGAAGACGCTTTGTTCAGACGCTCTTTAATAATTTCATCTAAGTCTGGAAATGCACCGCCGCAGATAAATAATATGTTCTTCGTATTTACAGTCGTCATCGGTACCATTGCATTTTTACTGCTGGCTCCTACTGGTACTTCTACTTCTGCACCTTCTAAGAGCTTGAGCATACCCTGCTGGACGGATTCTCCGCTGACATCTCTTTGGTGTGTATTTCTTTTCTTTGCAATTTTATCAATCTCGTCAATAAATATAATTCCGTGTTCGGCGCGGTCCACGTCATTGTCTGCTGCCGCTAACAGTTTGGAGACCACGCTTTCGATGTCGTCCCCGATATAACCGGCTTCTGTCAGAGAAGTCGCATCTGTAATGGCTAACGGCACATCTAATAATTTTGCCAGTGTTTTTACCAGATATGTTTTGCCTGAACCCGTAGGGCCTACCATCAGCATATTGGATTTTTCTACTTCGATTTCATCACTGCTGTCACCTGCAATCCGTTTGTAATGATTGTATACAGCTACGGAAACAACTTTTTTCGCATGCTCCTGCCCTACGACATAGTCGTCCAGCTTTGCTTTTATTTTGTGCGGAGCAGGAATGGCATTGATGTCAAATACAGGAACCGTTTTCTTTTCTTTTGGTTTTTTCTTTTTGATTTTCTGCGTATTCGGCATCATGTTCTGCAGGTCTGCCAGATTAATCATACTGATATTCGGCATCCTGCCGTTCATATTCATCGGGCCTAAAATATCGTCCAGGCGGAAACCGGACTTGTTCATGCCGTCAAACGTACGCTGCATGCAGTCCTGGCAGATGCAGATATTATTCGGTATTTTTATCATTTTCCCGGCTACACTTTCCGGGCGGTGGCAGATATAGCAGACTTCTTCGTAACCATTATTTTTATCTTCTTTTTTGTCTTCTATCTCTTCTATTTTTTTATCTTCTCTGGACTTTTCTTTTTCGATGTCCACTTCCCTGAAATCATTTTCTGACATTATTTATACAGCTCCAATCCCTCTTCTTACCGGCCCCTGAAACATGAGAAAACATATTTTCCAGCCAGGCTATCTCTTTATTATAAGAAAATACGTATGCTTTTGCAACCGCTGGCAGTAAATTTAATAATTAATTTATAACATTGCGCAGCGGTTCTGAAAAGAAGGGGATTAAGACCCCGGGAAAGCAGCGCAGATTCAGGCTGCATCCATCAGTTATACAGCTCCTCTTCCTCCTGAGGACTGAATCCTCCGTTACGTATACGGTCTAAAACCCGCAGAAATTTGCCGGCTTCTTCCCACGCCCGCCTGGATTCCGGCAGCATCAGTTCGCCCATCTGAAAGACATGGAACATTCCTTCGTAAATACTGAGCCGTACTTTTACACCGGCTTCTTTCGCTTTCTTTGCCAGGGAAACGGAATCGCTTAAAAGCATTTCAATCGAACCGGCCTGGATTAACATCGGAGGAAAGCCCTCGAAGGAGCCAAACAGCGGTGAAATATAAGGATTTTCAGGGTCTTCTTCTCCGACATAATCCATGTTGTAAATCATGCTTTCCCTGGTGTTTCCAAACAGCGGGTCTAACGTGTAATTTGTTTCATAGGATTCGCCGCTTGCTGTCAGGTCTGTCCATGGCGACATCAGAATCAGACCTTCCGGAAGCTGCATTCCATGGTCTTTCAGATACAGGCACAGCGCTGCTGCCAGTCCTCCGCCTGCTGAATCCCCGGCTATTACGATTTTACCCGGTGAAACGCCTGTCTGAAGCAGCCATTCATAAGCTGAGAGTGCATCTTCTAACGCAGCCGGATACGGATTTTCCGGAGCTACCCGGTAATCCGGTGTAAATACATTGATGCCGCCGCCGATTTCATTGTACAGCCCGGCAAAGGATCGGTATGCATTGCGCATAGCGCCGATGTATCCGCCGCCATGAAGCTGGAGAATTACCCGGGCAATATTAGGATTCTGGGCAAGGCTTAACAGTTCTGCCGTACAGTCTGGCAGGTCTACCTTCGTCAGATGAAAACAGGACGGACACTTCCATGCAGGCTCTACCAGCTTTTTGCGGATTTCCCCGTTTTGCAGCTTAGGCCCGATCAGCCTGTCCGCGGTCATCCACGCAATCATGTCACGCACAATCGCCGAAGGCACACTGCTTTTTCTTTCTTCTTTTTGTTCTTTTCTGATTCCTTCTACAGCCATTTTTATTCCTTTCCAAATACATACCGCATAACAACAGACACGGCTTTCTTTCTATCTATTCCTCTGCCCTGCGGCAGACTTTTTACATCACATGAAATCTCCGCTTCAGCTCATTTCTGGCCCTCCTGCCTCCGATGATAAAGGCCGCCAGAAACATCGCACAGGACAGCCCGAATGCTGTATAGCTCATAAGCGGATGCCTGATAATTCCGGTCAGGCTGCACAGTACGCAGATTCCGCTTAACAGAATCATAAAAATCTGAAACAGCAGGTAACTCTGCCAGTTGCGCATATTGACAAACATAACAATGACAATCATCACGTCAATAACCAGCAGCGCTGCCGGAATCGCATAGTCCAAAGACCAGTGCGTAAATCCGAATACATAATCAATGAGTACCATATAAGCGGCCGTACATGCGACCAGCAGCAGTGTTTTGCTGCGGTATCCGGCATGTTTATTTTCTATAATAAAAAACAGGATCAGCATCATATCTGCCAGTCCGCCTACTACAATGACGCTCCACCACACGCCGCTCGGATGCGTACAGTTAATGACAACTGCAAGAGTGCCCAGCACAATTGACAGAAATAATACAATCCTGCCTGCCAGTTCCAGTTTTCTGGCCTTCAGGCGGATATCCGGATAATTTTCCAGGGTATCTCCGTTCCCGCCGTCTTCCACAACACAGCGGCAGAGCGGACATACTTCGGTATGGTCTAAAATATTTACACCGCAATGCATACATTTATTCATAATACACCCCGTTGCTTTCTATTGTAACATCCAGCCCTTCCGCTGCCAGTGTCCGGAAAAAAATCTTTTGCACCACTGGTTTTTCAAATACCGAGCTGAATGTAAAAGCCAGCGTATCTTTGTAAGAACAGATCGTGCCCTTTAAAAGCTGGCCCTTGCTCATAGCCAGATACGAATGGAACATTTCAATATATGGCTCATAAGGTTCACGGACTTTTATATTGCCTATATTTGTTACCGTCGTCGAATTTGCAAGCGCCGATTTTGTGTAAACCGAACGGATTGCCAGATTTTTTATTAAAAGCGGAACGGCACGCATGGCCAGATTTTTTTCATTAGACACATTGTAAGAAAAAATATCTTCCAGATTTTCTTTTGTAATCTGGCTGCGCAGGCTTTCCTTTACAATCTCTAATACTTCATCAAACGTATAGTTTTCTTTTTGGGGCCAGAATTCTGCCGACACTACCACAAAAAAATTTTTGGTTGTTACCGAATCAAAATACGGACGCAGATTTACCGGAACAGCCGCACGTATCGGTCTTTGTGCCTGTGCGCCATGTAAAAATCCCTGATAAATGCTCCAGATACAGAGTGCCACCAGATATTCATTGATGCTCATGCCGTGGCCTTTACATACCGTTTTCAGCTGCGGAATGTTCAGGTATCCGTGCATTACGCCGAATTCCTGGGAATGAAGCTTTGGAGCTTTCATAATATACGCCCGCCCGGACCTGTAATTTCTGGCATGGCCTTTTTTATAATTCTGTAAAAAACTGTCCTCCCGGTTTAAGGATGTGTCCGAACTCAGACGGTCACCCTCCTGTTCGCGCAGCTTTGGGTGGGACAGCCGCAGATACTGGTATGTCAGTTCTTTTAAAAAATTAATGCCGCCCATGCCGTCTGTCAGCACGTGGAATACTTCCAGGTTAATCCTGCACTGGTAATAGGTCACTCTGAACAGATAGCTGTTATTGCGGTTCTGCAGAATATAACGGCACGGATACGTGTCCTCTTCCCTGACTTCCGGCGCTGGTTTTCCGTTTTCCTCAAAATAATACCAGAATATTCCCTGGCGCAGCCGCACATTAAAACCGTCAAATTTGGGCAGGACAATATCCAGCGCATCCTGAAGAATGGTTCCCACCACCGGCTCTTTTAACACAACGCTGATGCGGTAGACATTGGTCATATCGTCGCCGGCGATGACCGGAAATAAATGGGCCGTATTATCCAGCTTGTCCCATTTCGGTTCCCGGGAACGCCTCTGAGGCTTCCTTTTCGCCCGGTTCCTTATCTTTGCCTGATCGTTTTGTGTTTTATTCATCTCAATCCTTTAACATCTGCTGCATTTATATAATATGATACAAAAACGCACATCTGACTGCTATCGATACTGATAATCTAACGGATGTGCGCTCTTTTTTATGCTTATATAGCTGTTTCCTGTTATTTACTTTCTTTCGTGTCCCAGTCCAGCTGTTAAGTACTCTGATTCTATATTAGCAGACTTCCCTGATCCAGCCTTTTGGTGCCTCGATATGGCCCATCTGGATGCCAGTCAGTGTATCGTACAGTTTCTGGGTTACCGGTCCCATTTGATCCATACCGCTTGGCAGGCAGATTTCTTTTCCATGGTCTGATATTTTGCCAACCGGCGAAATAACTGCCGCTGTTCCGCACAGACCGCATTCTGCAAAATCTTTGATTTCTTCCAGTGCTACTTTTCTCTGTTCTACTTTCATGCCAAGATATTTTTCTGCTACTGTCATCAGAGAACGCCTTGTAATAGACGGAAGGATACTGTCTGACAGCGGTGTTACAATGGTATTGTCTTTTGTTACAAACAGGAAATTTGCACCGCCCGTTTCTTCTATATAAGTTCTTGAAGCCGGATCCAGGTACAGATTTTCATCAAAACCGTCTGCATGTGCTTTTACAATCGGATACAGACTCATCGCATAATTTAACCCTGCTTTAATATTTCCCGTTCCATGAGGCGCTGCCCGGTCATAATCGCTGACACAGATCGTAAGAGGCTTTACTCCGCCTTTGAAATAAGGGCCGACCGGTGTTGTAAAAATGCGGAACTGGTATTCATCTGCCGGCTTTACCCCGATGACCGGGTTGCTTCCAAACATATACGGACGGACATAAAGTGTAGCACCCGAACCATACGGAGGCACATATGCTTCATTTGCTTTTACAGTCTGTGCAGCTGCTTCTACGAACTGCTCCTGTGGAAATACCGGCATCATCAGACGCTTACAGGAATCTTCCATGCGGGATGCGTTCAGGTCAGGACGGAACATGACAATTCTGCCGTCTACTGTTGTATATGCTTTCAGTCCTTCAAAACAGGTCTGTGCATACTGGAGAACGCCGGCGCACTCGCTGATTGTAACCATATCATCATCAGTCAGCACACCTTCCTCCCAGGCCCCGTTTCTGTAATTTGCCACATATCTCTTATCCGTTTTCTGATAATCGAAACCCATGTTTTCCCAGTCTATGTTCTTTTTTTCCATTTCACCATAACCTTCTTTCATCGTGTCTGTCGAATCTTCTGGTTCCCTCTTCTGTACTTTTGGGGAGGGAGTCCTTGTTTTAGTTTACCCCCTCCTGCGGATGCTGTCAAGTTCAGAGCGCCTTTTTTCCAGACAGATTTCAAAAATACAGCCAGCTACAGATACTCCTCCCTGTTGCAGATCTTTAAATTCTCCAGCACCATTTTAATATCCGCTGTACTGTCCTTATCACAGATTAAAGTCGCATCATCCGTATCCACAATGACCATATTTTCGAGTCCGACAGCCGCAATTAATTTCTGTCCGCCCTGGATAATATTATTTTTGCTGTGAATCGTAATAATATTCCCTTTGACTACATTTCCGCTCTCATTTGGCTTCTGAATCCGCTCTACCGCCAGCCAGGACCCCACATCGTCCCATCCAAACACACCTGGCAGAATATAGATATCTTTTGCCTTTTCCATAATTCCATAATCAATCGATACCGATTCCAGCTGCGGAAAAACTTTTTCCAGCGTCAGTTCCTGTCTGTCTGTGCCCACTGCTTCGCCTATTTTGCAAAGCCCGTCATATATATCCGGCAGAAACTCTTTCATGTTATGCAGAATCGAAGACACTTTCCAGATAAACATGCCGCTGTTCCACAGATATTCTTCTGTTTCCAGATATGCCCTGGCTGTATTTAAATCCGGTTTTTCTACAAATCCGTCTACGGCATAGGCTCCTTCATCTGTTTCCTCCGGTCGGAATTTAATATAGCCGTATCCTGTTTCCGGATAATCCGGCATAATCCCGATCGTGACCAGATTTCTGTCTCTTTGTGCTACGGCACAGGCGTCTTTTAACGCATGCAGATACATTTTCTGATATTTTATAAGATGATCGGATGGCAGTACCATCATCAGTGCATCATCATATTTTTTTGCAATGTGCACAGCCCCAAGGCCGATGCAGGGAGCCGTATTTCTGCCAACCGGCTCACACAGGATGTTTTCCGGACGGATTTCCGGGAGCTGGTCTGCCACCAGTTCTTTGTAATCTCTGTTTGTGGATATATAAATATCTTCGATATCTACCAGCGGACGGATTCTTTCCACCGTCAGCTGTATCATAGTTCTGCCGTCGTCTGTCAGTGATAAAAACTGTTTTGGCAGGCTTTTGCGGCTTTTGGGCCAGAAACGCTCTCCGCGTCCGCCTGCCATGATTAACGCCGTCTTTTTCATGTCTTACCTCACTTTCTGCCCTCACGCCTGAGTCCTTTGGGATAATGGTTTTTTATGATTCCTGCAGATGCTTTTCCCCAGCCTATGGAACACCCTTCCACCGTCATAAGAACCCAGCCTTTCTGTCCGCTGCAGCTGATTGTTTCTCCCCGGATATAACGTGCGGGATCTTCTAATTCCACAGCGTGTTTCACATCCTGTGGCCGAAGCGCCATAGCCAGAGCATGGGAAGGTTCAAAACGGTTTTTCCGGCAGCAGCCAAGCTGAAGCCCTGCACGCTCTGTCTTTAATCCCTCCAGGCTGTAAATTCCTTCCGGCAGTATATACAGCTGGTCACCAAATGCTGCCAGCCTGCCGGAACGTAATTTTGTGTGTATCTGTATTTCATTTAAAATCCAGGCTGCCGTCTTTTCTGCCAGCGTTTCCTCGCAAAACTGAGCGAACATCTGCATTTTCATTTTCATTACGGCTTCTGCTCCCGGACCGGATTCCTGCATCCGTTTTTTGTTTCCCTGGGAATATTTCTTTTGCTTTTTTACTAAAATTTCTACGATATCAGCTACTTCAGCATTTGTATTTTCACATTTCAAATCCACGCCTTCCATGCGAAAACGTGCGGTATAATGTCCTTCTCCGCGGTCCAGATGCGGCCAGATATGCCCGTTTGACTCCAGCGTCAGTTCCGGGTATTCCTGCAGCAGCCACTGCACTGTTTCTTCGTTTTCCACAGGAGCAAACGTACAGGTGGAATAGACTAAAATACCGCCTGGCTTTAACATCCGCACAGCCTGTGCCAGAATGTCCCTCTGCCGTCTGGCACATAACAGCGTATTTTCCAGGCTCCATTCTCCCCTGGCATTTTCATCTTTTCGAAACATGCCTTCGCCTGAGCACGGTGCATCTGCTAAAATTCTGTCAAAAAAATGCGGAAAATATTCTGCCAGATGTTCCGGTGTTTCATTTAAAACAACCGCATTGGCAATTCCCATGCGCTCTATATTTCTGGATAAAATTTTAGCCCTCTGCGATACGGTCTCATTTGAAACCAGCAGACCTCTGCCCAGCATCCGCCCGGCAATCTGGGTGCTTTTCCCGCCGGGCGCAGCACATAAGTCCAGTATTTTTTCACCCGGCTTCGGATCTAACAGCGCGGCCGCTGTCATAGCACTCGGTTCCTGAATATAATAAGCACCCGCTTCATGCAGGGCCAGTTTTCCCGGCTGGGCATCCGGCGGATAATAAAATCCCTCTTCGGCCCAGCTGGTCTGAGCCAGCGTAATCCCCTGTTTTAAAAGAAGTGATTTCAGCTTTGAAACATCTATTTTTAAAGGATTATAACGCAGGCCGCAGACCCTTTCTTTTTCATAAACAGCTATAAATTCTGCGTAAGAATCTCCCAGCTGGCTTTTCATGCGTTCTTTAAAATCCTGCGGCAGCTCCATGCAGATACCTCCTTATCACCGCCTGTGACTTGCTGCAGCATCATCCGGCAGTCTTATACGCCAAATACATCCCGAATCAGATGATCCAGCTCTTTCCATGCATCGGTATCCTCAAATTCCCTGAGCTTGTCTGCCACTGTCCGGTAATACCAGGCATGCATGTTTTTATCTTTCTGATGAAACCGCTCCCAGAATTTTTCGTCGTTTTTTAAATATCCCTGACGCGTTGCACGCATATTAGACAGTTTATCAGCCAGTGCGATGATTTTTTCATCTTTGGATTTTTCATCCAGGCCATCTATAAATTCCTGCTTGCGTATTTTCCATGTCTGCACCGCATCCTGGCCTTTGCGCTTATTCTCGCTTTCGATCTGTACCAGGTGCGCAACATGAGCGCCAAAGGCATCTTCAATATCTTTTATGCTGTAAGAAGTATCTTCTACCACGTCGTGAAACAGTGACGCTATAATAATATCCTGATCCCTGGTCAGTGTCATTGCAATCAGGGCTGTTTCAATCGGGTGCACGATATACGGAATACTGGAGCCTTTGCGTACCTGTCCTTTATGGGCTCTCATTGCAAATTCCAGCGCACGCTCAAAATTATCCCGTCTTTTTGCTTTGTTCGCTGCTTCTGAAAATACGTCTTCCGCCATATCATCTTCCAGCTGAAAAGATTTTCCCTGGGCTAACGCAATCGCCTGGTCAAGCACATGTCCGGCATCATCTTTTAGCAGAATATACGGAATATGCTCCAGAATATTAGAAAAAACCGAGCCTTCCGGCTGCTCTAGCAGCATATGCAGTATTTTCTGGTCTGATATAATTAATACATCGGCCATCTGAACAGTATCTGCATACTCTGTCTCCCCCTCCTGCGGCTGGATGCTGCACAGATCACTCTGTAATACTCCCGGGAAGAAAATAAGATTGATATTCTCCTTTTCTTTTGCCCTGCTGCACAGTCCGCGGATTAAATGTGCCGAATAATCTGCATATGCATTGCTCAGCACAACCCCTATCGTTATCATATCCCACCTCCGAACAATTCCATAACACGGTTCATGATATTTCCGTCCGAAGGAGCCTCCTCCAGTCTTTCCCAGGAACCGTCTTCTTTAAACACATCCAGATAGTAATTTTTTTCATCTTTATCAGGCGCTTTTTCAATGGTATAATAGCCTGTCTGCCCTGTCAGCGGATTCCATACAAAATAAAGTTCCCTGCAGTTTGTCTGATACAGATATTTAGACGGCGTGATGACCTGCATAATGCTCAAATCATCCCGGACACTTAATTCCATGATTTCAAAATCACCGGCCTGGTATGGAAACTGCTCCTTCTGACCTGTTTCTGCATAAGGTGCCTCATACAGCCCGCAGAGTACTTCTTCTGAAAGACTGCTGATAAACTCCATTTTCTGTGCATTCAGTTTTTCCGGTATCAGCCTAAACTCTGCCGTATGGCGCACGATCATGCGGAAATCATCTGTTTTCATTTTATATGCCTTTGGCTGTCCGATCTGATCTGCTTTTCTGCTTAATTCCAGCATCTGCGTTTTTAACATCAGATTATCTGCAAAAGGATTCAGAACTATTCCTTGCACAAGCGTAGGGTGATCCAGCAGCATGGATACACACTGTTTATACTGTAATTTCAGCATGCCCTGATACTTCTGGTCTGCCGGGATTTTTTTTATCGAAGTAAATGCCGGCATATACAGGCTTCCTTCCCCATTTTTTACAATATAAGGCTGGAAACCGCCTTTGTTCTGCACAGGCCTGGCCGGTACAAACAGTTTCGTATTCTGAAGCGCAAAAACAAGCTGTATCAGCTTATCTTTGACCGGATCATCCACATATGCCTGCATGGCTTCTTCTAATTTTGAATTGTCAATATCATTCATCTTTATACTCATTGTCTGTTCTCGTTTCCTTTTCCTATTCCTTTCAGAAACTGTCATGAAATAATATGTGCATGCCACCGGCTGTGTGTACAGGTGATTTCATGACAGCTCCTTCGTTTCAGGATATAATTTTCTTTGTATTTTCATCATTATTATAAACATATACGTAAATTTTTGCAATCGGTCATTTGATAAATTTACAGAATCCTACAGCAAAAAAGAACCTCCGAAAGTATCTGTATACTCTGAAGGTTCCTTCTTTTGTGTGCCTTGTTGCCTATGGGCATCCGGCCGGCCTTCTGCCGGCTGTTATATTAAAACTGAAATACACCTGCTTCTTCCAGACAGCTGCTGCTGTTTCCGGCCAGAATCCGAAACGGTGTTCCCTTACAGGTCAGATGCATCTGTTCATCATAGTACATCAGTTCCTGCGTGCTGATAAAAAACTGCACTTTTGTCTCTTCCCCAGCCTTAAGAAATACTTTCCGGAAACGGATCAGCTCTTTTGCCGGACGCACAATATCTGCACACAGCGTCTGTACATAACACTGAACGACTTCCGCTCCTTCCCGCTCTCCGGTATTTTTCACATAACAGCTCACTGCCAGCTTTCCAGACGGGTTATTCCTGCCATACACAAGGTCTGTAATGGCTCCTGCACCCATTGTTCCAGGCCTCCATGCTGATATGCAGATCCGAAATCTGCACGATTTTCACTCCTGCTGCATCGTCATTATTTTATCATCCCCGTTAATAAACCGCCTTCACGGCATCATAAATAATCATGCTATCCCGAAATCTGGAATCTTCCGAGGACGCTCCCATAACTACACTGATATACGTTTTTCCGCTGATCACTGCCGCCGAAACCAGGCTGGCTCCGGCAAGGCTGCTGGTTCCCGTTTTCATTCCAATCACTTCCGGATAATAAAACGGACTGTCTGAATCAAGAAGTTTGTTTGAATTATGGTAGGTAACCTCTCTGCCGCCCGTCCATCTTTCATACGATTTTTCTTTTGCCATAATCTCTGCCAGATCAGGATTTTCCAGACATGCCTTTGCGATAACAGCAAGGTCACAGGCAGTTGTATACTGTCCCTCAGCATCGTACCCGTCAGGAACCGTAAAATTTGAGTTCACAGCACCAATCTTTTTTGCCTTTTCATTGACTGCATTCATAAAAACATCCACGGCTCTTTCGTTTGACAGGCTGTTACTGCCGGCTATTTTTTTGCCCGTATAAACTGCCAGCGAATAGGCAGCATCGTTTCCGGAAGGAAGCAGTAATGCAGTCAGCAGCTGGTAAATTGTCAGGGTATCGCCCTGATTAAGCCATGCCCTCGACGAGTCAGCATGCATCATCGTGATCTCTGTACCAGTCGTCACATTCTCTTCCGTGGAACAGAAATCAAGCGCCGTCAGAGCTATAATCATCTTAGCAGTACTGGCCGGGGCAATCCGGGCAGTGCTGTTTTTCTGGTACAGCACAAAATTCGTATCAGCCTCTGTCACAATGGCATTTGCTGCTGAAATATCTACCGAAATTGTATCAGCCCGTCCGAACTCAAAAACAGCTCCATTGTGCATTTCATTTCCAGTATCCGCTTTTTCAAATAAAGCTGTACTGTCTGCGCTTTCTCCTGTTTCTGAAGAATCTGTGCTGTTTCCGCTTTTCTCCTTTTCAGAAGAATCTGTGCCCTTCCCGGTTTCCGCTGTATCAGAAGAATCTGCGCTCTCCCCTTGTTCTGAAGAATCTGTACTCTTTCCGCTTTCCCCTGTTTCTGAAGAATCTGTACTCTTTCCGCTTTCCCCTGTTTCTGAAGAATCTGTACTCTTTCCGCTTTTCTCCTTTTCAGAAGAATTTACATAGCTTTCTTCTCTTTCCTGCTCAGAATTAAAAAAGCTTCCAATATCTTTCTTCCAGGAACCGCAGCCTGCCACCGATGCAGCTGTTGTAACCAGACATAAAAGCATGGAAATATTTCTGTGATATGACTTTCTTTGCATTTTATTTTTCATTTTCAATTTCTCCTTATCAAATAATAAGTGCACTCCTGCTCTGATACGAATATTATATCAAAGACAAGAGTGCTGTTTTTTTATTCCATCCAAAGGACATATCAATATTTCATTTAGAGTTTCTTACAATTTTCCTACAATCATATTTTCTGCAATCATATTTCCTGCAATCATGCTTTATTTCAGTCTGGCCGTTCGCTGCTCATGCAATGGCCTGTTTCAAACCTGCTTCCAAGGTTTTGTATTTTTCCCAGTTCCTGCAGTGCTTTGTCTGCTTCCTCTTTTGTGTCAAATTCACCTACCGAAATGATATAACGGCCATCTTGTCCCTGCAGCCACCGCTTTTTTATCCGAAAGCTGTTCTGCCAGAATCGCCAGCTGTTCCGACATATCCATCTTTTCACTGTGTACAAACCAGACTTCCCTTTCCTCCTGCTCTTGGAAAAACAGGCGCAGTTCCAGGCTTCCCGG
This sequence comes from uncultured Eubacterium sp., assembly GCA_910580075.1. Lineage (GTDB taxonomy): Bacteria > Bacillota > Clostridia > Lachnospirales > Lachnospiraceae > Eubacterium_J. The sequence continues at coordinate 40,518 of CAJTVR010000015.1, read as the reverse complement.
ATTCTGATACTCTGTAACCTCATACCCGGTGTCAGGTTCCAGTTCCAGTATAATCCGCACTGCGGAGTCATCCAGCACGATTTCCCGGTATGCCGTGCGGATAAATTCCGACTGTCCTGCCTCCTGGAGCAATGCTTCCAGGTCAAACTGGCGGATACCGCTGACCGTCACCGACAGCCTGTCAGGAGCTGCCAGTTTTTCTATTGTATATGCAGGTACTTCCTCTGCCTGGCTGTTTCCGTTCATCATTTATTTCCAGCCATTCCGATATCCAGACAGGCGCGGAAAATCCTATTTTCTGCCGTACGCCTTCTGAAAATTACAGTCTATCCGGACGCCGTGCAGATAAACTTTTTCCTTTCATTTATTAGACACTTCAGACATTCGTTTAGACGGGATCTGCATAAAAATGTTAAGTTGCGGCCGTAGTCTGCCCTATGATATACTGCTCTTATGAAAAACATTGTCCCGATTCTTTCAAAGCAGTGCAAGAGGAACAGAAAAAGGAAAAAGTTTCTCTTCCCGGCGTCCGGTTCATCGATAAATAAGAATATAAATTAAGAAAGGATACAGAATGAAAATTACAGGATTCGTGATACTCACTGTCTTTTATGCCGTCTACACAGGCAAAATGCTGCTAAAAAGGAAAGGTATACAGACAGACCAGATCGCAAAAGGCAAACAGAAAACAAAACTATACTACACTGAACTCACAATGAAAGCAGCCACATATTCCGTAGCGGCAGCAGAAGTCCTAAGTCTTTTATTTGCTCCTGCGTATCTGCCTAAGGCATTTGCTGCTGCCGGTGTGGTTCTTGGAGTTACCGGAGATATTCTTTTTACGGTGCAGAATACAGCACCTGCAAAAGCAGGGTACGAAGATATCCGGGACGGAAATAACCGGTATGGAACGGCTGCAGGCAAATGGTCATCTGCCTTTTTGTATAAACCGTACAAAATAAAAAGCTGCTAAAATGATCCATGAAATCATTTCGGCATAGGCAATGATCATATTTCCGGAAAAAGCAAAAGCATATGAAATAACAATTCTGGCAGACAGGGAAATAATACCTGCAATACTTGAAAATACCATATCCCCCATGCCTTCCATATACCCGCGAAGCGCCATGGCCAGACCGTAAATCATATAACAGCTTGCAACTGTATGAAAGAAGTGTTTTCCTATTTCAGCAGATTCGGCTGTCAGTCCAAACATTGCAATCAGACTGGAACCTGTTACAAGAACAAGCAATGTCAGACAGGCCGAAATTGCTGAAATGATAACACTGCCTGTTTTTAAAACCTTCTTTGCCTGATCTTTACTGCCTGAGCCTATATACCGGGCCGCTATTGCCGCAATCCCTGAGCCGAAATTGGAAATGGGCAGAATGATTACTGAGTCCACACGATACGCCGTTGTAATGGCTGCAACCGTCTGCTGTCCAAAGCTGTTCATAAACCGCTGCAGAACAATATTTCCGATAGAATTTATTCCTCCCTGCAATGCAGAGGGTATCCCGAATTTCAGCCCCTTTATAAAAATATCTTTTTCTATGTACTTACATGAAAACCGGAATTTTAACTGCGGATATTTTTTTATCGTGTAAAAAACAATAAATACCATCATTGCAGTCTGCGAAACTGCTGTAGCGGCTGCCGCACCCGCTGCACCAAAAGAACACACAATTACAAAAAAAACATCTAAGGCAATATTCACCGCCGAACAAAAAAGCACCGATAAAAAGGATGCCCTGCTGTCGCCCAGGCCCCGCAATACAGCAGAATAAACATTATAAACTGCCAGACACGGAAGACCTATGACCAGAATTTTCAGATACTCCTTTGAAATTTTAAAAATATCTTCCGGCGTATCTAAAAGGATTAAAATTTCGTCTGTAAAAAAAAATCCAAGCACTGTAACCGCAAAAAATCCCATTCCCAAAACAGTTACAAACACTGATAAAATATTTACGATTTTCTCTTTCTCGTTTTTTCCAAATATCTGTGCCGTAAGTACCGATATTCCTGTTGTAAAACCAACAATCACATTTACAAACAAATGATAAACTGATGTCGTTGCACCGACTCCCGCAAGGGCGGACTCGCCATTTGTATTTCCAACAATAAATGCGTCTGCCCAGTTAAATAATTGCTGAAGGACTCCGCTGAGTATCAGAGGGAATGTGAAAACGATTAACGATTTTGCAATATTTAAGTTTTCAGCCTGTTTTTCCATAGTTCCTCCTTAAAGCATCAAAGGCGTTCTAAAGTTACCATACAGCATAAAGCCATACCATAGGGGTAACTTTCAAACGCCTCAGATTCCATATAAATTCTGACTGGATAAATATATCACAAATATGTGAATAAGTCTAATTTTTTTACTACATCAAAGATTTCCCATTGAACAGGATGAATCAGTGGTTATCAGTTTCTCCACAGCCAGTCGTGATTTTCCTTTCAATCTGTTCTTCCCTGTTCTTTTCGCCCCAGACACATAACTGATCCAGGACGTCCATCAGGGATTTTCCCCTTTCACTCAGGCTGTATTCAACCTTTGGCGGTATCTGCGGATATTCTTTTCTGATAATAAGCCTGTTCGTTTCCAGCTCCTTCAGATTGCTGCTGAGCGTTTTATCCGACACGTTTTTCATATACCGTTTCAATTCATTGAATCGTACCACCTCAAATTCCATCAGGCAGTATAAGATCACCATCTTATGTTTGCCGGATATCAGTGACAATGCATAACTGAATCCGGTATCTTCAAAATTAGCCTTCTCAATATAATTCTTTATCATTTTACACTTTCCTTTACGATAGTACCTTTCATAAAAAACAGTACTTGTTTTTTTCCTGTTACCGTCTATAATTATATTTACGGATGCAAGATCTGTCAATTCCCATAAAAGAAACGAGGTAAATGCAATGAGAAAAAAACTCAATATCACAGAAGGCATTTTTCCAATGCCTGTCTTAATGGTGGCAGCATATAATGAAGACGGCAGCGTTAATGTTATGAACGCCGCATGGGGCACCATGCAGGAAAGGGGCAATGTCGCCCTCAACCTGACCGAAACACACAAAACAGTGAAAAATATTAAAGCAAGGGGCGCTTTTACGGTAAGCATTGCTGATGCTGCCCATGTAGCCGAGGCAGACTATTTTGGTATTGAGTCCGGCAACAAAAATGCAGATAAATTCGAAAACAGCGGACTCACTGCCAGCAAAGCTGAGACAGTGGATGCACCTGTTATCAATGAATTCCCGCTCTGTTTAGAGTGTGAGTTTATCGAATACCAGGACAATAAATACGGGTGCGGTGTGATCGGCAGGGTTGTAAATGCCACAGCAGATGAAAGCGTCATGTCCGATGGCAAAATTGATATTTCCCTTGTTAATGCCATTGCATTCGACCCTTATACACACGGCTATTACAAGGTAACAGAACGGGTTGGCGAAGCCTTCAGGGACGGTATGAAACTAAAAAAATGATTTTTTTCATAACAGGGGCCTCCCATTTATGCGGGAGCCCCTGTTTCGTCAAAATAAATGCTCTGTCCGGCTCCTGCTCTGGTCTGCAGGCATAAATATTCCTTTCACGCTTCAAATTGCTGAAAAAGAATATTTGTTTTCCATTGCAAATGCTTCTGCATAGGAACCCGCAGCGGCGCGGATCCCGCCTGTATTCGCATATTCATCCCAGTATCCCTTAACAAGCTCCTGTAACGCACCCGCAGAAATATGGTTTTTCACTTCAGGATACTCTTGCGAAATATACTCCATGCCTTCTTCTGCGATTTCATCAATAGATAAAAAACCGGCTCTGACATTGAGGATAATCTGTGCTTCCAGATCATATGCCAGCGCTTCATCCATATTTTCATCTGCTATAAGCCTTCGCAATTTTGATCTCAAAATTTCTGATGCATCTGTTTTTAAATGTTTCATATTTCCATCTCCTGACTTTCTATCCTCTCACAGATACCCACAGCTGGTAAAATCTGCCCGCCAGTTTCATCAAGCCGCCGTATGGTGCCAGCCGCACAGATCTCCTTATTCCGGTGCTTCCCGTCAGACAGGGGATCAGGAGTTCTCCTTAATAACAGGCGCGGAGAATCGGTTCCAGTTCCCGCCCCTCCTCCAGGCTGTGCAGAATCCACCGTAGCCATTCAGATTTTTTGCGTAACTCCCACTCCGCTCAGGCGGAAGCCTTTTTTCTGGTCAATCCAGCTCAGCCCGGCTGAACAAGTCCAAAATTAAGGTTTTATCTTCACACGCTTCCTTGAAGAGGAGAATAAAGTCCGCCAGTGCATCTTTATCTTTTGAATAGGCACATAACGGAAAATAGAAAGCTCAAAAGCGTCAATCGCATATTCGATATGCGACGTGATAAAAATAATCTTTACATTTGGTAAATGAGGTTTGATCTTTTCAGATAATTCCATACCTGTTATTCCGGGCATTTCTATATCAAGCAAAATCAAATCATAGAAAAAATGGTCGTCTGTAATATCAAAAAGAAGATTGCTGCTTTGTGTATAGGTTGCAATCTCATAACCTATTCCGCAAGAGCGCAGACAGTCTTTCACAATATCCCCATGATATTTGACAGCTTCCTTATCGTCGTCACATATCGCTATCCGTCCCAATGTGTTCACCCCGTTTTCTGTATCTTCCGTTGTTTATTTTTCCCATTTTTCAGTTTTCAGGCCCACAAACCGGATGTCTTCTCACATATCAATTGTCTCATGCGGGACTTTTGCAAGAAAATCTGCTTCCTCAAGATTGGAAAAATACTCATACACAGCTGTTTTAAGCTGTTCCAGCGAAATAATATCCCGCTCTCTCGGAGTATATTTACCGTACGGTGTAACAAGTTTTACACGTTTTGTATTCGTACAGTCAGGATTTACCAGTGCATACGCCCTGCGTCCGTTCAGATTAAACCAGGCCTCGCAGATAAATTGATTTCCGATTCCGTAAAACTGAAAAAATCCATCGTGAGACTTGAAAATAACAAAATCCTCATCTCCCTGCGCAACAAGAGATATATAGTGATCCGATTCTTTATAAACAATTCTCTCTGTTTTTTCACCACTTGCCGTTTCAACATCTGGAACCCGCAGCACTCCCGTTTTGGGCCACTCACCATTTACGACAGAAAACACCACATCCGTAAAACCTGCCAGGCCGTCCTCTGCTCCGTTTAAAATCCTCTTATGGGCTTTTGTAATAGGTGATACAGAAGTCTGACTGCCCGGAATACTAAGTATCGGGATTCCATCGTCTTCGAGCCATACAAATCCCTTTTCAGCCAGTCCGCAGCGCAGCAGCACCTCCCCGATATATGTTCCGAACAAAACCGCTGCGTTCCACAAGGTTTTTGCTCCCTCATCATTATCATATTGGTCAAGGCTGTCATGAAAGGCTCCAAGAAAATCATCCACGTTCCTGACACTTTCCTGTGTGTAATCAAGCACTGCTCCGTTCTTCGCAGCATACGTTACCGCATCCTTTGCAATACTGCCTGCGATATCATTAAAATTTTTCATCCGGAATCTCCTCCTGCTTATCTAAACAGCCATACAGCATTTATTTGTCACTGGCTTCATTATAGCATAATGGTTTTCCAGAGGGAATAAGTTTTTCTATCTATTGATGAACCGGACGCCAGGCGGAGAAACTTTTTCCTTTTTCTGTTCCGCCTTCGAACAGTAAGAAATTCTAACTGTTCTGCGGAGTCACAGAAAAAGGAAAAAGTTTCTCTTCCCGGCGTCCGGGTAATCTATCACCGCGGCCCCTCTATACCCGTAAATCCAGCTTCGCACCAGCCTGTTCTTCGTCTATGCGGACCTGCAGTCTCTTCCTTCCTGCCGGCATGACAGCATATGCGGTGTGGGATGAATCATTCTGCCATTTTACTGTGATTCTCCATCGCACTGTTCAATGCAGACTCTGATATTTTCCTTGAAGTGTCCGTAATAAGTCCTAAAAACGTCTGATCATACCGCGAAAAGTCCATATTGACAATTTCCCCGTTCCTGCCAATAACATTCACTGCAATCGTCGGATCATTTCCGGAATATCCCTGGCAGTTATATTCCACCCTGTCTATCGGGCTGTCCAGCAGCTTCCATTCCTTCGCTTTCTTTCTGGCGAGTTTCGCGTATACCCCGTAATCTTTTTCCAGAGCTGCGTTATAGCCAAGTGAAACGTTTACGTCTAACTGTCTGTTATGTCCAATATTGAAAAGCTCCCCTGTCACGGCGTCTATCATATATCCCCACCTTGTACTCTCAGGCGTCTGTTTTTTCTGAAACAGAACATCGGCTGCCCAAAAAGCACGCGGGAAGGTTTCCGTACCCGGATTATAGCTCATATATACATATGCGCCTTTCAAATCCAGCCCGAAAATATTCTCAAGATACTGTCTTCCTGCTTCAGCGGCCTCCTCCATTGTCAAATCCGTATCCGCAGGCGTTCCAGTATTCAGGCTGTCCATACTTAGCTTATAGTTTACTTTTGCGCTGTCACTTTTTTTGTTCTTCCCGTTCACTGTGACCCGTGGCAATGCCGTTTCCAGACTGTCCGCAGCCTGATAACTGGTTGGAACTTTCTGCATCTTCTCACTGTTCGCCGCCAGAGTCATTTCCGCCGCCGAATTAAAGAGTAACGTACCTGCACCAATAATGGCAAATGCTGCTGCTAATTTTGAAATGTTTTTTTGTTTCATAAGTAAAACTCCTTTCTGATTTGTTTTGACAGATACACTATAAAACCTCTCTGTTTCAAAAAAATATCGATGTTATTGCGAACTTGTAAAAATTTATGTTTTATCGAATTATTCATTACAGAGGAAAAGACAGTTTCACGACAGTTTTTACTCCCGGTTCAGAAATAAATGACATATCTGCATGATGAATCTGTACAATTCTATCGCAGATAGCAAGTCCAAGCCCTGCCCCGCCGGCAGCGCGGCTCCGCGCTTTGTCAGCACGATAAAAAGCCTCTTTTATATGTGATATCTGCTCCTTTTCCATACCGCTCCCATGATCCTCGACCTCCACCACAACAGCTGATTCCTCTGAATATGCACGGATACAAATTTCATCCTCCTGCCGGCTTGCCTTAATGGCATTATCAATCAGGTTATTGGTCAGTATCAGCAGCTGTTCCATATTTCCTCTGACAGCATAATTTCCAGGCAGAACATAAGCCAGCCTTATTTTCTTTTCCGATGCCCTTACGTGCATAACTTTTTCCGATTCTGCAAAAAGTTCTTTTACAGAACAACTGCTGTCTTTCATTTCTTCCCTGCGAAGCAATGCCATATCAAGAAGCTGGTACGCCATGTTTTGCAGCCTGCTGCATTCCGTCATAATAAACTGTGTACATTCATAACGTTCTTCTTCTGACATAAGCGCTTTTTGAATATATTCTGCATATCCATAAATCGCCGTCAGCGGAATCCGCAGTTCATGGGAAAAGTTATCAATAAACTGCTGTTTCTGCTCTGAGGCTTCCTCAAGCTGTTTAATCTGATTTTCTATCTGATCTGCCATAAGATTAAAATTATGTGCCACACCGGAAATTTCATCCTTTCCACGAGTCAGAATCCTGCTGCCGTAATTTCCATTTGCAATCTTAGCAGATGTACTGGAAATCTGCCTTAACGGTCGAAAAATAATATTCAGGAATTGAAACAGAAAAAACGACATCATAAGTATTACCGCAATGCCTGCAGGAAATAGAATATTTTTCGTATGACGCCATGACTGAATGGTCTCGCCAAGGTTCCCGGTATACATCAGTCCGTAATCCTACCATGGAGCGGGAAAGCTGCCATAAACGCACAGAACCGGACGGTTTCCATTTTCCATATAAACAAGCCTTTCCTGACTGCAGCCTGTATCTGGCGGATAAATTCTGTTTTCTTCTGACGAAAACGCAGGACTTTCATATATCCATTCCCCTGAACAGGATACTGCAAGACCGTTTCCCCTTCCCTGCAGATACCGTGAATACAGGCGCATGAGATGATCTATATTTTCTTTGACATGATTCCCCCTCTGCTCCAGTGCCTGCATATCTCCGATCAGGGACGATGCGATGACATAATGCTCTGCCAGGCTTTTGTCCCGGACAGTTGAAAGTTTATCTTGTAATATAATGTTTGATACAATGAGAATCATAGAATTAAGAAACACAGTAAAAAGAATTACCGCAGCAAAAAAAATCTTTTTTTTCATTCATGAACCTCCAATCGGTATCCCAGCTTATATACTGTCCGGATCTGATCCTCCAGATGCAGTTTGTGGCGCAGCCTCTGAATATGGACATCCACAGTACGGGTACCTCCATCAAAATCATATCCCCATACCATATCCAGCAGTTTTTCTCTGGAAAGGGCAATATTCCGGTTTCTAATCATTACCTCCAGCAGCTCATATTCTTTGGGTGTACATTCGATAACTGCTCCATTTAGAAAGACCTGATGTCTGTCAAAATCGCATCTTAAGTCACCCATCACAAATTCCGATCCAGCTTTTTTTGTCCGCCGCAGTACCGCTTCCACCCTTGCTGCCAGTTCCAGCATCTGAAACGGTTTTGTCAGGTAATCATCTGCCCCCATAGCCAGTCCTTTCAGCTTGTCAGCCAGTTCACTTTTCGCTGTCAGAAATATAACCGGCATTCCAAAAGCCCTCTCAAACACCTGATAGCCGTCCAGTCCGGGCAGCATAATATCCAGCACAATCAAATCAAATTTTTCATTTTCCAGCAGCTCAGCCGCAGACAGTCCGTCAAAAGCCTGCATACAGTGATGCCCTGTAAGGCTTAGATTTCTGCGTATCAGTTCATTAATGGAAAACTCATCCTCCACAATTAGTATTTCAGCCATTTTTCAGCAGCCCCCTTTTAAAAAATATTCCAGAACATCCATGCATAATAACTGATCTCACGCAAAGCAGCTGTTCAGCATTGCAAAGATGTGTCCCTGCATGTATATATTGTTATAACGCCGCAAAAAGGTTTCAATTTTTCTTAAAATTTTTCAGCTTAGTAATCACCCGGCAAAAAATGTCAGCCAATATTGACAATATTAATAAATGGGGAGCGAAAATAAAATCTCTGCCGCTATGGTCTGTATCATTCTAGCGGGCACGGGAAGCATATACGCTGCAAAAAACTATCTGGGACAGCGGTTAAGAGAAATGGATGAAGCGAAGACAGGACAGTATAATGACAGAACCCAGAGTTCGGTTATGGGAGCAGACAGTTACTCAAGAAACCTGACAGAAGCAGAACGTGAAAGATTATCTTTGCTAAATAATCAATATTTGAGTGAAGGACGATTTCCGGAATCAGAAATCACGCAATTTGAAAATGAAGCAAATGTGACTGACTGCTGTTTTTATTTTGTCGGCTCTGAAAGTAAATTCTATTTACCTGAAAGGAAAATGACAGATGAGGAATTGTTAGAACTCATTGATTTTTATTATAAACGTGACTTCAGTGTCCAGAATCAGAATCATCCTTAAAAAAGCAGCGTGCGCAAATGTAACATTGATGAAAACGATGCTGTAAATTTAAGCAGAGAAAGCATAAAAAACGTCTTTGGAATGGATGTATCCGAATCTGATTTTACAATAGAACTGCAGCCGGCAGAAGAAGCCGGCAAAATGATGCATTACCTGGTAAATTTTACAATAGATACCGATAAATCAGTTTCTATATTAATAGATGCAGATAATGGCTGAATATGCCGTTAATTACAGTCTAAATATGGAAGGAAACGGGCAGGAACCTGTTCCTGAATAAATAAACAAATGATTCATCCGCACCCGTTTTCTTCCTGATATTTATTATTTCAGCTGATCTCTCATTGCTATAATTCGCTGATTACTGCGGTGATTTCCATTTTGTGGATGCGCTTTGCCGGGGCGTACACCGCAGCAATAGCAGCAGCGATAGAAAACACAATTATAGTGGCAGCCAGTTCTACTGGCAGTCTCCACGGAGTGCCAAAATACCGCGTAAGCAGTCTGATATGCAGGAAATATCTAAGAGCAGTTCCTATGCTGCCGCCAATTACAAGACCTGAAATGGAATAAGTAAAGGCTTCTGCAGCAATCATCCGGGTAAGCTGTTTTCTGTCCATACCAACAGCCCGCATAACACCGTACATCTTAATACGGGCTGTTACGCTCATAGAAATGCTGTTTACAATGTTGAACAGGGTAATCATGGCAATAACCGCCAGAAAACTATACACAATAAAAACAGTTGCCAGATAGGTTGCACGGTTTTGTCTGTTGCTTTCACGATGATCTGCAAAAATAACATTGCTTTCGGCAAGGTCACTAATTTGTTTTACAGTATCATCCGAGGCATCTTTGCCTAACTGCACTCCGATCATGCTGTAATTCTGCTCTCCTGTAAGCCGGGTAAAAGTTTCCTGCGAACAGATTATGCTATATTCGCCTGAATACAGTCCATAAGATACGACACAGGCAATTACAGCCTCTTGCCCCGCTATCTGAATGGTATCTCCAGCCTGTAACGGATTATCCTTATTTGAAACAGTCATAACCTTATTGCTGTCTCCGTAAATTTCTGATAAATCTCCCTGCACAAGGCTATCCTCTGCACAATCCAGCAGCTCGTCACTGTATGATGTTAAGTCCACATGGTCAATCCCCGGCCGTGAAGAAGAAGCAGAAACATTCTTTATAAATGTGCTGCCAAAGACATGATCTACACCAGAAACAGAGCTGACAGCATCACTTAAACTCTGGCTTAACACAGGTTCATTTACATAGCCTGTGAGTGTAATATCTGGCTGCCATGACCGCAGGGACGGTACTAACTGACGTGCAAAATCCAGCCCCGCCGTGAAGCAGAAGAACAGGATAATGCTAAGAGAAAAGCTGGCTGTCATCAAAAACCAGTTTTTCTTAGATGCTATTGCATAATAAACACCTAAAGTCTTTTCAGGCCTGGCCAGGTTCAGCCGCATAGTATGCCGTACAGAGTGCACCGTATCTGAGCTGCCGGAAACTGCTGCCATCGGAGAAACTTTAGCTGCACGTTTAGCCGGGGATTGTGCCGCCAGAAGAACCGTAACAATTCCAGCCAGTGAGCCGCTAATCAGCCCCGCCGGACTAAGAGCAGTCACAGATATTGTCTGAAATTCACCGCCAATCCCATAATGCAGTACTGCACAAATGCTCCAGCTGACTGCTATACCTGAGAGCAGTCCAATAGGTACAGCCGTTTTACACCAGTTTACTGCCTCCAGACGCACATAGCGGATCATCTGCCTGCGGCTTGCACCAATACAGCGCATCATACCAAAAAATTTTGTCCGCTGGGCCACATTGCTGTTCATGCTGCCGGAAATCATCAGCACACCGGCCAGCAGTACCAAAACAGACAAAACTGCTGCCATACCATAAATATTTTTTACAGAATCATTACTGCTCTGCCCGGCAATAGCCATGACTGCAGTATTTTCGGAAATACTTTGTTCTGACAAATCATATTGCTCTTTTATTTCCGTAATTGCACTGGAAGCCTTTGAAGCATTCCGAAACTGAACATAACAGGCCGGGTTAAGCGGAATACCGTTTTGTTCCATAAGCGATGCAAACTTTGTCCGCGTCATATATACAGCAGCCAGATAAGTCTGTCCCTGATAATACTCCCGGTCATCCGAGCCAAAACCAGTTACGGTAAAGCTGGCCGTTCCCGCTGGGGTCCTGACTGTTACACTATCGCCAATCTCCACATCCAAAGCAGTCTTTGCATTGGAACTAAGCATGACTTCGTTATCGCGCTGCGGAACATCCCCTTCTTCAAGGGCGTTGGAAAGCTGGTTCAGATAGATACTGTCAGCGCCATATAAAGCAGCTCTTTTCTCTCCAACGTAATACGGCTGGTCTACATCTGTATTGAACGCTTCCGACCAGCCGGCGGCTGTTACATCCAAACGGCGGCTGATTTCATCTCCAATGCTCTGGGAGATATTTTCTAATTTTATATGATAATTACCATGTTTATTCTGTAATTCATCCCTTTTTGTCCGAATGAACATATCTGCCACGCTGAAAATTGCTGTCACAAGCAGTACAGAACTGATAATACACAAAATTGTCATACGGTTTTGCCGCTTCCGCACCTTTGCAGAAATCGGGATCAGGCTTAAATAGCTTTTCATTCGCGGCACCTCCCCAAATCAGTCAGCACACCGTCCGATACCTGCAATATCCGGTCTGCGCTCTGTGCAATGCTCCTGTTATGAGTAATCATAATAATGGTCTGCTCATACTTTCTTGACGCTTCTTTTAACAAAGCAATGACTTCGCTGCTGTTGCGCGTATCAAGATTGCCTGTGGGTAATGTACAGTTAATACAACATCATAAGCCCCGGAAGACTGCTGCCCTCCGGGGTCCTTTTTTCCTCTCCTGCTTCCGTCACATCAGCCCGCCTTCTTCCGTCTGATACACTCTTTCGATAGAAAGATACTGGCAGGCGCAGTCCTGTGAACAAAAAACATTGTCGCTTCCGTCCATTTCCTGAAAATACTTTGCCTGCATAAAATTATCCCTGCACATAACAAATCCATCTTTTACCGGGTCAATCTCTTTCCTGCATTGTGCGCATACTCTCCCTGTTTTTTCAATTTCCATCAAGCAACCCCTCCCCCGTGTCCCTCTGGTATGCTTCTTTCACTGCTGCAAGTATATATTCATTCCTTGACATTCCTTGCTTTTTCGCTGCCGCTTCAATCTTTGCTTTTGCCCCTTTTGGCAGAATCATTTCAGCCCGGTCATAATGCTTGCGGGTATATTCGTTTTTCGCCTTTGTTGCCGCCGGTCCCCGTGGAACCGTCCATTTTTTCTTTTCTTCCTCTGCCGCCTGCTCCTGTCTGCTTTCCTCTGTATTTCCCATATCTGGTATGACCTCCTTTTTTGAGTTATGCGGACATTATAACACATCTTTCAAGTTTACGTAAGTATACAGAATGTACAAATATACTTACGTAGGTTTGTACATTCTGCCTATTGTTTTTATACTTACGCAAGTATATAATAAAGACAGTTAAAGAAAGCAGGCACATCAAAGAAAGTGAGGAAATAAAAATGAAAGTAACAGACATTATCCTTGAACAATTAGGCGGCAACAAATTCCTAGCAATGACCTTGGCAAAAAATCTTCTGGCAGACGGAAACACCATGCGCATGACGCTTCCGAAAAGCCGCAGTAAAGCAAACCGCCTGTACATCACCCTTGACCCGGACGATACCTACACAATGCGCTTTTTCAAATTCACCGCTGGCAGGCTCAACATGAAGACGTTTGCATGGATTGAAGACAAGATTATAAAAAGCACCGGGGCGGCACTGCTGCCCCGCACATCAAAGAAAGTGAGGAAAATAAAATGAAACTTAAGTGGACCATGAACGGCGTAACTTTCAACCGTAGCAATTACCGCCCTGTAATTGCCCGCTTTGATAATACAAAATGCTGGCTCTCCCTTGCCGCCTGCACAACCACCAGCGGCTTCCGTGCTTCTATCCGTGAATTAGCCAACGCATATGGGGCAAAAACCGTTGAACTGAAATACTTTTATGACGATAACGACAACCAGACGGAAACAAATGTTGTTGGCTTTATGAAGCGGTATTCGGAAGAACTGGACAAATGCTATTATATTTTCAGGAATGAATTGAAAGTTCCATCAGGAACCCGCAGGCAGTTCATCAACTATACTGAAAATCAGATTTTCACCACCGCATGACCCCGTATCAGCCCCATACACGCAAGAAAGACACGCAAGCTATAAATATATGCCTGCGTGTCTTTCTTTCAGTTTTTGGCTATTCTGTGCTCCGTGGCGGTCATTCCCCGCCGCCGTCTTCAATCACAATTTTTTCCACGTTCTGTTCTGCCGCTTCCGCTTCCTCTGCCGATATGGTCCCAACCTTTTCCCCGGCTTCATTGTACACATTTACGCTTCCGTCCGGGTTGTCTTCCAGTGCGCCGTCCGGGACGTTGTTTGTTGCAACTGCTGTTGTCCCTGCATATCCTGTATAAATATTTACCGTTGAACCTTTTGCCGCTGCTCTCTGTCCCGCTTTGTAATATGCCGCATTGTCTGTTTCCGCTTCCTTTTCACCGGCTTTCATGGCGTTATAGGCAGACTGCGCTATTGCCTTCAGCTGATCCTCTGTCACATCAAGTCCGGCTTCGTCCGCAATCTCTTTCAGCTTTTCCACGACTGCCGCCATTTTTTCTTCCCCTGTCTGCTTCTTCATGAACTCTTTTGCCCACACAACGAACTGCGCCGCCCACTGTGAAAGCATATTCAGCTTATCGGTCACGGTCTTTGGCACTTTCGGGAAAACGTATTTCCCCGCTACAAAAGCCGCAACCGCAATGCCTAACTGTACCGCCAGTAAAGTAATGTCATTCATCTTTGTTTATCCTCCTATTTTGTCGGCAGCTTCAAAACCTGCCCTTTGTGGACTGTGTTTTCTTTCAGACCGTTCATGGTCTTAATTTCATTGTACCTTGAACCGTCCCCCAGCTCTTTATCTGCAATCATCCACAGGTTATCACCCTCTTTCACGGTATATGTTTTTGTTCCGGTCCCCGGTATCTTTATAACCTGCCCTGCACTGATTTTGTTATGATCTGCAATGCCGTTGCAGCTTGCCAGCTTTTGGTATGTAGTCCCGTACTTTGCTGCAATCTTTGAAAGCGTATCGCCTTTTTTTACTGTGTAGATCTGTTCTTCCGTACCGGAAGCTGGTTTGCCTGCTGTACCGGAATCCGGCTTGCTTGCCGTGCCGGAATCCGCTTTGCCTGCTTTCTTTGCATAGTCAGGCAGACAGTATCCCCTGATAAACTTATCATTCACCTGCAGTTTCCTGTATGAAACTCTGTCGCTTTTGTTTCCCTCAATGATTGTCATTTCGTTACCTCTTACGGCTGTAACAATGCCTACGTGTTCCGGGTAGCCTGTGCAATCGCCTTTCCCGTTATCGTCCCAGTCATACATGATAACATCACCTGCCGCAGGCTTGTATGCGTCATTCTCCTGCCAGCGTCCCAGCTTCTTGTAAAGCTCAATCATTGCGCCACAGCCGCACTCTGTCGGCATAATGTCTATAATGCCGCATTTGATAGCCACGAAAGAAACAAAGGCTGCACACCATGAATCTGTATACTTTACCAGATAGCCCCTTGCAAGCGGCTTGTGTGCGTTGTAGCCGTCAATAATTTTCCTGTGACTCCCGTCAGATTCTTTGCAGCCTAAATACGCCTTCGCCGTCTGCACCACTTTTGCCCTTAACTCTTTTTCTGTCATATTCGTATTACCTCCTGTTTTGAATTTTTTGTATAATAAAAGGCTGCGGGTTCCCGCAACCTTTTATTTTTGGTTATTGTGAAGCCATGCCGGAAAAGTCAGACAGTGACGCTTCCATTTCCGGGTTGCTCTGCTTTATCTTTTCCAGATTTTCAGCTTTTGACTTCCAGCAATAAAACGCCACGGCAAATACCGCAACGCTTCCGACAAATGCCAGCATGGTCGAAAGCTGGTATATGTCTTTCATCAGGACCACCCACACTGCAACCGCAAAAGCTATGTAGTAAGTAGCCATCACCGAAAAGACAATGATTTTTGTTACCTGTATTTTCTTTTCCGGGTGTTCCTTAATTTCACGCTTTCTTCTACGCCCTGCCGCCGCAACCGCCCGTATATTCAGCACGAAAAGCAGGGCAAGCGCACATATAAAGCCCAGTATAAAACATAAAATTTTCATTTCCCTGTACCTCCTATACTCCGATACCCAGCCGCAGAAACGCAATGCCAATCCCTATTACCCCGGTAATAATTGCCGCAATCACGGTCCTTTTCAGCCACGTTGCGTCTGCCTGCTGCTGTTTGACTTCTGCCTGTGTGTCTTTCAGGTCATTTTCAAGCAGCAGGATTCTTCTTTCGTTTTCATAGGTTTTGGCTTTTACATCACCATAACTGTCCATTTTGATTTCGATTGTCTTCAATCTGTCCAGCACTTCTCTCTCAAAAGCCTGTTCCATTTCCCAGCACCTCCTTTTTATACATTTCGTTCAGGCTCTGCCGCAAACCGTAACTGTCAAAATGCTGTAATATGCCCCGGTATGAAGCCACGCTTCTGTCCAGCGTGTCTTTGTCAGTCTCCCCTGCCGTGTAGGCATGAAACATATATTGCAGCCGCCTTTTCAGCTTCTTTGCAGTTTTCTTCCGCAGCTTCCTGTGTGTTGACCATACCCTGAACCCCACAAACTCAATTCCCATACTTGCAGGACGTATACAGGTTTTCTTGTTTAGCTGTAAATTCAGCTTTTCTCCTATAAACGCCGCTATTTTCCACCTGACTTCTTCCAGATATTTTTTATCGTGATGAAGTATTATAATATCGTCCATGTACCTGATATAAAAATGAATTTTCAGCTTGTGCTTGCAATACTGGTCAAGCTCATTCAGATACAGGTTTGCAAACATCTGTGAAGTCAGGTTGCCAATAGGCAGGCCCACATCATCAAGCATTTTGTCAAAAGCCACATCCCCTACATCTGCACCCATCGGCAATCCAAACTTTGTATCTTCACAGTCAATGATTTTCGCCAGCAAATCTAAAAGCGGCGGGTCATCAATCAGCCGTGCAAGTATTCTTTTCAGCTTTTCATGGTCAATTCTGTAAAAATACTTTGCAATGTCCAGTTTCAGGTAATAATAACGCTGCGGCTTCCTTTCCGTCTGGCACAGCCAGCTTTGCAGCCGGTCTATTGCGGCGTGTGTGCCTTTCCCCTGCCTGCAAGCATAACTGTCATATATGAACCGCTTTTCAATTAGCGGGTTCAACTGCCTGTATATGGCGTGCTGTGCAACCCGATCTTTGAAAAGCAGCGACATAATAAGCCTCTTTTTAGGTTCATACACATAAAAAATATTGTACCTGCCAACCTCATACATACCCCATATAAATTCATTCTGCAAAATTATCAGGTTATCTTCCAGACGGTCCGTGTACTCCATTACGTCCTGTCTGTACCTTTTACATTTGATAGCTGCCTTGTATGCGTAAAACAGGTTTTCAAAATCGTATATCTTAGGGAAAAGCCCCTTAATTCTCTTCAATGCTTTTGCCCTCCTGTCATTAAAAATGCGCCGCGCAAATCTACTCTGGTACTTCCATTTCAAACGTGATATATAACATTCAGCTTTTCAGCCGACTTTCACCGCGAAAGACAAAAACCCGGAATATGTCTTACCATCTTCCGGACGCTTACACGGGTACTAACTGTCTTCACGGCAATTCAATCTTTTTCCTACGGTTCCCGGTGGTCCCCTTTGGAATGGAAAATAACCCCTTTAACCCATACGCACGGGACACAGGCACTTGTGCTTGTGACTTTCTGGCAATAGGGGTGAAGCGGAACGGAACGAAACGTTGTTGTTGCTGTTAGAACGGGGGTTGTTCAAGTTCAACGCCGCCACACCGCCGTTGGAAGTGTTGTCGAAGCACGAACCCCGGATAGGCACGGCAAGTCCTCTATAACGGTTATTTCCCAAATTATGAAAAAAGCAGGCTTTTACCCACTTATTTCCTGATAGATTTATAGTAGCCGCCAATCATGCGCCCTATTTCATTGACCTTTCGGGATATGTTTTCATATTTCTTCAATGACAGGCAAGGCTTTCTGCTTCTGGTGTATTGCGGGTCAGCGGCTAACCTTACCAGGTGGCGCAACACGTCCACTTCATTGTCCAATTCTCCCAGCGTTGTCTTTTTGTAATGCTTGTTTTCCAGCGTCACGACAAGCCGCAGTATTGAAAGCATTGTCCCCCGTATATCATCAGCAAGTTTTCTTTGCGCCCGTGGAAATTGTTCAATTTCCGGGTTTGTGTAAAGCATCAGCTCATACACTTTGTTTTTCGTCTTGAAGTCTTCTGCCGTCGCATTGTCCCGTACCGGGTCAAGTTCCGGCAGTTTTTGTGCTTCCTCTGCCATTTTTTACCCCGCATTTTCTTTTTCAGGTCAAAGGGCTGGCTGCCGCCAGCCCTCCAGTTCACCAGTTCCCAGTTTACAGTTATTCAACAAAAGCGGAACGGAACGAAACGAGGTTGTAGCCGTAAGAACGGGGGAGGTACAAGCTCAACGCCGCCACACCGCCGTGGGAAGTGTGGGCGAAGCACGAACCCCGGAAAGGCAGTCTTTCGCCGTTGTTCCTTGCCCAATAGTCGCCCGGTGAAGTCATTCCAGTTTCAGGGAAAATCCCTGCCGCAATCAAAATTTTCGGTATTGTGACACCGCTTGCTGCTGCCGTCTGCCTGAATCCTACCCTGTGCATATAATTACTTTCTGTTGTACGTACTGTTATGCTTGTATTGATACGAGGCGTAAGGTCGCTGGCAGTTGTCCCGTCTATTTTCAGCGTCCCTGCCGACCCCGGTTCAACCAGTGTGCCATCAGGCCTGATTGCTTTCCACTCTGTACTTGTCGCACTCATGCTGCAATCAGGTTTCATTGCGTGGCCATACGGAATAATCTGTATTTCACCATCTGCAAGCCGCATACCTGATACCCATTCCCAGCAGTTTCCGCAAAGGTCAGCAATTCCCGCCGCACTGTGGTCATGGTTCCATGTTACCGGTCCGCTTCCCGCTGCAGTCCTGCCGCCTTTGCGGTTTCCGTCTATGTAGGTATTCACGCCGCGTTCCCATGCGTTTTCGTAGCTTGCGTCCCAGTTCGTGTTTCCTCTTGGAATTGTCCTGTTTTTTTCCGCCCACAGCATAAGTGATGCAAACACTCCATTCTGGTTCAGATGCCATCCCGGCCCCTTTTTCCTGCAATACTGCAGTGCCTGGTCAAAATCCACATAACAGCGCGGGTCTTTCATTGGCAGGGAATAGGCTCGGTCATTCACAACACAGTTGATATACTTAGATACCCATATTACGTCTTTTTCTTCTCCGTCCACAATCCACCATGGCAGTGTTTCCTGTGTCCATCCTGTAATAATGTCAGAATATTTCATTTTAGGAATGCCAACCATAATTGACGGTTTCCCTGCATCATCCAGAATTACCCTGTTATTATCTCCAAAAGAAGCTACCGCAAATGCCAAATCATCAAAACTGCTCATTATTTACACCTCTATTCCCCATAAAACCAGCGTACATAGCGACATGTCAAATTCAATCGGTACAGGTACTTCCCTTGGTTCTCCGTTTTCGTCCACTCCATCTTCGATAATGTCATACCTGCGGGCTGGAATCATAATTTCCGCCGCATACTTCTGCGCCTTACCGCCCGTCCCTATCACAATGCCGTCTTCCGTGTCAATGCAGATATCAAGTGTCACTTCATAATCCCTTTCACGGCTTTCCAGATTCACCGATAGTTCATCATCACCAAAAACCAGCTTGTTTTTCTGCACTTCATATGCAATGTGCTTTCCCGGTGTCTTTTCCACCACATTGATTTTCTTTGTAGCCATCTTTCCTTACCTCCTTTTTCCTCCCCTTACTATTTCCCGGCTTCGTGCCACTATCACTGCCGCCGCTTCCCTCTGCTCCGGGGTTCCTTTCCCTTGTACTCCGAAAGAGTGCAGCACATACGCTTCATGCTGTTTTGTTTCCTCTCTCTTTATGATTACGTTTGCCATCAATAAAACCCGCCTTTCACAAATACTTTCAGCTTTACTTTCTTTGCGCTCCCGGTATGCTCTATTTTGAAGCCGTTTGTAAGTTTTTGCGTTACTTCAATATCCCCTGCACTTCCCCCGGAACACTCCATAACTTCCTCTTCAACGGTATAGTCAAGATTATTCCTTGGACGGTTCAATGCAACCGTTTTCACGGAATTATTAAACGGATATTCCATGCTGTTTGTCAGCTCCACTTCCAGCACGTCACCAGACAAATTTTCTGCCTGCTGCCGCTGGTGTATCACCCCGATTGCCAGCAATGCTGCAAGTTCGCTGGCATTTGTAATGCCGTCTTCCATATGATTGAAGTTTTTTGCACTCTGCGGCGTTCCCTTCTGCAAGATTTCCCCCTCAACTGGCGTATGGGTTATCGTGCCATCATCATTGCGGCTTTCCGTGTACCTGTCTTCAAACTCCGTTACATGGTCCTGCCATTCTGTCCAGTTGTAAGACATTGTTTATACCTCCTGTTCTATAAATTTGAATACAAATCGGTACAATGCGCCTTCCTGTACGTCTGAAAGCTCTATTTTTTCCGCTTTCTCTGCCCACAACTGCTTGTTTTTGTTGTACAGTTGAACTTTCTGTATCGTTGCCGCCGTTTGAAGTTCCGGCGTAATATTGATATACACCGCAACTCTGCCATCTTTCAGACGTTCCCTGCGGTGTATTCGGACTCTCTCTGTCTTCCCGTTCACTGTCACTTGTGCATATGCAATGATAGTGTCCAGAAAGTCTTTGAAATCTTCTATTGCCTGTGGTGTCAGCATGATTGTTCACCCCCCCCTTCATAGCTTCCGCTTATTCCCACAAAGAGTTGTTTTGTGCTGAAAAACTGCCGTCTGCACTTCTCCCCCTATGGTCCCACCCTCTGCCTGCTGCCCCTCTGCGTTCCTCTGTGGCGTTTCTCCGGCGTTTTTCTGCCCTGCTGGTATATTTCTATACCCTAACGCATTTAACGCCGTTTCTGCGTCAATCTGCGTTGCAGAATTGCGCAATACAACATTGCGTTCCGGGACGGTCCCTGCCTGCGGCATGAAAAACGTGAAATCTTCTGCACCATCTTCCACCACAACTGTTTCCCCTCCCGTCTTCCCCCTGCGGTTCCTGTCCGGGACGGTTCCTGCTTCCGGGACGGAATATGGAAAACCTGCCGCCCTGTCTTCCACTGCAACGCCTGTT
>CAJTVR010000015.1:0-19471 GCA_910580075.1 uncultured Eubacterium sp. | reverse complement strand
TTCCGGGACGGAATATGGAAAACCTGCCGCCCTGTCTTCCACTGCAACGCCTGTTTCTGCCGCTGCCCCTTTTCGGCTTCTCTGCGGCACTTCTCCGGCGTTTTTCTGCCCTGCTGGTATATTTCTATACCCGTTTGCTTTCAACGCCGTTTCTACGTCAATGCGGCTGTCAGAATGACGGAATACAACATTGCGTTCCGGAATTGTTCCTGTAAGCGGCTGCAAGAATATAAATCCCGCCGCTTCCGTCCCTACTACAATGCAGCTCCCGGACTGTGCGCCCCTCCTGTTTCTCTGCGGGTACGTTCCAGTCAATAGTCTGTTTGTCAGCGGGTTTTTATATATAAAGCAATCTGTGTGGGTCATGATTGTACAGTAAATGCGTGACTGGTATACTATTTCATCAAGCCAGCTTGAAAGCCGTTTGTACATCTTTACCGCATTTACTATTTCCCTGTAACTTGCTGTTATCCTGTTTGACGATACATCACAAACAATATGGAAGTGGTGCGGTTGTCCCCCATACTCAAACCATTCTTCAACTTCACTAATCGGATATAGCCCGCTTAGTCCTTTTTCTATTGCGTATTTTGTCCCCATTTTCTTATGGACTTTTACGCTGTTTTTCAGAATGTCCCTCTTTGCTGCAAGCGGGTATGAATAATCGTACCAGTCAACGTGCATATCAAAAGCAAGTATGTCAATCAGTTCTTCCGGCAGTTCGTCAATTCTGGAATATATCAGCACATTGTCTATTTCCCCGCTTACCCCCAGCATTTGTTCTGTAACTGCTGCCGCAAGTGCTTTCATTTTCGGGTCCCGTTTCAGTGTTTCCGGCAGATAGTCCGCAAAGTTCACGCTGTATATATCCCTGCCGGGGCTTCTTATTCCCTTACCCAACTTCAACACCCCCGTTCAATACCTGCATTGTTTCCCGGATGATACGTGCAACGTGTGTTTCCTCCACAATTCTAAATTCAGGCTTGCGAACCTCCACACGTTTCACCCCTGCTTCCATGATTTTTTGCACTAAATAAGACGGGTTTATATCCCGCCCCATTTTCCCGGTCTGCCATGATATGTATTCCTCTACCGCCGCCCGTGTTTCTCTTTCAATAATGCTGCTGCTTGCCTGCGTGTTCCTCTCTATGTAGAAAGTCAGGTCAATTTCAAACGGGTCTTCTTCCGGCGCAGATACTATCACCGTATCTGTCAGCGGTCGCACATCATCAGCATTTAACTTGTCGTATATCTCCTGCAGTACCGCTTCTGGCGGCTGCTCCCCGCCCTGCAAAAGCACACGCACATCAACAACACCCGGTTCCGGCGTTGTTGCCGCTACGTCCACGACTGCCGCCGTCACTGATTTTGCATGGTAAATATAGCTGTTTGCCGGTCCTGCTGTTGAAAAGCTCTCCATGCTTTCCCTCATTCGCTCATAATATTCTTTGTCTTCCTCCTGCTCTGCCCCTCCGCTTGTCTTCGTTATGTTCTCGACTTTCAAATAATAGTCGTATACGTCCACAATCTCTTTTACCTGCCCTGCCGCAAGGTCATTTCCCACGGTTCCTGCGCTCTGGCACTGCCCGTTCACGTCACCATACGTACTTCCGGCAGGTATTTCCAATTCTTCCGTTGTTTCAAATACAAGTTCGTCAAAACTGATACGGGTCCCGGCAGGTATTATCACGCTTTGTTTCTGCGCTTCTGATATGCAGCACCGAAAGACTGTAACCGCTGGCTTTGCCGGAAGCCTTTCAATATCTTTGAAAAGCTCTGCAAGGCTGTCTAAATATTCCCCGTCTGCGTACCGTGGTACGTTCTTTTTTGCCACTTCATCAATTAAAACCCTCTGCTGCACGACTATTGCCGCACACCATGAAAGAAAAAGCCTTTCCGGGGACGCTGGCTGCATTTTATAGTCTTTCCTGCCGCTTTCCCTCATAAAAAGTTCATACAAGGCAATCATATTACTTTCTATGGTTTCCGTGTCGGTTTCAAGAAACTGTATATCGGGGTATTCTCTATTCTTCATCTTCGCTCACCCCCTCAATTTCTACTACTGGTATCAATATCCCCTGCAACGGGTATGAATAGTCAGGCATTTCAAATGTCACGCCGCCAATTATTGCCCGTGGCTCGTATTCGTCTATCTGGTCATAGATATACGCCACAAGCATATTTTTCACCACGTTTATAGGTCTTTTCAAAAGCTCCCCCGGCAGTCCCAGCCCCCGCAGCATAGGTGCGGACTTCATCACCGTATCAAGTATTATTGCTACGTTCTGCAATACTTCCTGATATACGTTTGCCGGGGCAAGGTCTATGTTTTCCAGCAGTTTCCCGTCACCTCTTACAATTTCCATAAAAAATCACCTCTTTGGATATTCTTTCAGCGTCACTTTGATTTTTGCCGCCCATAGGTTCCCTTTTTTATCAAACCTTTGCAGCTCAACGCTTCCTTTCTCCATCACCCACTTGTAATTCCCGTATACCTTGCCGCCTATTACAAGCCGCCTTGCATATCCTTTTCTAATCATTTTCCTCATTTTCTTTATTTGCTTTAGCGGCGTTACCCCTAAAAATACAGAAAGCACCATTGAAAATGATATTGTTTCAATCTCCGGTCCCATGTACTCTATCAGGTCTGCTTTTATATGCCTGTCGTGCGTGGCGTACTTTGCGGAAAAGTCCCAGCTCATGCCGTCAAACGTCCGCACGAACTTGTCAGACACTTTGAAAGTCAGGTCCCCGAAACTTCCTATCTGTGCCATTTACTTTATACCTCCTAAAATGTACCCCTCCCCGTCCCCGTCTGGTATCATCAGGCAAAGAACCATGTCCCCCACTTCTGGAAGCCAGTATGTCAGCCATGCTTTATGCACGGACGGGGACGGGCCTCGCACAACTTCATCATCATGGTAGGAAGCGTTTATTGATACGTCCGTCACGTCTTTTTTTATCCTGTTCGCTTCATCTTCCAGCCATGCTTCCACCGTGTCATGAATGATATGCCGTTTCTGTATCAAAATGTGAAGCTCCCCGGATATGATGCCGCCTTTGTCCCCGAACTTCACACGGGCTTTCATTTTCTTTTTGTCTACACTCTGCACAACCCCTTTACGCACAATATTTTTCAGCTCTGTTATATCTGCCATTAGTACCCCTCCAATACCTGTTTTAATGACAAGTCAACCGTGTAGCCGTCAAGCAGATTGTGTTTCGCCTGTGTTACCTTGTATTTCCTGTCGAACTGCTGGAAGCCTTTCAGCTTTACCGTGATTCCAGCTACAAGAGATACATCACCCGCTACTTTCAGGCTTGCCGTGTACTCCTGTGTGTTCTTTTCCCGCAGCCGTTTTTTTGCCAGCCTGACTGCTTCCGCTTTGCTGTTTACTTTTTCATTTACTTCAAGTGTCTGCCCCGTCCCTGTCCTGCTGTCCGGGGTGTATGTGTATTCAATGGTTTCTTTGCTGTCCGGATCCGTGTAGGAAACATGGCATGATGTATATGCCGTGTCCGTCAGCTTCGTCCCCAGTTTATATGAAATAATATCCCCGCTGCCTTTTTTGAAAGTCTTCACTGCTGGCTTTTTGTCATACTCGGCAGCGTCATATATTACGATTGTCAATGTCGTAACCTTTAACGCCATGCCTGCCGCATGGCACAGATTCTGTAAAAATTTTATATCAGAAGTCTGCACCTGCTCTTTTCTCTTGTACGCTGGGTTATCGCTTGCTTCATACATCAGTTTCAGCCCGTTTTTCCCCGCTATTTCCTGCCCGATTCCCTTTAATGATATTTTTTCCCACGCCTTGTTTTTCTTTTCCATGCGCAATTTTGACGTGTACGGAATAGAAGTGCTTTTCACCGTCACTTTGTCTGGCGGTCCCGACATATCAATACTGTCAATTTCAAACGTCCCCATGTCCAGCGTCACGTCTTTCCCCGTATCATTCCAGTTTTTTTGCACCAGTACGGCAGACACCAGTTTTGGTTCTGCCCCGCTTGAACCGCCAAAACCGCCAGAACTGCTTGAACTTCCCCCGCCTTTTTTCCCGTCTTTGCTTTCCTTTTCTTTTACCGTGCTGGACACTTTCCCGCCCGTTGTTATCTTGAACACCTGCCCCGGATATATCAGATTCGGGTTTTTGATGTTATTTTCCTGCGCTATCTGCGTATATTTTGTGCCGCTTCCTAAATATTTTTCAGCAATCGCCCATAGGGTGTCACCCCTTTTTACTACATAATTGACCGTCTTTTCATCTTCGACTTTCTTTTCCACCTGCTTTTTGCTGCTTGAAACTGTCGGCTTGACTTCCAGCCAGCCCCCCAGCAGTTTGTTTTCCCTGTCTTCGTATGTTATCTGAAAATCGTCCGTGCTGTCTTCTTCTTCGTCCGTGTAGGTTGCCCCCGTCAAATGCAGGTTTATATTTTGCGGCACGTCTACGCCCTTAAATTTTAATTTCAACTGTACACGCCTTGCCAGCTTCTTATCGCTCATGACAAAATCCCCCTTTTCCACGGCGGCAGCTCCATGTTTGCTTCGTCTTCAACCTCCGGGATAGCAAGGACTATCCCGGCAGGCAAGACGAACAATGCGGCGTATTCTGCATTTGCCCTTATCAGCTTGTCGGTATGCAGGACGCTTCCCATCTGTTCATATGCTATTTTGTCCCACATATCCCCTGATATTGTTGTATAAGTATTACGCATATACAGACCGCCTTTCATCATCATCCCGCTTGTCAAGCAGGTCTTTCACCTGCTGCAGCAAGCGTCTGTTGTTTTC
This sequence comes from uncultured Eubacterium sp., assembly GCA_910580075.1. Lineage (GTDB taxonomy): Bacteria > Bacillota > Clostridia > Lachnospirales > Lachnospiraceae > Eubacterium_J. The sequence goes on along the minus strand of CAJTVR010000015.1, from coordinate 14,679 downwards.
CTCCAGCTTTTCTTCCAAATCTCCCGGCTTATCGCCGTCAACATTGATTACTGGGTTGTTGTTTATTGTTACTGTTATGCTGCTCTGCCCGGCCCCGCTTCTTAGCTCCGGCGCACTTACGCCCGGCACATTCTCCGTGGCATTGTTGTTTGTTATGTTAGTTACTTTCGCCGCCTGCACTGCTGCCGCTGTGCTTCCTGCCAGATTTTGCGCTTTCAGTATGCCCTGCGTCTGCTGTGCGGTGTATACCGTCCGTCCCGGTGCATTTGTTATCAGCTCCGGTCCGTTTTCCCCGGCAATGAATGTGTCAGGCGTATTTTTTGAACCCTTTGCAAATCCAGGAATGTGCAGTGTTTTTGCAATTTTCCCGCCAACACCTCCTATGCTTTCCTTAACCTTGCTGATTCCGCTCACTACGCCATTTACTGCGGAAGAAATTGTATTTATTACGCCTGTAGCTATGGATTTTATACCCTCCCATATGCCGCTGAAAATAGATTTTATGCCGTTCCATGCCGCAGACCAGTTCCCGGTGAAAACTCCCGTTATAAATTGTATTATCCCGGACAATACCTGCTGGAATGCCGAAACAATGCCGCCCAGTGCGCTAAATACGCTCTGGAATACTGCCTGTACTGCTGGAAGTACCGCCTGCACCACCTGCAGTATCATCTGCATTATTGGCTGTATAATCCCCCATATCGCAGTAAAAACTGTCTGCACTACTGGAACCACTGCCGAAAGAACCGTTGTTATGATTGAACCTAACTGCTGTACGCCGCTTGCGATTGCCGGGAGTACCGCTGATACAATAAAGTTAAAAACACTTCCTATAACCGGCAGCACATTTGTCTGTATAAACGATATAATCTGGCTGATAACAGGCATCAGCCCTGCTGCAAAACTTCCGATAACCGGGATAATTCCCGCTATAAAGTCTGCCATTGCCTGAAAAATCTGCATTACCACCGGGGCTGCTGCCTGTATGCCGCTAATGATTCCCGGAATAACGCTTGTTATCAGTACATTAAATACCTGCTCTACAACCGGAACGATATGTGTTGTTACAAAGTCTACAAACTGACCCGCTGCTGTTACAATCTTTTGGAAAACGCCTGCAAATGTATCAAAAACCGCAACGCCTTTTTCCCCAAAGATTTCATTTATTTTGTCCCGTGCTGCGCCTATGTTCCCATCAGAAAAAACGCCTTTTATTTTTTCCCCGACATTCGTTATGACAGCAACGATTTTGTCAAAGATTTCAAGCCCTTTTTCTCCAAAGATGTTCCCTACTGCTTCACGGACTTTATCAAAGTTTTTCCGCAGTATCTGTACTACTGCAATGATTGTTGTAATGACCCCGATTATCGGCAGGAACTTTCCTGCAATGCCGCCCAGCGGTCCCAGTGCCGTTTTCAGCAGGCTTCCAATCGGTGCAGATAACGTCCCCAACTTCGCACCAATCACTGCAAAAGGACGCAAAAACGGCCCCAGCAAAGCACCTGCTATTTTTCCCATAAAAGCCAGCACGCCAGTCCCTATGCCTTTTATTTCTGTCCCAAAGCCTGCCAGTTTCGCACCCAGCCCCAGCAGCTTTGCCGCAAACCTGTTTCCTGCTGCCGCGCTTTCCAGAAAACCTATACGCAGCCCAAGCAGGTTCATAAGAATCTGCACTATGCCTTTTGCGCCGATTAAACCTGCCAGTTTCAATGACAGCATTGCCACACGGAACGCCCCGAACCCTGCGGCTGCTTTAGCTACTGTTTTGACCACTTCCGGGTTTGCCCGCACAAAATCTGTTACTTTTCCTATTACGTCTGTTATTCCCTTTGCTGCTTTAGCAAGCATTGGCAGCACCATTTCTCCAAGTTCTACCTGCAATGCGTCCCATGCGGACTGCAGAAGCGTAATCTGGCCGTTGAAGTTTTCCAGCTTCGTCCCAGCCATTTCCTCTGCCGCACCTTTTGCGTTGTTTATGTCATATGTCAGCTGATTAAACGTTTCATCAGAAGCATTAACAATCGCAAGCAGTCCAGACATTCCCTCTTTTCCAGCCAGCGTTGCTGCAGTCTGCGCTTTTATCGCGCCCTCGGCTCCATAGGCTTTGTCCATAAGCCCCATTATGGCTTTGTCGTATTTTTTCTGTGTTATGTTTCCGCTCTCTAACGCCCCGTTCAGGCTTAGCAGCCTTTCCTGAAATTCTTCTTCCGGTATTTTTAACGAACCAAACCCTTTTCGCAAATCCAGCATGACATCATGGAATGATTTCATGTTTCCGTTTCCGTCATCCAGGGAAACTCCTAAATCAGCCATTGCAGCCGCCATGTTGTCTGTTGGTTTTGCCATATTTGTCAGAAGTGTCCTTAACGCCGTACCCCCGGAAGAAGCCTTTATGCCGCTGTTTGCCATCAGCCCTAAAGCAACGTTTATATCTTCTACGCTGTAGCCCATTGCTTTAGCTACCGGGGAAACGTATTTGTAACTTTCTCCAAGTTTTAAAAGGTCCGTGTTAGACTTCCGCATTGTCTGTGCCATTATATCTGCAAAATGCGAGGCGTCAGCCGCTGTCAGTCCAAAGTTTTCTATGCTGTCAGTCACAATATCGGATGTCTGACCTAATTCAGTGCCGCCCGCAGCAGCAAGATTCATGATACCTACAACACCACCAAGTACTTCCTGTGCGTTCCATCCGGCAACCGCCATAAACTCCATAGCGTCCCCGGCTTCTTTTGCCGTAAATTTCGTTGTTGCGCCCATGTCTTTTGCTTTTGCAGCCAAAATGTTCATTGCGGTTTCGGATTCGTTTGAACCCTCCTTGAATTTCAGCCCCATTGCATCAGCGGTTTTTGTTATGGCTGGCAGTTCGTCTTTTCCAACCTCACCCATAAGGGATTTTACTGTTGACATCTGCTCTTGGAACTCTGCCGCCTTTTTTACTGGTCCGTTATAGATTGCGGCTCCCGCCGCCGCCATAACCCCTGCTGTCCCGGCAAGCTGTGTCTTTGTATGGGAAATGCTTTTGTTTATATTTTGTTGTGCCTGATTCAGCCTTTGTATAGTCTGCCGGGAATTTTGCAGCCGTTCATATGACCTCTGCAGCCTGCCGTTTGCTTCTTCCAGATTGTCAGTGTTCACGCCCGCTTCCCGCAGTTCATCACTCATGCTTTCAAGCTGCTGTTCCTGTTGTTCTATACTGGCACGGGTCCGTTGTATCTGGCTTTCGTTTCTTTTCAGCTTTTCGGTATTTTTCTGGACTTCGTTTTCTTCCCTCACAAGCTGCGCTGTCAGTTCCCCGGTTGCGTCCCCGGTTTCCTCAATCTTTGCACGCAGCCTTTCTGCGTTCTGCTGGTGCGTCTGTATCTTCTGCGCAGTCTTTTGGTGTTCCGTTTGCAGCCTTGCCAGCTTTTCATTCTGCTGGCTTATTGCATTTGAAGCCTTGTTATAACCGTCAACTTTTCCCTGTAAGGAATTTACGTTTTTCAAGCTGTCCTGTAACTTTTTCTGCTGTTCAATCGCACCTTTGAAAGTGCTGTTGAAATTGCTGCCCAGTGACGCTTTCAGCCTGAAAAGCAGTTCAAACTCCTTTTGTGACCCTGCCAATCGCCCCACCTCCCTCTATTTTTTGCGGTCCCTCTCTTTTTTGTCTTCTTCCTCTACTTCACTGGCGCTTCTAATCCACTTGTAAAGGTTCCTGATAGGAAGCTGCATAAAATAATAGACGGGTGTATTTGACGCTCTTGACATTCTATACACCTGTTTCCGTATGAAGTTTGCGGGCTTCTCCTGTTTTAGTAGCCCATACCTGTTAAAAAATCCCTTGCCTTGTTTTTGATTTTCATGTAATCTGCAACGGGCAAACGCCTGATTTCATCAGACCCCACTCTTGCCGCCCTTGCCGCAAGCATGCTCTGGAATATAGATGAAATTTCAGGGGAAAGCGCATATTTTCCCATGTCCTGCATTTCCTGTTCTACCGCTTCAATGTCAGCCCCCGTTAAATCTTCAAATCTGAATGTAAGCGTTTTATACTTTTTACCTAAAATTTCTACTGGTTTACCGAAAGTGTGCGTGTAGTTCTGGTTTTTCTTTTCTTTCTCTGCCTTTTTGTCAGACATATCTACAACGCCAGTCCGCTGCGCTTCTGCCAGCTCCCTTGCTTCCTCCTGCTGTCTCTCTGTTTCTTCCCCCAGCATTTCCGCTTCCTGCTGCTTCATTTCCTCTGTAACTTCTATATTTTCTACTTTTTCCATGTCCATATCCTCCTTAATTTTTTGTATCAAAAAAGCAACCTTTACGGCTGCTTTTTATTTTTCATTTATTTTCCAAGTGCAGCTCTCACATCAGCAAGATAGTCCACGCCATCAACGTAATAAATAAAGTTCAACTGGTCAATCTCTACTTTCTTGACCCCGTTTTTATAGATTGCATAGTACGTGATTGCATATTCCCCGGAAGCGTCTGCAGTTGTTGCAACCCCCACTTTTCCGGGTGCAAGTTTCTTTGGTCTTACTCTCATGATGTACTTCATGCCGTCTATGTCTATTTTTTTCGTTGCCGTGTTCTCACTCTGCTGCGCCGCCCTCAAATCAATCATATGTATTCGTGGTTCATTCAGCCTGATTGTAGCGTCCGTCACGGTTCGGAAATTCAGCTTCAGTGTCATTGCTTCAAAATGCCCTATCACAACCGCTTCCACATTTCCGGCAACCCCCGCACCTGTGATTTCCTCTGTCAGTGCTGCTATTTCCGGCAGCTCCACTTCTGCCATTCCCAGATACTCCACTGCGTCTTCATATATCGCAAAATTTACAACAAGTTCGTCAACTCTTGGCATTGTTTATCCCTCCTTTATCCCGCCATCAGGCTTGAAAGATACGACACATCATATTCAAGCACATATTCCAGCAGGCACAACGGGCTTGGCGGCGTAAGATAGATATGGAACTTTGCGTGTCCTGCCATCAGTGCTGTTTTGCTGTTTTCTTCTTCCCTAAATTCCACACGCCCGCCCAGTATCCTTTCTTCTGCCGTCAGGCTGTTCAGCCAGTCATTTACGCCCTGCAAGATAGCGTCAATCAATCTGCGGTTCAGCTTGCGGTCAACGTAATTCCAGTAAGAAAGCGTCACTGTCTTTGCAACCCACTTGAACATACGGGAAATGCAATAAAAATAGTCTACCGGGTCAGTGTTCCCCGGAAAGCACGCTGTCCAGTCCCCCCAGCTCACAAAACCGTTGTAGAAATTCAACCCTGTAATAATTCCGTTGTCATTCAAATAGTTTGCCTGCTGCAAGTCAAGTGCAACTTCCGTCCCGTCAGCCAGTATCATTCTGTCAGCCTGCAATGACTTGTTTGACGCACTTTCACACGGCGTACCGCCGCCCCACGCTTCTGTATTGTCTACTTTCGCAATCAATCCCGCAAGCTGTGTGGAAAAGTTGAAATGTCTGTCCCCCAGTGCCAGTTTCGGGAAGCATACAAGTTCATTCGGTTTTGAAAAATTCTTCTTTTTCTTCCACGCAATAGCGTCTGAATAATACGTTACCCCTGCTTCTGTTGTGTCCATATCCAGAATTACATCAGCTTCAAACAATCCGTTTATGTTTTCTGCCTTTGCAGACATTACCGCTGCAACTTCACTGTCATGTGACCAATTCGGACACAAAATCAAATCTGGTATTTCTGTGAACCGTGGAAAAACGCTGTCTATCAGTTCCAGCCCCGTTGACTTTTTCGTTGTCACGCTGAAACCGCCTATAATATCATCTTTGTCAATCTGTGCCGGGTCTACTTCGTTGTATTCCAGCTCCACTTCTCCTGTTGTGTCGGAAAGAAATTCCACAATGCAGTTATCATCATCATAGAATGTTTCAAAGTCCGTCCCTGCTTCCAGCCCATTCACCTTTACGCTCCCAGCAATGGCTTCAATCGGTAATTTTACCTGATTTTCCACAACCTCCGTTGCCAGTGTCTTCTTGGTCTTTTGTTTTGCAGGGTCAAGCACGTTGACAAGAAAAATGGGTGAAGTTGTGTAAAGCTGGAACGCCGTGTATATAACTTCACACAAGCTGTATTTTTTCCAATCATCAGAATAGCCCAGCTTCTACACCGCTTCTGCGTAATTGTTCGCCATCACTACTTCATTTATCTTTCCGCCCTCTACCATCTGCACGGGTGCTGTCCCTACTGCAAATATCACGCCGCTTGACGCTACATTCGGGGTTGAAATGCTGGTTGTCAGCTTCCCGGTCTGTACGCCGTGTGTTATCTGACCTGCCATCTTTTATCCCTCCTTTGCCGCATTTCCCGCAACACTTGAAACAAGGTCCGCATAATATTTATGCAGGATATTTCCTGCAGTCTTTGCTTTGTCTTTCTTTTCTCCCATCTGGCCTGCCGGGACAAGCATTTTCTCCACAAGCGGGTACTTTTCCAGAACCGCTTCCAGTTCTTTCCTGATTTCAGTTTCCGTTCCTATAAATATTTTATTGCACTTTAACTGTCCAGCGGGCAATGTCGGTCCGATATACGCCAGCTTCACCACTTCTTCTTTCTCCGCAGCTTCTGCTTCCGGTCCCGTTTCATTTGTGCCTGTGACTTCACTATCTGCCCCATTTCCGGCTTTTTCCTGTCCAGCCATATTATTTACCGTTTTTTCCTCTTTGTCCGTTTCTGCGGCTCCTGTGGCGTTTGCTGCTTCTTCCGCCTTTTTCTTTACTGCCATACAGCTTCAACCTCCCTTTTGATTTCTGGCATTGACCAGTTTGTAATCATTTCCCCTAAAAAATAGGGCTGTGTGCTGTCCGGGTACACAAGGTATTCAAGCGGCTTTTTCAGCGCAAAATATCCACCGATAATCCCTGCTTTCTGCAGTTCGCTCCTGATACGTAAAATCACGTTTAGCACGTCATATGCGCCCATGCTGTCATTTTCCGCATATGCCGCAACCACAATGCGTATCTGGCAGCTGCTTCCCTCCTGTACTTCCCCGTCTTTTCCTGTCAGGAACTGCAGCAGGATATACGGCACCTTTTCCGTCTGGTCTTCTTTTTTCGGAAGACGCATTTTATATACATCTGCTGCCCGTTCTTTTTCCTGGTCCTGCTCCGGCTTCCGTACCCTTTTCTGCAGTTTTATGTCTTTTGTCTTTTCTTTCACAAATTCTTCCAGATTGTCTAATAAAATTACTGGTGTCATTCCCTAACCTCCGTAACCATTCAGCAAGCGGTCTATTTCGTGTTCAAGCCTTTCATTTACCTTTTTCTGCGCTTCCCTTGACAAATCTTCTATAATTTCCCTGTTTCCTATCATCTGTGCGCCAGAAAGCCCCATAATCTGTGTTATTGGAAGCCTTTTGCTTGTTTCCCTTTCAAACATGCCTATATGCCCGCTGTCCATCTGTGCGATAAATGCGTCCTGAAATAACGTCCAGCTTCCCTTTTTTAATCCCGCCTTTACGTATTTGCTTTTCAATGGCACATCTGGCGAAACATTAAATTTATACAACGGCAGTTTCACGCCGGAAAATGAGATATATCCTGCAACGCCGCCTGTGCTTGCCCTCTGCACTCTTGTCACTGTTGCTCCAGATAAATCTCCCTGTTTAACAGCATATACCTGTCTGGCTTTTCTAAAAGCCTGTGTTTTCGTGCTGCTTAACGCCCTGTTTATTGCATTTGTTACAGCTCTTTGTGCCCCTCTTGGAACCCCGGCAAGTATCTGTTCTACCCTGTCAATGGTTTCTTCTGAAATTTCAATCATTCCATAAACGCCTCCAATTCCAGCACAATTTCCCCGTCTTCATAATCTGCTTTTATGATTTCGTACAATTTGACCACCCCTGCTTCCTCAATCTCGATATTGCATCCTTTTTCCGGCATAAAACCCAAATCATCAAAAGATACATACACAAGTGCTTCTGCAAGGTTTATCCCCTCTGCATGGTCATTCACAAGCGTTTTTCTGTCTTTTACCGCTTCATGGTCAATCACTATCGGGACTGTGTAGCAGCTGTCACCATACCAGATTCTTGTCATTGTTGCAAATTCTCCGGGGTTGTGAAACACTTTCAAATCTTTCAGAATTTGCGTCTTGAAGTCCATTACATTACCTCTGCAACAAACCAGCTATCTACATCATGCGGCACGGAAAGCGGCGCAGACTGTAATTGCAGGAACCGTCTTGCAGGCTTTCTTTTTGCCCACATATCCGGCACATATTTTCCCTCTACCGTGCGAAATTTTCCTGTAATCGGGTCTACAAGCGTGATTGCTCCGTAATACATGGAATAGTTTGCTTTGCTGCTTATCAAAATCAATGTGCCGTCCGGAACCATAGGCTTTTCCTGTGCCTTTTTCGGGTCCGGGTCTGTCCAGTCATCAAGATACCATTCGTTATACGTGTAAATATCAAGCCCCAGCTTGTGGTATGTCCCGATATATGTTACGCCGTCCGGCAGTTGTTTTGGCTGTATAACTGCAAGATTGTAATTCTTCACGTCAAGCATTTGCTTTACTTTTTCATCATTGACGAAAGCCGTTGCCACATCATCTGCCATAATGCACATATCGCAGTTTGTAAAGCCGCGCTGCTGTACATGCTTATGCCAGTGTTCCAAATCTGCTATTTTGTCAGACTTTGCATTTGACCATTTCTTTGCCGCTTCCGATACTGTTTCTTTGTTCGTAAAGCCAAAGTCAATAACTTCGTCCAATCCCTCCCCGATAATCGGTATCCTGCCGCCTATAATCGACTGGGCGCACATCAATTCTTCACGCCTTGCAATCATATCCTTCAACTTCTGGAAGTCACTTGACATTTTCAGCACCGCACGTTCCGCAGGTGTCCTGCCTGATACAATGCTTTCACCCGGCTGGCGGTTCAGTAAATCGTCTATTGTTGTTATCGTGTCAGGTGCAACAAGCGGCGGCTTGTATCTCTTTGTTTCGTAACCCTCATTCGGTACGGTCTTCCCGCCTATAACCGGGTGTACATATGGTGCAACTTTTCTTGACCCTTTCACAAAGTCCACGTCAACTTCCTTTGTTACAAATGTTTCCTCATTCCTGAAGAACGTGCTGCGGAAGAATGTATGTACAGGCGGCAGCTTTGTCACTACCCGCCCCATAGTCCGTGGGTCATAAATGCTAACTTCGTTTGCCATGTTTCTTTCCTCCCTTTATCTCAAAAAGATTGAAATTTTTCTGAAAGCGTCCTTTAACGCTTCCATTTCCACGCCGTCAGGAAGCACAAGTGCTTCTGCAAAGAACTCCCCTGTCATGTAGTATACTGCTGGTTCTTCCGCTTCTGCTGCCGCTGCCGTAATCCCCACAACGTCCAGTGCCGCCCCCTCTGCCGGGGCTGTTACCGGGATAATTTTCCCGTCAGCGTTCTTTGCAACGGGCATACATTCTTCCAGTGCCGCCCCTGCAATTCCTGTTTCCGTCAGTGTCGGGAAGTCCCCTGCAAAGAAATTTTTCGGCTCATGCCTGTGTGTATTAATTTCGTACATTTTCTTTCCTTCCTTGTCTTATTTCGTGTCAGGGAAAAGCCTGTCAATGGCTGCATTGTACGGGTCTTCCGCTTCGCCGCCAGTTTCTCCTGCTCCTGCACCCACGCCGTTCACGTTGCTGTCCGTTACGTCTGCCGCACGGTCCCTCATGTACTGCCCTCCCTGCTCTTTCTGCTTCATAAGGATTTTCAGTGCCATTTCCCCGGCAGAAACAGGTTTGCCGAACATTGCTTCATTCACAATATCTTCAAAACCGCCTACTGCTGCCGCCTGCAGTTCTTTTATGCGGCTTCTCTCTTTTTCCGTGGCACTGTTTTCGATTGCCGCCGTCAAGTCCGGGTATGCCGCTTTCAGCTCATCAACTGTTTTAATGTCTTTTGGTTCCATCGTCCTTTCCTCCCTTTTTGGTTTATTTTCCGGCTCCCTTCTGTCTGTTTGAAAGCTGCCCCTTCCTGCGATGCTGTTCAGGATTGCTTTTGGTATTGCGGAAAAATTTGTAATGTCAAACGGCACGGAATTTACAACAATCCTGTTTTCGTTCTCCACTACTGTTTTGCTTTCCTCAAACAGCAATTCATCACAAAAGCCATTCTCCACAGCAGCATCGCCAGTCCACCAGCTTTCTTCCGTCATAAAACCGGAAATTTCTTGCTCTGTCCTCCCGGTCTTCATGGCATAAGTGTTCACGATAGATTGTTTTATCACTTTCAATTCCTCTGCCAGTTTCGTGAAGTCCTCTGCTTTGAACGTGTCCCGCACCGTCATTGCCGGGTCATGAATCATGAAAACGCCGTTTTTTGCAATCTTGACTGTATCGCCCGCCATTGCAATTATTGTGGCTGCAGAAGCCGCCCAGCCGTCTATCTTCACCGTAATATCTGCCGGGTGGTCTTTCAGCCTTGTATAGATTGCATTTGCCGCAAATACATCACCGCCAGGGCTGTTTATCCTCACAATGATTTCCGGCACATCTTCCCCCAGTGCTGCAAGCTCTTTGTTGAACTGCCCCGGTGTCACACGGTCTTCCCACCAGCTTTGACTGCTGCTGATTGCCCCGTATAAAAGCAGTTCCGGGGGTTTTGCTGCCGTTGCTGGTATGAAGTCCCAAAATTTATTTTTCTGCTCCCCCTGCGGTTTGTTCCCCGTCTTCCTGCTGTTTTCCTGCCCCATGCTGTTCTGGCACGTCCTGTTCCTGCTGCTCCTGCTTTCCGGGCTGTACTGGCTGCACTGGTACTGCTTCCTGCTGTTTCTTCTCTTTTTCTGTGCTGTCTGCAATTTTTTTCACCTCTTTCAATGTTTTTTCTTCGTTTTTCAGCTGTTCACAGTTGCTGTAAAAGTCCCCGCCAGCCATTTCCATTGTCTCCGTGCTTCGTGTAGAAAAGCCGTTCTCGACTTTTAATACTGCTGCATTTACTTCCTGCACCGGGTTCAAAAGCCCCCTTGCCGGTCCGTTCCATGCCGCCCTGCAGTATGCCTTGTGCCGCAGCGGGTCAGCGAAAAAGCCGGGTGCTTTTATCCTGCCTTTCGCCACTGCTTCCGCAAGCCATTCCTCATAGATAGGCTGGCAAAAGTCATTTGCAAGCCATGTCCGATACATTTTGAACATTTTCCACGCTTCTTCCAGTGCGCCCCGGCTTGCTGAATAGCTTGCAGTAAAATGTTTCATCAGCAGTTCATACGGTATTTCTAACGCTGCTCCTATCTGCTGGCAGACAGCTTCCACAAATCCCGTAAAATTTTTGTTCGGCCTTCCGGGATTTATCGCATTTGCTGTTTCTCCCTCTGCCAGGTCAATGACTGAGCCTGCAGAAAGTTCAATGCTTGTTTCATCTTCTGCGTCTATCTGTTCTTCTTCCGGAATACCGGACCCTACCGGCTCTCCATCCCCATCGTTTTTCTTTTCGATGAAAACTGTAAACAGTCCAGACACAACCGCAGCAACCAGTTCAGCATCCGTATACCGTCCCAGCTGCTTCAGCGCTTCTATAACAGGAGCAAGGAACGGAACACCCCTGCGCTGGTCTATACGCTCCCTGCACATCAAATGCAGGACGTTTCTGCGTCCTGTCCGCTTCCCGTATGCTTCCACCCTCTGCCATTCCATACGCTCATTCGCGTATGAAAGCGGGTGGTGCTTTGAAAAATGATATGCTATCACTTCCCCGTCCGCATCCACCTCAACGCCGCCCACAATTCGATTGTCAAATGTATCGAAATTATCCGGGCTTGTAAGCCTGTCTGCTTCTATAAGCTGCACACGCAAATCATATGGCTGGTTTTTCCGCGGCTTCACTGGAAGAAGCGCAAGTGTGTCCCCGGAAGCAAGCCAGTTCAAAAAAGCCAGCTGCTGAAGCTCATAGAAATTGTCAAGCCTTGCCATATCACAATCTGCGCTTTCCGCCCACAGCTCCCACTCCCTTGATATTTTCCGTTCCAGCTCCTTTGCTTTTTCCGGTGAAATTTTCAGCACATCTGCGTCAATCGTTGGTTTTGGCATAAGCCCCCGCCCCACAACATTCGTGCGCATGGTATTCACTGCCGCCCTGCCTATCGGGACTCCCATATATATGTCCCGGCTTCTCTGACGCAGCGTCGGCAGGTTCTCGTTTATATCTTCCCGCCAGCTCCCGCCTGCATAATTCCATCCCAGCAGTGATTTTTTTGTTACATTTGCACCGTAATTACCGTAACCGCTGTTTAATATCTGCATTTTTTGTCTTGCACCTGCCCGTTTCAGGGCAAATTGCGGGGCTACTGTCGCAATTATTCCATCGATCGCCCTTGCAATACCGTTCAAAATCTCACCTCCTACCTGTTTTATTGCATGAAAAAAGCACCTTTTCCAGGTGCCTTTCTGCTTTCTTTTAATTTTTCCAGTTTATATAATATCATTGTTTCCCTTGAAGAAAAAGGAAATAAATTGCATTTTCGGGAAATGCAAGGAAATCTTTTGTTAATTTTGTACTTTTTTCGGTACATATTTTGTAAATGTATATACCTTGCACAGTGCATCCCTGTCCTGCATAGATTCAACCATCCGTACAATCTCCACTTTGTACATATCCTGTTCATTCCTGCTTCCAATCCCGATCAGCGTACTGCCTGCCAGCCTACGGCTGATATTGTCCAGTATTTTTCCCTGCGCCTGCACTGCTGCGCAAAGTTCCTCAAGTTCCCTGCTCCCCTGTACCTGTACTGCTGCATAATCTGCTGTGATGATATCCTCCATTTCGTGAAAGCGGTTTATATACCTTGCCGTGAATGCCGTCCCTTTTGTACCTGTCAGCTTATGCGCTATGAACTCGCAGCCTTTCTTTGTGATGCAGTAGCAAGGACGTTCTTGATTATTAGCATCTTTGTAAATATCTTCCCTAAAAAAATCGCCCGGAGCAAGATTGCGCTCGGCTTCGCACTTTGTATTTGCTTCGCTCATTTGTTTTATATATCTTTTAATATCCCTCATTAAGTCTTTATGATTTTTCTCCACCATTTCAGCTACTTCCCGACTGTCCAGTGTTTGCTCAATCTGTTTTTCCATATAATTCTCCCTTTCAAAATCACTTGAAAGAAGCCAGTTTTTTTGATATGATGATTCTATCAAGTTGCTTTGGCTTCTTGGTATCAAAATAGAGGTTGCTTAGTTTTCCAGACGGCGCAATCTCTATTTTTTATTTCTCTGTTCATACTGAATTTCGTAGCCACAAACTGTCAATACCTTTTTGAAAAATTTATCAGGAATATTGCAATCTGAAACTGCCTATGCTATAATGCTTTCAGACGAAAGTCTATGAAGAAACAATTGTGTTTTAATTATTAAAAAACGCGGTAAGTGTGCCATAAGGCAAAATGAAAACCCCGGAGAGGCCACTCCGGGGTTTTTGCTCTTCACAGTGAGCTATTCTGTTCAGGCTGATGCTGCCTTTCCTTTCCGTCCAGCCATTTGCAAATGAAATGACTAACTACATTTGCCACAACGGAAATAATTAACGCAGTAAGTATTTGTGCCATAATGCCACCCCCTTTCTGCTGGAGGTTCGACAGCCTTTAAATCATACCATATAATTCCTTCGATTTCTACAATTTTTTACAAATCCCTCGGCACAGCCCGCCGCACCCTGTTCCTGCCTCCTGCTTTTTTCGCGTTATCAAGAACAATGACTTTTTTATTCCAGTAATCTATCGCGTTCCTGATTTCTGTCAGGTTTGCCCTTGTCAGCGCCCGGCTGCCTATTGTGTAGCTCTGGCCTGCTGTCACGGCCAGTTCTGCTTCCAGCCATGCGTCTAAATGCTTCTGCGCTGTTTCCAGTGTGATTCCTGCCATCAGATAACACCCCCTTTGCTTCTCTGCCCTCTTTTTTTCTTTTTCCTGCCGCCTGCTGCCTGCTGCCTGTTTTCCCCCGGCTTTTTCAGAGGCAGATTTGTTATTTCGATAGCCGCCGTTGCATAATTCCGGCAGTCTAACGCTTCATTTCTTTTGTGCTGCCCTCTGTCCTTTAATTCCCACGCAAAATACGCTTTTCCCATTTTGTAGCGCATTACTTTCTTTTCGGAAGTAAGCCCTTTAAAATATTTTTCATCATACCCCTTTCCATCCAGCGGAAAATGGCAGTACCCCGGACCCGGCTTTTCTAATTTCAGCCTGTCCATAAGCCAGCTTTTTCCCGTATCAACTCCGATTTCAAAAACATACGCCTTTTCGCGGTTCCCATTTTTCGGCTTTTGGATATACGCCGCTGCGCTGTTGTTTGAACCCCTTATTGCAAATATGTTCCTGCTGAACCTTGCTTTGCAGAATTTATATACCTGGTTTGTTCTATGCCCTCCGCTGTCTATGCATGTACATATAATTTTCAGCTTTGTTCCGTCTTCTTTTTCAAATGTCTGTGACAGAAATGTGTCTAAATCTTTCCACACCTGGTTATCTATGCTGCTGTTGTCCCCGTATATCACTGCATATTTTATCCCCCAGTTTTCATACTCCGGTCCCCAGCCCACAACGTCAATTTCAAATCTGTCGTCCTGTGTGTCCACTCCCGCTGTCAGGTACATAACGTCTTCCGGCACTTCACAGCCGTATGTTTCCCTGCGGCTCAGCAGCACATCATCTTCTATGGTTTCCCCGTCTTCCTCCCACGTCTGCCCCATTTCTGTATTAGTCCAGACTTTCAT
>CAJTVR010000014.1 GCA_910580075.1 uncultured Eubacterium sp. | reverse complement strand
AAGCAGCCTGAAGGCTGAAATGCGTCGGCTGTTCAAAATAATACTCCCATGGATTAATCTTTTCCAGCTCATCTGTCTCTAAAAATCCATTCAAAAAATATGAAAAATCAATAACTGGTATATATCCAGCTCCTTTTTCCTCCATGATATTCAATTGTTTTAATACCCATAGCATCATAGGACCCAGAGATGAAGTTATCGCTCCTATGCGGATAACATAAAATATATAACCGCTGTAGAGACTGCCGTATGTTTTCCTGGTTTCCATATATAGATCCTGCTTTTTGGCTTCATTTAGCCAGTTTATAGCACTTTCAGCATCTATGCCGTAAACAGATTGCACATTTATATTCTTATTTTGTTCTAAATACTCTTTCAGCCCCGCCTCAGTCAATAAAACCTCACATTTTTGTACTGCCTCTTTAAAATCCGATATCTGCATATATACATTTAATATCTCGTAACTATAATATAAAGCAAACGGACATTTACTGCTAGCAGGAAGATATTCCGGACGAATATTTGCATACATAATGTATTCTACTGTATCTGCAGGGACCCTGACTGTTCGCAGCTGCCTGAGTTCTTTTCCTTTCAGATAATACAGCCCATTCTCGTCTTCCCATAAAACAAATTCTTCACATTCATCGCATTCCGGGTTTCTTTTTAACTCTGGGCTGTATACATTGCTGCCAGCAGCCAGATCACGTTTATTTTCCATATATCTTTTCTGATAGATATCTTTATTCGGATTATAATAATATTCCAGCAGTAATTCAGCTACTGCCTTATCCTGTGTATACTGGTAAGCTTCTCTGAACCCCTCCCATGCTTCCCGGTAGCACCTTCTATCATATAATTTTTTGCATAAATCCAGCACACTTTCTAACTGATGATCCATACCTCATTCCCCTCCGCTTATACTGGGCATTTCATCCGTAATTAAATACCGAATATCCTCTTAACCATTATCCGGCCTTTGCAAACGCTGAATATTACGCATAGCATCCATGGCCTTTCTATGATTTTAAATAAAATTGACATGCTCTCCCGGATGCTTCAATTCATTCAGATAATTATTGATTGCATCTAAACGGCACGCTTCCCGGCATACCTTATTAATATCCTGGCATTTCAGTGCATTTATAACTGACTGCCTGCGAGATCCTTCCCATATCTCATCAATGGTATTCTCATAAATATTTCCAAAGCAGTAATCAGGATTTCCAATATGCGCAACACAGGGCCATACATTCCCCTTTGCATCTATATGCGTCATAAAAGACATGCCGTAACATTCTCTATACTGTTTTTCTTTATGCATGTTCCGCATCGCATTCGCCCGGAAATAAACGGAAAAGTCTTCTGAATTAAACTGCTGCAGCTCATTTTCCAGATCCAGCATCTGCCCGTAATCAATTTCCATTTTGTTTTTGCTATGCAGATGCTGGGAATACGGTTTTACTGTAAAATAATCCACGCCTATATGCTTCAGTTCTTTTGCCATATCCATAATCTGATGCATATTATCCGGCATAAGCAGACACTGAACCCCTAACGTTGTTTTTGCATGACATGATTTTTTAACTGCTACCGCATCCGCCAGGTTCTGTTTCATTTTTTCAAAATCATTCTTGTTTGCTCTTTGAATTTTATAATATGACTTTTCTTCCAGGCTTGCAATGCTGAAGCGAATCCATGTAAACTGATCCAGACAGTCCCGGGCCATGTCTTTTGTAAACAGTACCCCGTTTGTGCTCATTGCTGCATCTGCACCGCATGCTCTTATCCCGGCTGCAATTTCCGGCATGTTCTGATTCAGCAAGGGTTCTCCTTCGCCAGAGCAGACTACGCTTTTGAGTCCTCTATCCTTTAATATTCTAATGTTTTTTAAAATAACGTCTTTATCTAAAAAATTGGCTTCATACCCAATATAATCAACTGCACAAAATACACATCTGTGATTACATGCGCCGCTAGGTGATATTTCGATTTCTATAGGATAAATGTTCTCTCCCCTCTGCCACTGGCAGACTCTTTCAGGATGATATATTAATTTATGAGAATCCATGTTTATATTATTTTTCAAGACTTCCCCCCCCCCGGCAGTTTTCCAGTACTTTAGGAATTTCTTCCATTACCCTGTTCATCAGACTATCATACGTCATTCTCTCCAGCGCTGCTCTGCGGCCAATTTCTATCATTTTCTGCCGCTCTTTTTCATGAGTCAGATAGTATTCTGTTTTCTGGAGAAAATCTTCTTTGTCATAAAACATAACCAGTTCTTCATTAGCTTTTATGATTTTTCTGATGTCCACAGCATCTTCTTCCGGAGGTATATAATTACTCATATAAAATGCCCCGCTCAGCATAGCTTCCCATGCCCGCGCAGCGGCTGTTGTGTGCACATTATTTCCGACGACTATTTTCGACGACTGATATATTTTTGATAGTGTTTCCCCGTTTTCTGCCACCCCCATCGCATAATCAGCATACCTGCTGTACTTCTGCCAGTCTTTTCCCCATAGCTTTATCTTCTTAAAACCGGCATCCAAAAGCCAGTCCACTAAAACCTGCCTGTATACCCTCTGATTATACTGTTTGTACATGTCTTCTGCAAGCCAGTCTACCCCCCCCCCTCGACAGTACAATTTCATAGCACCGTTCCAATACTCCGCTGATATAACGGCTGAATTCTATTTTGCTATAAAAAAACCTGCCAGTTTCATAAACAAAATTAAAATATCCTTTGTATACTTCAGAAATCGGTTCCCTTGCTTTTTCCGGACACTGTTCTAAAACTTCCTCTATATGTCCCTGCACATCACTCCCATGACAGACAAAACACAAATCACAGCCATAGAGTTCTGTTTCTTCCTGAGTCAGCTCATACCGTTTATACAGATTCTGATTTGCTGGAACCGGAGCCTGTATGACCCGCCTGGCATCATAGCCCACATCCCAGAATTCTTTCCATGTGGTATAATGGCTCAAAATAACATCTCTTGGTCCTAACTTAGGCGGAATGGATTTATCCATGATATTGTTTAGCGGATCCTGTATCCAGTTTACCCATACAATCTCGTCAAGTCCATCCATATACTCTAATCTCTCATGCCTGAAGTGGTCAATGATAAAAATGATATCCGGCCTGAATTCCGCTATCTTTTTCAAAAATGACAACGGCCTATGATCTGTAAGCAGCCTGTCCTTTTCTATCTTTAACTCGGTCTGACAGCCCGCTTTCTCTGCCGCTTCCCTGCAGTCCCTTATATGATATTGAAGTGCTGTCGTAAAACGGCTGACTGTAAATAAAATTCTGGCCTTTTTCTGCTGTATATGTTCTAAAATCTTATGACTGTTCTTTTTATAATACGCAAATGCCTCCATCCGGTATTTTTTTTCTAATTCTGCAATTTGTCTTATCGCGTCATTTAATGCTGTCTCTATTTCATCTGACATACTTCCCGAAATCAGTTTTTGCGGCTGCATGACTCCTCCATGCACGATACAGTTTTGCAGTGATTGTATGTTATCACAAAAAACAATTCTGTCTAATTCCAGCAGGTCTCTTAAATCCATAATCTGCAGCAGCAGTTCCCAGGAATCATTCTGATATACAAGCAGCAGCGCATTTTCCATATCCATAAACGGATTTATTTTTCTGCTTATTTCCTCCAGCAGCTTTATATCCTCTATCCACATTAAATTACCTGCTACACACACATCATCCAGCTGTTCATGAGGCATTTCTCTGGTTCGTTTTAAAGTTTGAAATCTTTTATCATCTGCATCACAAAACCAGATATAATCACTGCCTGCATAAAGCGGATAATACCGGATTTCTTTTTTCAATTCACTGCCATAAAAATGCCTGTATTTTTCCAGCAAAGAGCAGTTTCTGGCATACTGGTCTTCAAATTCTTCCTGCCTGCTTCCATAATATGCCTGCAAGACCAGCTCATAAATATCCATGCTTCCTGTTTTTTCATAAAGCATAATAAACTGCAAAAGTGCCTGTTCCCAGTTTCCATTCCGAAAATTCATCTTTGCTATTTCAAGACAAATTTCGTCTTCATATTCAGGAAATGTCTGCCTGCATTTCTCACAAAGCTGCAGCGCTTCTTCTACATATCCTGCTTCTTCAAAGCAAACCGCCTTGTTTATATAGTGGTTCAGTTGTTTTTCCATTCCAAAATCCTCTGCTTCCATGCAAATACTTCTTTTATTTATCCCAGATTGTGCTTAAATAATATCCCCGGCATCTTTATCTTCTGCGGCCTCCTCCGACCTTAATAACCTTAGTTTTTCAGGAATTTCACTGATTATCCTGCTCATCAGCTTTTCATATGTCATTTTTTCTAGTGCTATCTTGTGGCCAATTTCTATCATTCTCTGTCTCTCTTTCTCATGAGTCAGATAATATTCTGTTTTCTGAAGAAAATCTTCTTTGTTATAGAACATCACAAGCTCTTCATCGGCTTTCATGATTTTTCTTATATCCACAGCATCTCTTTCCGGCGGAATGTAATTGCTCATATAAAAAGCTCCGCTCAGCATGGCTTCCCATGCTCTTGCAGCAGCTGTAGTGTTCACATTGTTTCCTACTACTATCTTTGATGCCTGATAAATCTTTGATAATGTTTCGCCATTTTCTGCTACACCCATTGCATAATCCGTATATTTTTCGTTATTCGCCCAGCCGCTGCCCCACAATTTTATATTATGAAAACCTGCATCCAGCAGCCAGTCTGCCAGCGCCTGCCTGTATACCCGCTGGTTAAAGCTATTACTCATATCTTCGGCCATATAATCTAACAGCCAGTCGGAAAATACAAGATTAGAACACTGTTCCAATACACCACGGATATAGCGCTTAAATTCTGTTTTACTAAAAAACATTTCTCCAGATTCATAAACAAAATCCTGATATCCTTTATATATGGTATAAACATGTTCATGAATACCTGGTGGATATTTTTCCATTTCTGCCTTAATATACTCATCTACGTCACTCGCATGGCAGACAAAACACAGGTCACAGCTATATCGTTCTATTTCTTCCTGTGTCAGTTCATAATGCTTATACAAATCTTCATTTGCAGGAACAGGTGCTTCTATCACGCGATGCTTATCATACCCTACCTGCCAGAAATCTTCCCATGTTGTATAATGGTTAAGTATAATATCTCTTTTACCTAATTTTGCCGGGCTGGATTTGTCCATTATAGCTGGTAACGGATCCTGTATCCAGGTGAGCCATACAAGCTCCTCCAGATCCTCTTTAAACAGTGAACTCTCAAATCGAAAATGATCAATCGAAAAATACAGATCTGGTTTAAATTCCACAATTGTTTTCAGGTAAAGTATCGCAGAAATCCCGAGACGCAGCCTGTTTTTTTCTATCAGCAGTTCTGTTTTACAGCCTGCTTTTTCTGCTGCTTTTCTACAGTCTCTGGCATGATACTGAACAGCTGTGGAAAAGCGGCTGGTCACAAATAAAATACGGGGATTTTTATTTAAATGTTCTATAATTTTATCACTATTCTTCTGATAATAAGCAGTTGCCGCTGTCTTGTATTGTTCTATTAATTCCTGATACTTGTTTTCTGCATTGCGAATTGCCGTCATGATTTCTTCTGTCATACCCGTCACGACTACTTTCTGTGGCCACTGTACATCCTGATTCGCCAAAGAATTCTGCAATGATTCCAGGTCGCTGTAAAAAAGAATTCTATCTAATTCCAATAGCTCTTTTAAATCAACCGTCTGCAGCAGCAGCTCCCAGAAATCTTTCTGATACACAAGCAGCAGAGGATTTTCCTCATCCATGAATGGATCTATTTTTCTTGTCAGTTTTTCCAGCAGTACAATGTCTTCTACCCACAATAAATTCCCTCCGACATATACATCATCTGTATAATCGTTCGATATTCTGACGCGATCTATTGACTTAAACTGTTTCATTTCCGTATCACAATACCACAAGACATCACTGTCCTGGTAAACCGGAACATACTGAGGCTCTTTCTTTAAACCCGTCCCATAAAAATGCGGATATTTATTGAGCAGACAGCAGTTCAAAGAATAACGCTTCTCAAATTCCTGCTGCCTTTCACCATAATATGCCTGGACTGCCAAATCAAATAGATCAGTATTTCCCGTCTGCTCATACAGCGCGATCAGTTGCAAAAGAGCCGTCTCTTCATTTCCACTCCTGTAATTCATCTTCGCTATTTCAAGACAGATATCGTCCCTGTACTCAGGAAAAGCCTGTATGCATTTCTCGCATAGCTGTATCGCTTCTTCTACATAGCCCGCTTCTTCAAAGCTCACTGCTTTGTTTATGTACTGATTTAACTCCATTTTATTTCCTCTGCTTTCCGCCCAGTTCTCAATACATTATAACGCTTCCTAAATATTCAGTAACGTATTTGCATATTTCAGCACGTTCACTTTTTCTATCGGTTCTTTATTGCCCACTATATTTGCAGCAAGCGCACCTGCAATATTTCCAATAAAGGTCCCTACCTCCATCGGTGCCCCGACTGCAGCTGTCATACTGGCTAACGCAAAAAACGCGTCCCCGGCTCCTATTGTGTCTTTAACCTTCAATGTAAATGCAGGACACTCTCTAATCACTCCATTTTCCACTGCTGCCGCCCCCTGCGCGCCTCTGGTCAGCCACCCTCTGCTACCGAAATGATCCGCTAACTGAATCAGTGAATGTTCTTCATCATCCTGATAATTTGAAAAAGCCAGGCTTAATTCTTTCTGATCCAGTGAAAACACATCTGCTCTATGATATTTTGTAATCAGATTCTTTCCGTAATTTGAAGAATTGGTCTGACAGTTCACAGCCAAAAAATTTGCCTGTTTCTGAATAACCTCCATAACCCTGCCATCAATCAGACCATGGCCAAAATCGCATAAGATTACTACATCATACTGTTTCATTTTCTCTGACAAACGCTGCCTGAACTTCTCCATTGCTTCTTCATCAATCCGCATCTTTACTGGCAGGTTATTAATTGCAAAGATCTTAGACACTTCTTCTCTTTTTTCATTCAATGTTACATAACGTCTTTTAACGATTGTATGAAACTCAGAACTGTATGTCAGGTCCAGACGCATTTTGTCGCTTAAATCATTCAGGATTCTGCTGTGAACTGCTTCCTCTGATCCTATCACGCCCATTAAAGTAATATTCTCGCTGAAAGAAGACAGATGATTTGCAACAGCTAAAGAGCCTCCCATGTACTGCTCCAAATCTTTATATCTGGCAGAATATCCCATGTCCTTAGACATCAGCCCCTGTACCATACAATAAATATATTCGTCTATAATAACATCTCCGAGGACAAGAATTTTTAATTCCTGCATTTTATCAATATACTTTTTAATATAGGCAAGGTCATAATTCTTTTTGAACAGGGACACGTATTCTCTTACTTCATTGGTCAAGGCTGGCAGCGCATTATTAATCAGTTTCGTAGAACTGAATACCTGCCCGCCTGTATAAGCAATATCCCCGCCATGCTGCCGGACGAGCCGCACTTCTTCATCGATTTTTCCTGTAATGTCATCTTCCGGTTTTGCATATTCCTGTCCTTTCACATAAAGGTCCGGTTCTACTGCTTCAATAATATCGTCTACGGTATATCTCTCTGAAAGCATTACATAATCGATACATTCTATAGCAGAAAGGAATTTCATCCTCATCTCATCATTAAAATAAGGCCTGCCAGGTCCTTTACGTACATATTTAGCCGCGGTAATGGATACAACAAGAATATCCCCTAGCTTTTTCGCTTCTTCAAAATGAATAATGTGTCCCGGATGTACCAGATCAAAAACGCCGTGGCACAAAACAATGGTTTTATTTTGTTTTTTGATTTCTTCCCGTATATTTCTAAAATCTTCTTTTTGAATAATCAGTCCCATTCTGTATACCTGTCTTATGATTTTTATATAAAATTAACATGATTGCTGTCTATATCTAAAAAATCATTGAGCAGCAGGTTCCGTTCATCAAATGCACATCGGAATCCGCATTCCTCACACGCATCAAACTTTCTGACATGATCTGCTGTTTCCTGCGAATACCAGATTTCATGAAATGTCTGTTTTGCCAAATCTCCTATTTCTCCTGATTTTGTGTAAGCTTTCTGGTGGCATCGATAGACTTTTGAATCTGCTGCAATAACCGTAAACAATTCCTGAATGACACAGTAATGATATTGTTTACGGTATTCATTACTCATAGCTAAATCATTCGTATATTTATCTACAATCCGAAACGTCCCATCTTCCAGCTGCTGTTTTGCCCGTTCAATCTGTTCTGTTACGCTGTCCTGAATCTGCTTATGATAATCTGCTTCTTTTTCTTTTACTGCAACAGGTGATAATTTAATATTATCTGCCCCTATATCCTTTACCAGTCTGCAAATATCATAAATTTCGTGTGAATTCTGGTTTGTAATCACACAGTTAATCCCAAGTGTACAATTTTCATTTTTTACCTTCGCAAAATTCTCTATATTGCGTACCACTATGCTATGGGTACTGACCCGTCTGATATTCTCATATGTTTCAGCCCGGCAGGAATCAAACGACACCCGCACCCACTTTGCATCTTTCAAATCCCGGACTATTTCACCTTCTAAAGCCTGTCCGTTCGTAATTATTGAATAATCAAACCCCAGATGTTTTATAGCAGCCAGCATCTTATCAATCGAATGATAACAAAGCGGTTCTCCTCCTCCACTCAATGTAACTGCTTTTACTTTCATCTCTGCTAATTCCTGCAGCGTGCGCTCCATGCGTTCCCAGGGAATGGATTCTCTGTTGTCTACTTTTCTCCCATCATACACGGAATCATTTGCATATCCGCAGAAAAAACAGTTCTGATTACAGACATTCGTCGGTTTGATTCTGACATAAACAGGCGCGACCCGCTGCCTGTTCAGCAATCCTTCAATTCTGTCCGTATGATGAAAAATCTTCAGTTCACTATAAGGAGAATATTTATTCATTTCCAGCCTCCAGATTTTTTTAAGATTATAAATCAAATAAAGTTTACATGTGTATTAGGATATTTTAATTCCTGCAGATACCGGTTCATTGCATCCAGACGGCAGTCAATACTGCACTGAGCCAGCCCGCTGGCTTTGATTCTTTCCAGTACCTGTTTTCTTTGTTCTCCATGCCAGATTTCCATAAAGCTCTGCTGATACAGATTTCCAAAGCACATGCCCTCATTTCCCATTAATACACAGCAAGGCCATACATCGCCGGAACTATCTGCCAGCGCGTAAAATGGAAGCGCATGACATTCATGATATGTTCTTTGTATTTTCGCTTTTTCAATTCTGCTTTTTCGGTACAGCGCTGTAAATGTCTCCGTATTCAAGGAAGCAATTTTCTGTTCCAGTTCTTCCTGACGGGCATAAAACTCATTTCTGTCAAATTTCTTTTTCAGCTCACTATTGCTCTGCGGCTGAAAACCAAACGTCTTTATCGAATAATAATCTGCACCTATTTCTCTGGCTTTTAATCCTAAATCATATGCTTCCTCTATATTCTCAGGTATAAGAACCAGCTGTACCCCCAGTGTTGTTTTCAGATTCTTTTTTCTTTTCAGTTCGGATGCATATGCTATATTTGCAAAAACTTTGTCAATATCACCAGGTTTTGCACCATGCACCTTCTGATAATTACTGTCAGAAAGAGCTGATGTGCTAAATCGTATCCATGTTAACGATTCCAGACAGGAATCTGCAAAATCCTTATCCAGCAGTACGCCATTCGTAGACATCGCTACATCTAATCCGGTTCTCTTTGTACCATTAATAATATCTGCTGCTTCTTTATTCAGCAGAGGCTCGCCATTTCCTGCAAGTACGACACTTTTGAGCCCGTTTTTCTGCATTTCCGCCAGATTAGGCAGTAACAATTCTGCGCTTAATACCTCTGGCTTATACCCCATATAATCCATTCCGCAAAAAATACATCTATGGTTACATGCTCCGGAAATCCCCAGTTCCACATTAATCGGAAACGCATCTCCTTTGTGCATCCAGTCATTTACTGCTCCTGGGTGATAAATTAATTTATGTGAATCAAGTCTGTATTCTTCCATCTATACTCTCCTACCTGACCGCATATAATACAATTTCGTCTAAATACGCGGTATAATTTCTTAATATAGAGCCTGTATTCAGGCACAAGTTTTTAATGTACAGGGGCAGCTCCCATAAAGTAAGCGAGTCTGTCTGCCGCCTCCATACAATCTCTGGTGTGATACTACAGCACCGCCATATATCTTGAAGTGAGAAATAATATCTTCGTTTTATTTCAAAAATAAAAATGGAAATGACGAGGCATTTCCATTTTTTATGGGCTTATCACCTCCATGTGTTAACAATTACGCTCCTGCTTCCCTGCAGTTTGTCTTTTTATTTATATCGGTAACATAATGCATTTCTTTAGGTAATGCCTCATTTATTTCACCGCCTGCAAAAGGAATTGTTCTACAACACTTCCTTGATCTGTAAAGCGCAGCGTATCTATGACAATATTTTTAAATCCTATATCTGCCACCATAGACTTTAATTCATTTTCTTCATAGAAATGTGATATTCCTCTGCCCGCCAGACTGCCCTCTGTAATATCCGCAAATGTATTCTTCTCAATTTCCTTTCCTGTTCCGTACCCTGTCGTACCGGAAGCAAAAGCTACTGAGAACAATTTACCGCCAGTCTTTAATATTTCATATATTTTCTTATACATATTCACAATATTTTGATAGTAGTTTGCATAAATCGTTGCATTGTCTATCACGCAGTCAAAAAATGCAGTTTCATAATCCAGTTCTAAGGCATCACTGACCCGTAAATCCGCATGTAAATTTTCCTGATCCAGACGGTTCTTTACTTTTTTGACAGCACTTTTAGAGCCGTCAAATGCATATGTATCAAACTTTTCCTTTGCAAGATACCAGGTATGGCTTCCGCCTCCACAGCCAAAATCCAGTATTTTTACGCTTTTTCTGTCTTTATTATAAAAATTTCTTGCAACAAAACGGATCACTGGTTCTGAAGGATATTTCCCCCATTCCTGTGACGCATGAATCTCTTCCCAGGTTTCATCAAATGATTTCATATTACTCCATCCATATCCTTAAACTTTATATGATTTCAGTTTTCTTCCGAATCCCATATATAACGTTTTTCTTCTAAAATATCCTTCATCATATTCTCAAATAAATCTGCACATTTTTTTATACTTTCTGTATAAAGAATCCCTTTCCGGGCAATTTCCCTGCCTTCTGCCTGAAGCGAATCTTCGGCCAGAAACTGTTCATTTTTCAATATAAACTGTGCATTCAGCAGTGTCATTTCCACAAGCTCATATGCGGGGCTTTGTTCGATATCTGTTACTGTCTTTTCTATTTTTTTCAATACATTCAGGTACTCTTTTGCATCAATATTCCTTTTTTTGCATACCTTATCTAATTTTCCATATAATTTGCGGGCCTTCGCTGCTTTTCCACCCAGCCCTTTTAAATCCTCAGGAATATTTTCTATCATTTCTTTTGCCCATTTCTGTTTTTCTTCGTCAAGCATTGGCTTCATCTTCTGTAAACATTCCTGAATATTGACTTCTTTTTTGCATTCACGTTCAATGGCATCTTTTAACGTCATGATTTCGGTTTCCTTAATCTTGGCGCCGCCTTCGGTTGCATTGATTACATGAAACCCTTCAATACGTTCTTTGCATCCTTTTACACGGTCATGATACCATTCCAGATAATTTAAAAAATCTCCTCTGGTTGGAACTTCTTTCTCATAATTGCCCTCGACCATCTTGTAGCCGGTGGTATCTACCTGATCCATTTTTTCCTGGAAAGTACCGTCTGCATGAGTCTTATTTCCAGTTAAAGCCAGGTCCTGGCCTACCAGAATAATCCGTTTTATTCCGATTTTATACAGAAGTGAAAATGCATTTGTCGCCACAGAACCGCCTGTAGGTATCATACCAAAAGGTACATCTGCCCTTGCATAAATTCTTTCTGCATAGCTGAAGCCCTCATTAAAAAAGATTTTCATTCCTGTATGATAGTTTAATATTTCACTGGCAGATACCAGCGTGCAAAACAGCGGAATCTTCTTTGCTTCTTCCTGTTCCACCAAAGACAAAGGCTTTTCGCCGTCTACAATCGCAAACATATCAGGAATGATTCCTTCTTTTAACAGAGGTTTGACAGCGGTATCCACTGCGATAATAAAGGCTTTTCCTTTTGCTTTTTTTAATTCTCTTATATTTTTATTCAGTGATGGGCCTGCCGCTACTACAATTCCAGGAATATCCCCCGGTATAACATCTACAAGCTGCGTTGTTCTATAACCATGAACCGTATACATCAGATTATTCAGATAATTTTTTACTGAAACTCCTGAAAAAACATTTCTTGTATTAAACCCGATCCGGTTTGATTTTGCAATCTCATAAATTTTACGGATAAACTCTACCGTTTTTTCTGGAAAGAGAGCCTCATAATTAGGCAGAATCAAATTTCTGGAAAACGGCATTAACTCATACTTCAGTACCGGACCCAGCACTTCTCCCAGCTTGTCCAAATCCATCCCCTGTATACCTTCTACCCAGAAAATAATTAAATGTTTTTCCATCCAGCGTTCAATATCCGTATGCTCCAGAAATCTTAAAAAGATCTGTAAAGACGGTTCATATACGACAATCGTTATATGATTTTTCGTATTATCAGCCAGATCCTTTAAATAAGTATCATTTCCTATACCAGCCATAAAAACCGGAGCATTCTGCACCAGCTCTCCCATGCCTTTTCTCCACATCTCTGCCGGCTCCGTGGTATTTCTCTTTCCATTTAAGTAATATGTCTTTTTATCTTTTACGATTTTTAATATGGTCTGTCCGTCATATGCTGTCTCTTCTAGTATTTCCAGTTCTTCTTTGAGATTTTTCCGGGCATCTTCAATCAGCTTATCCATATCCGGGAAATATTTTGCCAGCGTTTTCAGATTCTTCTCGTAAATCAGATTCATAACTGTACATCCTTCCTTTCCGGCAAAAACATCCTTAAATATTCACTCAGCCCATAAGCCAGCGCATCATGCAGAAGCACCTTATCCCCATTTTGCAGCGCATCCATGGTATCTTTTAAAATACCAGACAAGTCACAGACCATATCCTGATACAGCTCCTCTTCGATTCCAAACTGGTTGCCGCTTAAAAACCATGCGGCAAACTGATTGATCTCTGGTATTAATTCTTTAATCCTCTTAATATTATCTTTTTGAAATACCATATATTCGACATATATCTGATCTAATTTACAATCTAATTCTTTTATTTGCTGTTCCATACTCCATCCACTCATTTAAGAAATAAAAGGAGCTGGTACAACCAACTCCTTTTATGATAAAACATATGTTTTCTAAATACTGTTTGATTAGCCAAGCAGAGACAATACACCCTGTGTCGACTGGTTGGACTGTGCCAGCATCGACTGTCCAGCCTGTGCAAGAATATTGTTCTTGCTGTATTCAACCATTTCAGAAGCCATATCTGTATCACGAATACGGGATTCTGCAGACTGTGTATTCTCAGCTACATTGTCCAGGTTTGCAATTGTATGCTCTAATCTGTTCTGTAATGCACCAAGTGCAGATCTCTGCGAAGATACTTTGTTGATAGCATTCTGTACAGCGTCAAGTGTAGCATTTGCTTTCTCATATGAATCTACATTCGGGTTATCCATATCAAATGCCTTATAGGAAGCTGCCTGTGCCGGTCCCTGGCCGGTTGTCTTATCTGTCTGCATATATGCGCCGTAAGAATCAATCATGCCATCTATAGCAACTGACATATTGCCAATTGCAAGAGAAAGGTCTATTGCCATAGCAGATGCAGCTGTACCAGCAGCATAGCTGTTGCTTGTCAGCCCGTCTATTGCTTTATAGTATACAGAGCCTGTTGCAGAATTATACTGTGCTGCAAATGCAGTAGATACTGCATTCTGTGACATATAATCTTTAAATGCTGAATAAGCTTCTGCTTTATTAGCGCTAAGAGGCTCTGCTGTAGAATATTTGTAAATCTGGCCCTGATAACCAATTGCAGTCGGTGCATCACCTGTCTGAGGATTTGTCTTTTCAGTTCCTTTAATGTTTCTCAGGCCTAAGCTCTCAGCGTTCATATTATCAATTGTGATTGAAATATTCTGGTTAGAGTTTGCACCTACCTGTAAGTTTCTGTCTACAAAATCACCGTCTAACAGGTTCTGTTTATTGAACTGTGTTGTTGTAGAAATTCTGTCTAATTCTGTTGTCAGTGCTTCTAATTCCTGGTTGATCGCATCGCGGTCAATATCTTCATTTGTATCGTTAGCACCCTGCACTGCCAGCTCATTCATTCTCTGAAGAATGGAATGTGCCTCATTTAAAGCGCCTTCAGCTGTCTGGATCAGGGATACACCGTCCTGTGCATTTGAAGAAGCTTTGTTTAAGCCGCGTACCTGGCTTCTCATTTTCTCGGAAATCTTTAACCCTGCTGCATCATCGCCTGCACGGTTGATTCTGTAGCCGGAAGATAACTTCTCTGAAGATTTAGCCTGCTGTCCTGTTGTAACGCCAAGCTGGCGGTTTGCGTTCATCGCTGTAAGGTTGTGCTGTACTACCATTGCCATAATATTTTCCTCCTTGAATTTACTGCATCGTCCCTGATGCAAATTGTTTTTATTTGACAGTATTTACCCAGCCGTACGCACTGAATAAACCTATCACCTTAATTTAAGTAATTTATTTTACTTGCATTATATATCGGCAGGAAAACCAGATACTTTATAGATTATTCGTTTTTTCTATTTTAAAAACTGGTTAATTTTGCCTGCATATAGAAGGAGCTGACAAAAGCAGCTCCTTATGAAATAAATAATACCTGTTATTTTACTGCTGATTAGCCAAGTAAGGACAATACACCCTGTGTCGACTGGTTGGACTGTGCCAGCATCGACTGTCCAGCCTGTGCAAGAATATTGTTCTTGCTGTATTCAACCATTTCAGAAGCCATATCTGTATCACGAATACGGGATTCTGCAGACTGTGTATTCTCAGCTACATTGTCCAGGTTTGCAATTGTATGCTCTAATCTGTTCTGTAATGCACCAAGTGCAGATCTCTGCGAAGATACTTTGTTGATAGCATTCTGTACAGCGTCAAGTGTAGCATTTGCTTTCTCATATGAATCTACATTCGGGTTATCCATATCAAATGCCTTATAGGAAGCTGCCTGTGCCGGTCCCTGGCCGGTTGTCTTATCTGTCTGCATATATGCGCCGTAAGAATCAATCATGCCATCTATAGCAACTGACATATTGCCAATTGCAAGAGAAAGGTCTATTGCCATAGCAGATGCAGCTGTACCAGCAGCATAGCTGTTGCTTGTCAGCCCGTCTATTGCTTTATAGTATACAGAGCCTGTTGCAGAATTATACTGTGCTGCAAATGCAGTAGATACTGCATTCTGTGACATATAATCTTTAAATGCTGAATAAGCTTCTGCTTTATTAGCGCTAAGAGGCTCTGCTGTAGAATATTTGTAAATCTGGCCCTGATAACCAATTGCAGTCGGTGCATCACCTGTCTGAGGATTTGTCTTTTCAGTTCCTTTAATGTTTCTCAGGCCTAAGCTCTCAGCGTTCATATTATCAATTGTGATTGAAATATTCTGGTTAGAGTTTGCACCTACCTGTAAGTTTCTGTCTACAAAATCACCGTCTAACAGGTTCTGTTTATTGAACTGTGTTGTTGTAGAAATTCTGTCTAATTCTGTTGTCAGTGCTTCTAATTCCTGGTTGATCGCATCGCGGTCAATATCTTCATTTGTATCGTTAGCACCCTGCACTGCCAGCTCATTCATTCTCTGAAGAATGGAATGTGCCTCATTTAAAGCGCCTTCAGCTGTCTGGATCAGGGATACACCGTCCTGTGCATTTGAAGAAGCTTTGTTTAAGCCGCGTACCTGGCTTCTCATTTTCTCGGAAATCTTTAACCCTGCTGCATCATCGCCTGCACGGTTGATTCTGTAGCCGGAAGATAACTTCTCTGAAGATTTAGCCTGCTGTCCTGTTGTAACGCCAAGCTGGCGGTTTGCGTTCATCGCTGTAAGGTTGTGCTGTACTACCATTGCCATAATATTTTCCTCCTTGAATTTACTGCATCGTCCCTGATGCAAATTGTTTTTATTTGACAGAATGTTTTCAGCCGTACGCACTGAGTGGCTCTGTCAGTTTAATTTTAAGTAATTTCAATTTACTTGCATTATATATCGGCTGTATCATCAAATACTTTATAAATAATTCACATATATTTTTTATTTTTTACAAACCTGATATATCATAAAATCTTTTCTTTAAATTAATATTTCCAGATTTCAAAAATAATTTAACTGTTTCTACAATATGTTTCGCGGTATCACCATCTCCATAAGGATTAACCGTATTCGCTGCAGCTGCCTGAAATTCTTTCGACACTGCCTTTTTGATACTTTTGCTTATTGCTTCTTTTTCCGGACTGCAGTCAATTACACTGTCTGCCCGCAGCCTTCCTTTTTGACGGTCGCCTATATTTATAGTTGGGATTCCAAAACACGGAGCTTCTACGATGCCGCTGGAAGAATTACCGATTACAAACGCTGCATATTTCATAAGGCTCAGATATCTCTGGATTCCCAGTGAATCATAGCAGTAAATATGATGACACCTTCCGGCGCTTTCTTGAAACATCTTATTTATGATCTGACCTTGTGCATCTGCATTCGCCATTGTAACAATAAAATTCATTTCCGGATATTTTTCTAACGCACCGATTAATTCCATAACCTGTTTTTCTGCCGTATTCTGTTCCAGCGTAACCGGGTGAAATGTTACGCTGGCATAAGGTTTTTCTAAGGAA
This sequence comes from uncultured Eubacterium sp., assembly GCA_910580075.1. GTDB lineage: Bacteria > Bacillota > Clostridia > Lachnospirales > Lachnospiraceae > Eubacterium_J. The sequence continues at coordinate 56,730 of CAJTVR010000014.1, read as the reverse complement.
ATCCCCAGTGAAGATGACAGCTCTTCTTTCGTCAGATATTTCATTTTTCTGACATTCTCGACTCCGATATCGCCATAATTAAATACGCGGTCCGGTTCTTCTCCCAGCTGTATAATTCTTTTCCGGTATTCTTCACAGCCCGGAAAATGCAGGTAGCTCATTTTGGTCAGACAGTGCCGGACTACATCGTCGATCGCCCCTTGTGTAATTTCACCGCCTGATATATGTGCAATCGGAATCCCCATTACCATTGCGCTGCTGCACACCGGGAGCAGCTCATAACGGTCACCTTCTACAATCAGCATGTCCGGCCGTCTGCGTTCAAACATCTCACTAAAACGGATTCCTGCATTTGCCATGATTCGGCAGATATCAGCATGTGTATTTATGTCTTCTAAAATATCAATCCGTTCAGCTATCGGAAAACCGTCTTTTTCAATTTCTTCCACCGTGTATCCATAATCCTTTGATAAATGTGTTCCTGTCACCGCAAGAATCAATTCCAGTTCTTCATCATTTAATATATGCTGAATCGTCCGTCTTAATAAACCATATTCTGCTCTGGTAGATGTAACAACACATATTTTTTTCATTCTATAACCATCCGCCTTCTTTCAAACTGATGCCTGTCCCCTGTACTTAATCAGGAACGGTGCTTCCTCATCAAAATTTACATCATTCTTTTTCCTCAGCTGAACTAATGCATCAAATGCTTCTCTGTCAAATATCGTTCTGCCTATGCAGAAATCGAGCAGACCATTCCGGTTAAAATGCTTTTTAAATTTTAACAGACTGTCTTCTATCCCGACGCCTCCGCCTAAATGGAATTTTTTGATACCATGATCTGCCGCCCAGTCTGCCGCTTTGCTCAGAAGTAAATTTGCGGCCGCCAGGCTGCGGTATTCCGGCAGTGTACCGGATAAATGATAATGCATGTAATCCTGATTGTAAAAAAAGATAGAAGCACTGACAGGTTTTCCCTGATACAGTGCATAAAAAAATATCAGGTTTTGATTCATCGCACGCAAAAGATAATCAAAATATTCATGTTCAAAATAATAGTATGCATCCGCACCGTTATTTTTCATTGTCAGTTCATATATTTTCTTAAAATCTTCCAGCCGTTCTCCTTGATCCATGATAATTTCGATTTCATTTTTCACCGCTTTTCGAACCATATTGCGGTTATTCGGCGTCATATTTTTAAATATAATTTCTTTATCATTTGTATCGATATATACAGTTTTTTTCATATATATAACATCGCATACAGATTCTAAAACTTTTTGATTCTGCAGCAGCGGATGAAAACGGAAAAACTGAGAAACAATTTTATGGTTTCTGCACCATAATGTCAGTTCGTCTATAAAATCAGCAATCCATTCTTCAGATATATGCCCGTCTGTCAGTGGTCCGCCATACCCGTACGGAGTCGTCCAGTCAAAATACTGTCCTTTCTGTATACAGCCTGATAATGGCTGAAAATCAGCGATATCCTGCTGCATCATAACATAGCAGATTCTGCTCCCATCCTTTTCATAATATATTAAACACGGCTCGCCATCTGAATGAATCTTCATAGAATATGCATATTCGTTCAGATAATAAATGTCCCATTCAGGAAAACTGGTTACGATTCGATTCCATGTTTCTGTTTCCGCAACACTGATAATATTCAAGATATCACCTGCCTTTTATTTATAATCTTCAATCAGCTTCCAAAGATACTGCATATGTCCGGGGCCATACCTCTGGTCTATCGGCAGAGAAATAATATGGCTGGAAATGTACGCTGTTTCTTCGTCTGAGAATAATTCTGTTCTTTCCAAAGGCCAGTGAACAGCACAGTATACATGATGTTCTGCCAGATACCGCCGAAATTCATCTCTGTCTTCAGCATAAACAGGAAAGGACAGCGGAACAAAATCCTTTCCTGTTAATGGTATCTGCATTTTCTTATCCTGCACAATTGTTAACAGCTTCTGATAATTTTCTATTCTTTTTTTCTTTAACTCTGTCACAGAAAAATACTTTAACAGGCAGCCGGCTATATCCGATATCTGATAAACCTGATTCTGATCATCCAGCTTATGCTCTTCTCTGACAAAAATCTCCCGGTACAGCTCATTGCATTCAAGTTTTCCATCAATATACAGCTTTTTGAGCAGCATGGCTGTCAATTTTTCTGATGGATTTTTAACCGGCAGATAACCGCCTGTTTTTACCGGTTCTGTATCGGAATATAATACTCCTCCATCAGGAACCGGAAACCATTTCCTCAGACTGCAGATACAGTAATCTCCTGCCGTTTTAATTCTGGTAAAAATACTATGCGTTGTATCTTCAATTATTGTAAATCCAAATTTCTTTTTGCATGCACATATAATTTCTAACGTTTTATCATCCTGAAGCATGCCAAAATAATGCATTAAATAAACTGCTGTAACTGTATCATCCAGCTTTTTCATCAAATCTTCTGTATCCACAGAAAAGTCTTTGCAAATATGATAATACCTGATTCGAAATTTCGTTTCATATGCCTGTATTACAGATTCACAGATATAATCGGGCAGCAAAACTGTCCCTGCCGGAATCACAGAGTTCAAAACAGCTGCTGCACTGCGGCCGCTGTCCATATATATGGTGTTATATTCTTGAAGATACTGAAAGACAGAATCCTCCTGCCGCTCTAATTCGGACAGACTGAGTTCAAAATCACTTCCAAGTTCCATAAGTACTGCTTCTCCCGCTTATACATCTTCCCACAATATTCTCTCTTCTTCCATCAAATCCCTTTTCAGCACCCTGCCCTCCAGAATATGTGCATATTCAGGCCTGATCCCGTCTCCTGGACGTTTATAGCAGAACATGTCTTTTGCAAGCACAGTTCCTTTCTTTAAATCATGCTTTGCCAGAATACTCCGTCTGGCCTGATTCATAATGTCCTTTTCATGCTCTGTCGGTTTTTTTCTTCCGTCTCCCAGCAGCAGTTCTGTATTTCGAATGCGCAGCACATACTCTTTGAATTCTTCTGGCGGCATAGATGCCTTGTGGTCTGGTCCCGGAAGATTTCTGTCCAGCGTAATATGTTTTTCAATACACACTGCACCCAGAGCCACTGCTGCCACTGCTGCCTCATATCCTTTTGTATGGTCAGAATATCCTGCCGGTACATGAAACGCATTTTTCAGAGTCAGCATTGCATTCAGGTTTACATCTTTTACAGCTGTCGGATAATCTGTCGTACAATGCATAAGCGTTACATCTGTATTTCCTGTTTCATATATTGCATGAAGTGCCTTCTCCACTTCACCAAGCGTACTCATTCCTGTAGACAGTAAAACAGGTCTGCCTGCTGCTCCAATTTCTTTCAAAAACGGAAGATTGGTTATTTCCGTCGACCCTGCTTTAATATACGGCATGTCCAGACTGATCAGATACTGAAGACTTTCTGATCCATCAGGTGTAGAAATAAAATCAATCCCCTTTTGGAAACAATACTGCTGCAGCTTTCCAAAATCTTCAAACGGCAGTTCCAGTTTCCGAATCATATCCAGCTGGGATTCTTCCACAGGATCATTCTTTTTCTGATAGGCTGCTTTTTCCGCCTGCCTGCCTGTACTTTCCGACGCTTTAAAAGTCTGAAATTTGACAGCATCCGCACCAGCTTCAGCAGCTATATCTACTAATTTTCGGGCCAGCTCAAAGTCGCCATTGTGGTTAACTCCTGCTTCGGCAATAATATATGTCCCCATATTTTCTGCCCTTTCTTTTAAATATTTACAGACATTCTGTATTTAAAATACCCATTATGATTATATTCCTGAACTCATTATGAATCAATACATCATCTTTTAATAGCGCCTCTTTTTGAAAACCTGCTTTTTCATAACACGCCACAGCCCTCAGGTTGTCCTCGAACACCCTTAAGTATACTTTATGCAGTTTTAATTCCTGAAACGCATATGATATCATCCGTCCTGCTACCGCCGTCCCGATTCCTTTTCCTATGAAATCTTCCTCTCCCAGAAAAATACCATATTCTGCTTTTCTATTCTGGTAATCAATATCTTTCAAAAAAACAGTTCCGACAGCCCGTCCGTTCTCCTTTTGTGTAATGATAAACTGTACGACACTGCCTGTTTCTGCTTTAGTCTTAAGCCAGCGCATATGATCCTCTTTTCGAAGTTCACGCTGGTCTATAAAATACTTTTTTACATTTTCACTGTTTCTCCATTTTAATATCAGATCTGTATCTTCGCTTGTAATCGATCTTAATACCAGATTTTCACACAAAAGCTCCATAAAATCCTACATTCCTTTCAAAGCTGACAGTCGCTTTTATAAAACTTTTTGACTACATCTGCTACATATTCTGCTTCTTCATTTTTTAACGCATAAAACATCGGCAGCCTGACTAAACGCTCGCTTTCTTTTGTTGTATATCTGTCTTCACCTACAAATTCACCAAACTTCATGCCGGCTTTGGAAGTATGTAATGGAACATAGTGAAAAACAGCTTTAATGTCATGTTCAGCTAAATATGCAATCAGTCTGGTACGCTCTTTTAAACTGCGCGTCTTAATATAAAACATATGTGCATTATGACTGCATTCGTCCGGAATATATGGCAGTTCAATCTTTCCCTGATCTGCTAAAACGGCAAGTGCATCATAATATAACTGCCACAATTCCAGCCGCCTGTTATTTATTTCATCTGCGATTTCCAGCTGTGGAAATAAATAAGCAGCATTCATTTCACTCGGCAGATAAGAAGATCCTATATCTACCCAGCTGTATTTGTCAATTTCTCCTCTGAAGTACTGAGAGCGGTTTGTTCCTTTTTCCCTTATCATTTCTCCTCTATGCACATACTTTTCGTTATTTAAACAGATTAAGCCGCCCTCTCCCATTGTATAATTCTTTGTTTCATGGAAACTATATGCGCCAAAGTCTCCGATTGTTCCCAGATATCTGCCTTTATAAGCTGCCATCATTCCCTGTGCAGCATCTTCCACTACAAACAGATGATTCCTTCTGGCGATATCCATAATAGCTGTCATCTCACATCCGACGCCTGCATAATGTACCGGTACAATTGCTTTTGTCTTTTCTGTAAGCGCATTTTCTATTAACGTTTCATCTATATTCATAGTATCCTTGCGGATATCAACAAATTTTATCTTTGCTCCCCGAAGGACAAATGCATTTGCTGTAGAAACAAATGTGTAGGAAGGCATAATAACTTCATCCCCTTCCTTAATAGCTGCCAGTAATACAGCCATCTCCAATGCATGTGTACAGGATGTGGTAAGGAGCACTCTTGTCTGGCATTTTGTTTCAAACCATTCTGTGCATTTTGCCGTAAACGGTCCGTCTCCATTTAAGCGTTTGTTCTTTCGGATTGCCTCTGTAATATTGGCAATGCCCTTTTCAGTATAGACAGGCTCATTAAATGCAATCATTATTCTCTTCCTCTTCATAGATCAGCCTGACTATATGATCTGTCATTGTTTCCATATATTCGGTTAATCTCTGATCTGTATTTTTTTCTTTGATACGTTCTGTGGCCGCTGCCTGCTGGTTATAATATTCTTTGTCATTTGCATATCTTTCCACTGCTTCAGCCATGCTGCAGTAATCTTTTACAATAAACTCTTCTCCGGCATTATATGCTACATCACAGTCTGGCAGTGTAACTACTGGTATCCCGGCATTCAATGCCATTGCACTGCTAAACCCGCCGCCATGCCTTTCTGGATTTATATATAAATCCAGAACACTGTATACTTGCATCAAGTCCTTCCGGAATCCCAAAAAATGAATTCTATTTTCATATCTGCAGTCTGCCAGCCTCTCTCTGGTTTTTGAAACCCTGCCAAGAATAACAAAATCCAGATTCGGGATTTTCTCTAACATGCTGTACATAACTATTACAAAATCATCCTTTAGATCTAGATCCAGCCTGTTTCCTACAATGGCAGCCAAAAACCTGTCTTCAGGCAGTCCTGCATCCGCCCTCGTATAATCTGACGTAGAATTTTGAATAACGACAGGCATTTTTTCTTCCATAAAAATCTGCGTCTGGTTCTCTTCTTTTAAGACCTTTGCATATTCCTGTTCTAATTCCTCTTCTCCCCTGTCTAAGCGAAGCAATATCTTTCCTTCTGAAACCGGACAGGCTGTACTCACTTCGCCTGCTACAAGTGTCGTAAACTTTCCTGCCAGATCTATAATAGGGTTTGACACTCCAAGAGCAAATACAAACATTGGATTCCATGCATATATGAAAGAAAGCATCATACGGTATTCTTTTATACCAGACTCATCCATATTAATCTGATATCCTTCGAAAAAGCTGCCCTGATACTTTATTTTCCACATCCCGTTTTTTAAAGCCTCAGACGTATTCGAACCCTGGACGCCATACCACAATCCATCTGGAAGGCCATTGTCGTTTGGGCAAAGGAACACAAAAATCTCATAGCCTATCTTTTTTAAAGCCAGCATAAAATCCATAGCCATTTTAGACGGCGCATGGAAGGGTGATAAGATATGTTCTGCAACAAAAACAATCCTCTTTTTATTTCTATCAGCTGGCTTTATATATGGATAATCTATAGATAATATATTATTAAATCCTTGCACATTTTTCTTGTGAAAGATTCTTCTTTTCTTATATAAATATTTTATATAATCATAAGCCCTGTATGATTGATATTCCAGCATACTGCCTACATAAGGATCAAAATTATCTTCTATAAAAGCATCCATCATGTCTTCTGCAAATTCTACATGCGGCATATAATTCATAACGATTGAATATATATAAATTCTATCATTTATTCCAAACACTTTTTTAATGACATTCCTTATCGTATTTCGTTCTTTTTCAGAAAATCCACGATACTGTTTTCTTAATACTTCGAATTCTGCACTCCTTTCCGATAGATCTTCTGCCTTACATAATCTGACTGTGTCTTTTAACCAATCTGTTTCTCTCATTTTTTACCCCTTCATAACATATTTAGGGGTGTCAGGGGGTATTGCTTTGTGAGCAATTCCCCCCCCCCCCTAGATTTTGATCCTATATGTATGGATATTAACATTTATGCAAGTCTGGAAATCGTTTCCATAAAATAAAAAAGGCGTTTCTATCTATAAATTAGCTGATATCACCAGGATATCAGCAGATACTGTCAGATATCAGCAGATAGAACCCCCTCTGTTACACAAAATCATCATATATAACGCCTCCATGCTTTGAACGATTCCTAAACTTATTATAATATCGGCTGATTTTAATTAATGGTTAATACTTTTCATTGTTATACTTTTTATATTGTTAATAGATTCATTTATTCAATTAAATGTTTCATATTAAGTTTTAGGCAAAATTCACCGATATACACATAATAATTATGCGGCTTAAACAAAATCACCATTCCAACTTTTGCCGCCACTACAAAAAGGATGTGAATCAAGGATGATGTTATCTGTATGTACCAATTTAGCGGCTCTGAACGCTCAAAACAATTTAAAAGGTATTTCGAAAAAGACAGAGAAAAACATGGAGAAACTTTCCAGCGGTTTTCGTGTAAGCTGTGCTGCCGACGATGCAGCGGGCCTGGAAATCTCCGAAAAAATGCGGGCCTTAATCCGAGGACTGGATCAGGGTTCCAAAAACACCATGGACGGTATTTCCTTTGTACAGACTGGGGATGGCGCGATGAATGAAGCTACTGATATCATCCACCGTATTACAGAGCTTACGATTCAGGGTATGAACGACACGTTAAACGTGGAAGACCGTGAAGCTATTGATGAAGAAATCGTCCAGCTAAAGGATGAACTTAAACGGATTGGACTGACTACCGAATTCAACGACAAGCCCGTCTTTGACAATTCCAATATCGGCATGAAAATAGACGGAGAGTCCAAGCTGAACCTTCAGGTCTATAATTCAAATTTTGTTAATGGAAAAGCAGAATTTGGCGGAATTATCATAAACGGCGACCGCATTCCGTGGGATACCATCTCGAAAGATATGGTAAAAATGGAAAACGGACAGCAGATCTTCCAGGGCGGAACTTACCCATATACTTATGCAGGCCCGCCATCCATTACACTTACTCTGAACTGCAAAGACGGTGCCCAGGTGCCGGATATCTCACAGCACAAAGATATCAGAGTCGTAGGACGCAGTCTGATTATTGACGGCGAAATCTTTCCATTGCCGGAAAGCTTTGAGGACGAAGACGGAAACCCGGCAACAAGCATAGAGCCTGAAGAAGGATATATGCTTCGTTATCAGAACGCAGAGATTCTGTTTTATATACCAAAGGGAGTTTCCAGCGTCGAAGAATTTGGACGAAGATTAAATGAATCCTATGGACCAAATGGCCGCTACTCCTGGGATATCGCTTACTCCGGCCAGCAGCTGGAAACTGCAGTAGATGCTAAAGTCCAGCCTACGATACGCGTTTCTAAAGCTATGGCAGAAGAACTTGTTACCGGAGACGATAAGTATTCTCTGGAGCTGAAAGTAGATGAAGAAGGGATTGCACTGACCAGAAACGGAAATGAAATTGCAGGTTCCCGTATGCTCTGGGAGGATTTTAAGGATTCGAGCGGCAGAAGCATTACTTCCTGGAAAAACCCGTCTCCGACAATGGACGGCGGCTCTGGTATTGTCAACGGATTTGGTGATGGTGATCCAGAGTTTACCTACAAATATTACATAGACGGAAACAAAAATGACTGCCATGATGAATCTGTCGACCTTGCTTTTTCCTTCCGCCTGTCGGATATTACCAGTCTGAAATCTATTCAGGACGGAATAGATGGTATGAAGTTAAACTGCAATACTATAAAGACAAGCTATCTTGCAGAAGAAGTCAGCGGTGTCAACAGTCTAGGTATCCGCATAGAAAGTACCATCACGCTGGAAGATGAATGGAAAACGGAGCAGCTGTTTGATGATGACGCTAAAGACAAAGATGTTCCTGACCGAATTGATTTTCACAATAATGCAACTTCTCTGGACTGGACCGGCAGCGGACCTGTGCTGACTATGACAGGTACGCATGAGAATTCCGGCCAGCAGGTAGAATTTAAAACCCCGGCATTAGATGAACAGGTAAAACAGCTGTCTAATGATATCAGTAAGAACCTGGATTACTGGATTGCACAAAAACAGCAGGCTTTGTTAAATGGTGAAACTGATGTATCAAATATCCCTCCGATTACCGACCTAGCCGACCCTATTGGATCGAATAACATAACAAACAATGTATATTTCAGCGAAACTATAGATGTCGCAGATATGAAGGATTTTGTAAGCGGTGCGGGCATTAAAGGTACCACACTTCCTGGGGTAGAGATTAATTTTCAACAGATTACCAGCGATACAATGCTGGATGCTCTGAATGGGCATGGTTTTGATACGACTTGCCGTACATGCGACGAGCATTACAGTACACTATTTACAAACGAACCTGTCTATAACGACAAAGGGGAAGATGTCGGTTTCTACGCTGGCCTTAATTCCTCAGGCTTTAAGGAACTGAAGATTAACCTGGATAAATTGAAAGAAAAAATCGCGAAAAATATGGCTGACAACCCTACAAATTATCCGAATTATCCAGAGGCTCTTGCAAAAACGATGGTAGATGTCATAAAGGAAACAGGTTTTTCATCTCATTTTACAGGTTACGGCTACAAAGACAGTACTTTTTATATCTTTGATTACAGGCAATTTGATGACCAGCAATACGGAGATCCCCATAACGCTTCGTTTTACCGCAAACCTTTTTCTACAATTGAACATAAGTCATTAAAATTAGAGGCAGATTCCGACAACGGGTCAAATCTGAAAATCAGACTTGATTATGATGCTAATGCACTGTCAAAAAATATGGATATGAAGGTGGACATGAATGTAACACCCGATGCCGCTACCGGAGAGTACTATAAGCTGACAGACGCTGCAGGTAAAGTATCCTATACGAAAGTATCCCCTGACCAGGCTGCTCCTTCTGAACTGGCAAAATACGAAAGTGAAAAATACTGGATGGCTGCGGATGGTTCTGCAGTAACAACACCGCCTGCATCTGTACCCGATGCAAATTATAAAACTTTCTGGCAGCTAACTGACGGTTCCTATACGGATATAGATCCATCTATCCTGCCGCCGTCACAGCAGGGCAGCTATGCTAAGGATGTAAATGGCAGCTTTATACCAGCACACCCAGAACATTCCCGTTACAGTAAATATTCAATTGACTTTACTGTAACCTCAAAAGATGAAACTGGAGCTGACTCTTCTGTCACAATTACAGAAATCCCAGACGGCGGATCTATGGATGCTGCAGACAAAGACATTATCACAGCTGCCGGTGCCAGACATGCCCTGGATAATTTGCTAAAAGACATTGAATTTGACCTTGACCGGACCGACTATACTTATATGGCAGAGGTCACTGGTGACGAAGCAGCGAACTATGCCAGCCGGGCAATATTTGAAAACAAATTTACACAGACTAGCGAAAGCGGTTTACATATCCAGCATAGTAATATAACATTTGATTCAACGGTTATTCCGCAATTTTCGTTTAACCCTGTTGAAATGGGATTATGGCGGATTGGCGTGAAAACACCAGAACGGGCAGACCGTACCCTGAAAGCCGTGAACGACGCCCTGAAATATATCACAGACCGGCGCAGCACCTACGGTGCCTGTCAGAACCGGTTAGAGCATACATTTAACAATGTTACGAATACCGCTGAAAATGTAACGGCCTCTGAATCGCGTATCCGGGATGCAGATATGGCGAAAGAAATGATGCTGTATACCCAAAATAATATTATCCAGCAGGCAGTGATCAGTGTCCTGACACAGGCGAATCATAATGCGAACAATGTTCTATCATTTTTACAATAACTTTTCCAACAGTATCTCATAAAAATACATCCAGGCCTGTCAGCATGTTTTTATCTGACAAGCCTGGATGTTTCTCTATGACGATGTGTTCCGGACACTGCTGAATGACTGCACTTCCCTGATGCTCCCCGTCATCAGCCATGTATTTGGAGAGCAGTACTCAGGAGACGAGGAGATCTTTTTCTCCCCAAACGAGCATTTCCTCAACCGCCAGGGCGGGACTGAGGATGAGCAGATTACAGACAGCAGCTTTAAAATACAGGGAAAAGCTACTAAAAGGTATCATCTGGAATGCCAGAGCAGCCCTGACAGCAGCATGCTGCTCAGGTTCTTTGAATACAGGACCCAGATTGCACTTGATGAAGGACTGGTCCGCGGAAATACCCTTACGATTACGCTTCCGCATTCCGCCGTGCTTTACCTCAGATGCCGCCCTTCCACCCCGGATACCCTCAGAATCCGGATCGAGACTCCTGGCGGCTCTCTGGAATATGAAATCCCTGCATTAAAATCCCAGCGCTTCTCCCTGCAGAAAATTTTTGATAAAAACCTGCTCTTCCTACTGCCCTTTTATATTTTCTCCCACGAAGACCGCTTCAAGAAATATGAAAAAGATGCTGCCAGGCTGAAGGAACTGCATGAGGAATACGCTGATATCAGAAACAGGCTGGATGAGCTTGCTGAAATCGCCAGGATCAGCGAATACGTGAAATGCACGATTGAGGACATGTCGGAAAAAGTACTGGAACACATCGCTGCCAGGCACAATGCTGTCAGGAAAGGAGTGAGCGCGGTTCTGGACGGAAAGGTTCTGGAATATGAAGCAAAAACCTTCAAGAGAGAAGGCATGGCTGAAGGAAGGGAAAAAGGTATCCGGGATACCGTCTCGATCCTGAAAAACCTGGATATCCCCCAGCAAGTCATCCTGGATAAAATCCAGGAACAATACCGCTTAAGTTCCGAAGCTTCTAAAAAAATACTTGTAAAATAAGATCCCGGTACTGCTGGAAGATGCAGTGCCGGGATCTTATTTTTCTCCGTCGCTTACGGGCGACCTCATCCTGAAACCCGAAGATGACAACGCCCTAATTTATCACTAACCAGCACTGCAGCTATGATACCTGTCAGAAACAATTAGTATTTGTTACTTAAAATGCCAGATAATCATCCTCCAGCTGTTCCTCCTTCTTCTGTGATATATCCATAAACAGCTCATGATCTGCATATTTTAATAATTTTTTTATATATGAATCCCTGACATTCATTTGTTTCGGGTTCCATCCATCTTCAGAAAGTTTATATAAGCTCAGATTCAGATCCAGTTTTTTATCATGATAACGCACTGCTAGTAAAAAATATCCCTTAACAAAATCAGCATAATAAACAACATGAAACCGATATGAAAACCAGTCAGGAAATATCTCTTCGCTCGTAATATGAACTGGTCCGTCTTCTTCCAGTTCATGCCACTTTATCCGCCCGCTTTCACTGTCTTTTATTAACTTTTCACAAATTTCAATATTTTTTCGGTAATTTGATGCATTATGTACATCTTCATCCTGGGCTATTCCAGACATCAGCTCATCAAATGTAACATTTAAATAATTCATAATTGCTACAATTTTATCAAAAGACGGACTTGTCTTTGTTTTATTCCAGCGGCTGATTAAGCCAGGACTAAAGCCCAGATCTGCTTCCATCTGAGAAATGGATATATTTTTTTCCTTACATATATACCGAATATTAGCAACCAGTTCATCAATCATTTCATTGACAGGCCTCATCCTAACACCTTCTTCCGGCTATCATTTATTGAAATATTATTCATCTTTTAACAAATTATAGTCGAACAGAATCCATGCTGTCAAGCAGGCACAAATAATTTTTGTAATTTACTTCATATACTCAAAATCTTTTGTTACAATTTCCATTTCTGGATATAAATGTGATCTTTTAACGCCTATTTCTTTTAACTGCTCTGCCATTCCATCTGAATCCATAATAACTATTTTCTCCAGACACGGTTTACACAATGGCATGAGTTCCATAGCATAAGGATGCACTTTGGATGATTTCTTTGATATATAATAGTACGGAAATACGGTAAAAGCTCCTTTTTGCTCATGAATCCGCATAGTATGGTGCGGGTGTATAATCGCAAGAGGTGTCAGTTCATCCGTATGAACAGCTAGTCCATCAGAATAATAGCGCAGTATTAAGTAAAAAAACGGATTAAAACTATTGTTTTTTATGGCGTCTTTCATAGAACCGCTATATGCTTTTCTCAAAAATTCCAGTCCTGATAAGCTTACTAATCCATTCACTCCAGCATTTCCATCATTATTTAACAGGAAATATAATTCTTCATGATTTTTTATCTCATTAATAATATTATTAATAAATTTTTTCTTAACACCTTTCATTGCATCGGAAATCAGATAGTTCCTTTTTTTGAAGCATTCATATACTTTTCTGTTTAACTCGACGGGATTCAATACCCAGATTACAGGTGCATTATGCCTTCGTTTATATAATATTTCATGATCTTCTAATGGATTGATATATGCCTCTAATGCAAAATTTAGTGCAACAATTGCAGATTCACTCCAGTCCATTAATCTTGTTTTAGAAAAATAATGCTGCATCACTTCCTGCCATTCTATCATCGAATCCGGCATATTCTGTATTTTATCATAATTGCGTGCTGCAAAATGCTGGTATCTGTATTCCTCTTTCAGCCATAACGTTCCATATGTTTTTTCCTTATTTCTCTGATTATTTTCCTTTCCAGAAGAAATATTCCGGTAAATATTGGGTTCAAGATAGTAGTATGTATCTGTCTGTTCCTGTCCGCGAAACCAGAGAACAGATTTTCTCCCCGCATTCCTTTGTTTTTGAGAGATGATCTCAATAATTTTAATATATTCATTCAGGCTTTTGGCATACCAAGTACGCATTTACTCTCCCCCGCTTTTTTTATTCTGTTGCAATAATAATAGTCTTGTACAAAACAAAGCATATCTGTCATCTTTTGTGCATTTGTTTTCTTCTCTGATTCTGGTTTGTTATAAAAGTCTGCCACTTCTTTTACCACCTTATGAATTTTACTTCCTTTTGTAGCATTTCTATATATACACAGAGTATGCTGAAATACTTCAGACTCAACATACAGTTTGTTACTAATCTGTATTCTGCTATATGCATCCAGCATATCATACAAACGCTTAAATATATTTGCTTCTTTATAAAAAAACAAAAAATAATCGTACATTTCCTCAAATTCAGAATCTTTTTTGTAAAACCGGTCCCATATGCTTTCCTCCCAGACAATTTTTTTGTTCTCTATAACTTGTTCCTCCAATACCTGTATATGTTCTGAAACCTTTTCAAAAAACTGACTTAATTTTTTTTGTGCATCTTCTATATCCAGACTGTCGTCAAGCTTCATAGAGGTCCATATACGTTCTTTCGCACATATCACAGTCTTTTTTATATATTCCCAGATGTTTTTTTGCAATTTAGATAAATCGATTTCTTTTATTTTGAAACCTTTTTGGGTTTTGATATCAGATCTTTCTATTGAGGCTAATACTGCTAAAACCGTCCTAATACGTTCAAAATGCATTGCTCCATGCTCTATCTGTCCCGCATAACCCTGCATTCTCGGAGCCAGAGCAACAGCCTGTCTAAAATACCCAAAACTGCTAAGTCCAAGCCATTTACACATGATTAAGTCCGCACAGACCTCTCTGTAGTTTGTTAAACTAAACTGAATCGCTCTCATAATTATCGCTGAATCTATGCATTCCATAGCTTCCATAAAACGTTTTTCTGAACGGTCTGTTTTTTTTAATTCCCAGAATGCAGCTTTTTTCATTTTATCTTGATCATATATGTAATAATATTGGTCTTCATTTAAAAAATTCTCATATTGCATTTTTGCTTTTCGTGCTAACTTTTTTGCCAGATTTTCTCTATAATTTTCAGCACGGTTTTTCCGAATACGGAAATCATCCTCATAAAGCAAATATGTTCTTTTTACAAGTTCCAGATAATTTTTAATTAACTGCTTTTTTTCTTCTGCATTTCCTAATTCCATCTTCAAAATTTCTGTTTCATGTTTTTGGGCCCAACAAAGCAGATAATGGTCTAACTCCTCCTGACTATTAAAAATCCTCAGTTCTTCTAAAACAATCGGTTGTGTATCTTTAATAGTCAGATCGTTAATCCAGCTTAATAATTTTTCAACAAACGCTTTCATTTTATCATGCTTTTCAAACTCTTTTTCTTCAGAATCAATATTTCGATGTTCACTAAGCGTTTTCATTTTATTATGCTTTTCAGACCCTTTTTTTTCAGAATTAATATTTCGATATTCATTTATAACAACTGTGTCATCTTCATATAGCTCGCTGATTAGAATCTCAAATTGTTCATTAATGGTTTCCTGTGTAGACCGATTATTCTGCCTGTACTCATCATCTTCAAAATATCTAAAGACAAAGCTTGTGATCCTTTGTTTAAGATGAAGAAATACATACTGATCATAATTAGGACATTTTTCTTCAAAGCTTTCTGTCAGCGCTTCAGCAAGGCTTTCTATTATCGCCTTTGTTAATGCATCCGCTCTGTTTCCATATCCATTCTTTACAAAACGGCTCTGCACCTCTTGAACTGCTGCCTCAGCAATTAGCTTAAAAATCCTCTTAACTAGAAATTTATTTCTTATATCTCTTTTCAATATCAGCATATGATGACCGATCTCATGAAGAATGAGAGGAATCAAATCATACGGCCGTTCAAAATATTCAAACATCGGTATCTTACAGAGAAGTATTGCCGGTTTTTCATCTGTTTCTTTTATATTTTTAACTTTGTCATAATTAAATACTTCCATTAATTCCAGATTTTTAACTGTCAGGTCCGGATAAATAATTGTATTTTCAACTCTTCTTTTTTCGCAGCATGCATTCTTTCCTTTTTTATCCCATTCGTCGTTACGATATTCCTCATGTACCGAGTCAATAAATTCTCCATACGCCATAATAAACTTCTGTCCGTCAATAGGTGCACTGATATCATATCGCGGAGACTGAATCGTATTCTGATTGATTCCCTGTAAAAGGCGAAGATAAATATCAAAGGCACTTACAAATGCCTGAAATTCATTTAAAAATTTGTCAATCCCCCGAAGTTCAGAAATATGCCGCAGGGAATCCATATATGAAATCATACTCTGAAAAAAGTTTTCTAAATACTGGCTGCATATAAACCAGTTAATGTGTGTGTCAATCTCATAAGCAAGGTTTTCATAAGAAAAAATCAACGTATCCAGCATTCTTGTCAATTCTACATAACGATACTTATCTGCAAAAAATCTAATATCATGCTTATTTTTAAATTCGTTATATAAGTTCATGACCTTTTCCGTACGCTTCTTTATTCCATTTGTATCCTGTATATCGAGTGAAGAAACCGCATTCGCATTTGTTGATTTCTTCTTAGCATATATATCCATAATTATCCGCGTATTTATAGTCTGAATAATTCCAATATCCATTTTTTCTGCAACAATTTTCGCCAGCGGACTTTTAATTTTCTCTAAATCCGCTGTCATAATTTTATATCCTGCAATATTCAGACATAAATAAGGATAAATTTCCATAAATTCAGACATTTCAAGCTTTATAACCAGATCATACCTGCCAACCATTCCATTAACTGCTTCTATAACGACCTGGCCGGCAGTTTCATCCTGATTTTTCTGTTGAAACTCTAAAGCCTGTATTTCCTCCAAAGCCTCGATCTCAATTCGAAATCTCAGTACAAAATTGGCATCACCATTATTATCCCTTACAGATTTATGTAGAGGCAGAAAATGCAGAGGATAGTCCGGGTTATTTTCTTCCCCGCTTTTTACACATTCTATACCAATATTAGTATAAGTAAAAAAAACTCTCTTTTGCTGTGCATTTTTTATTCCCATAATCTGCAACGCAGCCTGATATATTTTTCTAACCTTCGCAGTACGGATGATAATACAAAAATCTTCTGATGTAATTGTTCTATAAATATGTACGAAATCATGCGTATCCAAAACAGATTTAAGGCAATGCACAATCTGTTCTTTATAGGACTCCAGATAATCGTCAATACCTGATGCACGCATTGATTTATTATTTTTTTTCCACATATAATCTGTAATGTACACCTGAATAATTCCAAGAAATGGATGAGCCGAGGTCGTACTTTGTTCAGCTGCTGCTGTCTGAAATACCTGTTCATCCTGAAAATCCTCTTCTAATTCTGAATAAACTCCCATAATTCTTTTTGCAACAGCATTATTTTCGTCTTTATACCCTCCTACAAGTACCGTATACCCTTCTATCTGATCCCTAAGTTTTCTTTCCTTCAGAAGATTATAATAGTCCATCATAAAAAAACAGTTATGCTCTTTGTCAAAATTTATTCTTTGCGGATAACTGTTATTTCTTATAAATGTCAGGTTGTGTACATTGTAGTTTGTTTTTCTGTCGTTCTCCATCTCCATAACCGATTTTCTCCTGTAATTTTATTTTTAGCCGCAAAAATACCTCTCAATACTCATAATAATTTATAAATATTGAGAGGCGATTCGTTAAGGCTCAAATTTCTTTTCACATATCTTTTTATATTTCTGCTTTAACTCATACACGTCTAAAAAGTCCTGCGGGCGCAATGGCTGATTCCTAGTGACTTTTGGCACCAATGGTAAATAGGTATCAATAATTGTTTCATAATTTAAATCTAAATCATCATTTTCCATAAATTCTAAATCATCCATTCACCCTACACTCCTTTCTTTAAAAAATAAATTCAAACTAAAAATGATTGTTAATTTATCAATAACTTTTCTCTATTATATGTCTGATGCACAGCAAAGTCAATTGTATCAAATTTCAAGTGCAGTACCCGCTTTTGAATTTTTCTTCAAGAAAAAAGACCGGCACTATAAAAGCCGGTCATCTTCCCTCTATGCATTCATCTATTTATTTTATTTCTTATCATCCATAAACTGAGCATCAATATAATTTACTTTTGTCATATTTTTATAATACTGCTGAACCGCACTCTGACTGGATTTAACTTCACGAATCTGCTTTTTCACATCACTGAATTTACGCTGTGCCAGCTGGTAATTCCTCTGCTCTTCAGCCTGAATGCTGCTGCTGGCTGCAGTAATATCACGAATCAGCTCCTGCAATTTCTGAATCTGGTCTGCATATTTTTCTTTATTCCCAATAATTTCGTCACGTAAACGGTCATACAGGTTATCAAACCCTTCATCGAGCATTTCCAGGCTTTCTACAAGTTTCGCTTTACTTTCTATATTTTTTTCAAAATCTTCGGGAGCAAGGTTTTCATCTAATAATAATACCCGCTGTTCTTCATTTTTTTTACGGATTTCCCCCAGTACAGTAAGTTTCTTTGTCAGACTCTGCGTCATAATTTCCAGATATTCATGTTCCTGCATATATGCACCCCTGATTATTTATTCTGTAATTCGCACTGCTGTATCCATTTTTTCTTAGGCTTATCATTTTTGAACAGCGGCCAGTTTCATTACTTCTTTCCATGTATCCCGCATTGTCCTTAAATGCGTCAGCACTTCTTCTAATATTTCTTTATCTTTTTTCATATTGGCCTGAAGCAGACGTTCGCTGATATAATTGTATACATTATCAAAGTCTTCTGCAACGGCATACTTATGATTCAGTGTAGCCTGAAATTCCTCAATAATTTTTTCTGCCTTCACAATATTTGTGTGGGCTTTTTCTATATCTTTATCTTCGATAGCCTTTACTGCGATGTTACAGAATTTAATTGCTCCTTCATATAACATCAGTGTTAATTCTGCTGGTGTTGCTGTCAGTATTTTGTTTGTTGCATATGCTGAATAGGCATTATTTTTTAACATCTCGAATCCTCCCTGATATTCCGACATTAAATTTATGTTTTGCTGCTTAAACCGACAAAATACCCTGCAGCAAACCGCAGCAATCATACGAAATGCAGTTTAACTGGGGGTATTTTATCCTACAAGAGCAAGCTGTCTGTTCTGCAGCATCTTACAGACTGATGCAGATCTCTGAGAATAAAACTGTGGTCTTTTTGCTCTATAAGAATCCGGGTATCTATTCAGACAGTCTGAAGGACTATTTTTTCTGCGTTATATCCTGATACCGGTCTCATATTATTAGTCTTATATCGATATACGATTGTAAATATTCCTTAGTACTGCCACTGTTATTTATTTTTATCCTAGCATGCTGGTAAATGATGACATCTGACTCTGTAATTTTGCCAGTGCTGTTTCCATTGCAGAGAATTTCTTGTAATAAGAATCCTCAATACTCTCAACCTTTTTATTCCATTCTTTAATCGTTGTAGTGTAATCGCTGTAGCTCTTTGCCATCTCTTTGTCGTTGTATACAGTATAGGCACTTCTGAGCGATGTTGATTTCATCTTGGAATCCAGATTTTTATAAAGGTTAGAAGTTACGCCTTTGATAATTTCAGCAACAGCTTCCGGATCAGAAGTCAGCATTTCCATTAATTTATCTGCATTGTTTGATGTATTTTCATCATCTGCATCTCCATCAATATGGTATAAATTCTTCTCATTTTTTCCGCTTGCGAAATATCCCAGTGTCTTGATGCCAAGATTGGACAGGCTGTAATTCGTGCCGTTTACATTTACGGTAGATGACATTGCAGTCGACATTGCACTCATAATGCCGCCCAGAGTACTGTCTCTGCGAAGCAGAGAATCTTTAATCTTCTTCTCCCATTCATTGATTTCCGTATCAGACATTGCTTCTTTTTCGTCTGATGTCAATGGTTCATAACCTTTTGCAGAATCAGCATTATAAAGGCTGGACATCTCCGTCATCAGAGAATTGTAATCAGAGAGGAAATTCTTGATCTTATCATACATTCCCTGCACATCTGTATCTGTAGTTATGGTTACTTCACCGTCTGTAACTGCCTGTGCCTGAATGGTCAGACCGTTAATCTTAAATGTATTGGAAGAAGACGTATATTTCACATCATTCAGTGTTATTTCCGCGTCAGCAGCATCTATCTTTGTACCATTGCTGATTCCCAGTTTTGCCAGCGCAGAAGTACCGTTATCATCGGCTCCTGAAATCTTAAAGTCATTTGCTTTGCCGGTCTTTTCAGAAGAAATAAAGAAGCGCTGATTCTCTGCATCAAAAGATGCTTTGACACCTGTGCCGGATTCATTCACCTGCTTTACAAAATCGCTGATCTTCATATCTGCTGATACTTCGATTTCCTTCGTGCCTTCGCTTCCTTCAATCTTTATTTTGCCGTTTTCTGTAATTCCTAAATCAGATAATGTAGAACCTGACCCTAATTTACCTTCTTTAGAAGCATCTGCTTTTTTTAGTTCAGCACCGGTCAGGTATCCGCCCTTTGCAAGCGAATTAATTTTTAAAGTCTGTGTACCGCTTACTGCATTGCTGCTTGCTGTTACAGTTGCTTTCGTAGAATCAGAAACTGTCGTTTTCTTGCTGACAGTATTTCCTAGACGAAGACTGTCCAGACTCTTATAAAAATTAAAGATCTTCGTATTCAGAGACTTCCAAACATTCTGTGTCCAGGATAATTTTGTCTGTGCCTTTGTATACTTATCACCCTTTGCCCGGTATGCAGATACCAGTTCTGAAACAATGGAATCTGTATCAAGCCCTGAGTTCATGCCTGTTATTCGAATTGTCATGACTTCTTACCTCCTATAATTTCTCATCAAACATAATACCAGCCATTTCCCACACTTTCTGTATCATATCCAGTGTCTGTTCCGGCGGATATTCTTTTAAAATATCTTTTGTTTCTTTGTCAACAATCTTAATCATAACACGGTTCGTGCCTTCATGAATGCCGAATACTGCTTCGGTCGTATGATTCATTTTTTCTTTGAACTTTTCAATTGCCTGCTGAAGCTGTTTGTTATTCTGCTGGCTGCCGCCCTGAAATTCTTTTTTCTCATCCTGTCCTTCCCTGACTGGTTCAAACAGTCTGATTTCAGAATCAGATGTATTCTCTTCCGGCCTGTCAGCAGTTTCGGCAGCTGCTGCTTTTACAGATGGTTTGCTCTCTGTCCTGCTTTTCTGTCCTGCTGCACCCGACGCTCGTCCCTGATAGGTCGCTGCAGCCATGTTCATTGCATCTATAGCCATATCATTATCACCTCCATGCGAATGCTCTGGCCAGCCTGTTACTCCTATTGCTTTTTATATCGGTCCGTGAACCAAAAAAATTAACATTAAAACAAATTTTTCAGACGTTCCATACTGTCAGCACTGGAAGATTCTTCGTTTTCTTTCTGAATCTGAAGATATACTTCCTTGCGGTAGATTGGCACTTCCTTCGGAGCAGATACCCCTATTTTCACCTGGTCTCCGCGGATTTCCAATATTGTGACTTCGATGTTATTGTTCAGCACCAGTGCTTCGCCTTTTTTTCTGGTCAGTGCCAGCATATCTGCTCACCTCTTTTCTTTCTTATTTAAGATGTCATAAATCATATATTTTACTGGATAATCGTCTTCGACAATGAGCTGGGCTCCCTGCAGATTTTCCATGTTGATAATAAATGGAGCTTTTAAGTTTACAGACATCTTTTCAATTTCTTTTGGCACTGTCATGGTTACCAGAATAAATGTACTTTCAATCGGCATTTCGCCTAGTGCTTCAAGTTCTTCTGTGCTGACGGTCGGCTTATAGTCCGGTTTTACATCCAGAGGATTGATGACCGGCATTGCAAATTCTGTATCATCCATGGACTGCAGCCATTTTACGCCGCCTTTTCCTTCTTTTTCTTCATCATATATTAATGTGAAATGCTGCAGATCTGGAAATCCGATGATTCCTTCTTTTAATGTGATGATTTTGTCATCCTGTATATCAATTTCGCCAAATAATCTCGTATCTGCCTTCATTCTATAACTCCTTCTACTCCTCGCATTTATGTTCTTTTACGGAATGCAGTACTGCATTTGCCAGATACAGCCGCTGTTTCTTTTTCAGAAACAGGAACGTCAAAAACATATATATGTTTCTGACGTCCTTGTCTTTTCATAAATTCTATTAAATGAAACTGTATTCTGTTAAATGAAATCCAGCAGTGTCATTTTTCCAATTTTGGATGCTGCCTGCAATGCGCACTGGTAAGCAACGGATGCTGCTGTATAGTTAATTACCAGGTCGGATAAATCCATATCTTCATTGATAGATTTTAATTCTTTGAATGTAGACTGCTGTACGCTCATACGGCTCTTTGTAAGCGATACACGCTCACCGCGTCCGCCTAAATCTGTAATTTCCATATTGACATCATCCAGATAGCCCTGAAATCTGGTAATATAAGAACTGTATGTGTCGTGCATGTTCTGTTTTGCATAGTCAAGCTGTTTTTTAGCAGCATCATACCAGTTTTCCAGCTTTTTCAGATCCTCTCCTTCATAATTGCCGGATTCGATTTTTTTCTTGATGTCGTCTACGGTTGTCTGAGCTGTCATAGCTGTGTTTACAATGTCTATCAGCTCATCCAGGTCGCGCCGGATATCCGAATTGAATACTTCTCTGCCTTCTGTATTAATCTGCATCTGCTGGCCGCCTGCAATATTATAAAAGATACCCTGTGTCAGCCAGTTTCCGTCTTCATCAAAGTTTTCATATGTGATGTCGTCACGGTCTTTCATATAGCGTTTGCAGTTGAAATAGTATTCCGGACGAAGCTCGCCTTCTTTAAAGCCTTTTTTATCATAATCAAACTGTATATCTGCACGGTTTGCGTCTAAAAATTCTGCAACATCATCGCTAAAAATCAGTTCGCCGTTTTCCTGGTCGAACACGATCTCATTTGCGCCAATCTGGTAATCTGCATCTTTCAGAGAAGATGTATCTGTGACTCTGTAAGTCAGTGACGGAGGCGTTACGGCTTTTCCCGCACCGGCTGCTGAAATCACCGGGGCATCTGTACTTCCTGCCGGCGGATTCAGCACGTCAAACTTTACTGTCTCTTTCGGCTGAGGTTTTACTGCTGCAGGATTGTTTGCCAGATCAGCCTGATAAATATCCCAGTCATTCTTATCATATACATTATAAGAATATGTCGTAGTTGTGTTGCCATTTGCATCCGGAGCAGATGTACTGGTCATCAGGTCTGTGTCATCAATATAATAACCTGGCGGCTGTGTCACAACTGCCGGCTGTCCCGCCGGCATAGCTCCATTTGCATCCAGCTTTGCACTGACAGTACCGCCCAGTACGCTGACAATTGCCGTTCCGTCGGTTCCAAAGGTTGTGCTTGCAGGTTTCCCATTTGTATCCAGGTATGAAACGGACGTCGTTCCGTCCTCTGCCAGCTTCATCGTTACAGAATTGCCGTCTTCATCTTTATAAGAAATACTCAGAGTGTTTCCTTCTTTCGTAATCTTATCATAAGCCAGGCGCAGTCTGTTAAGTTTCACTTCCTGGAATACTTCCGGGTCTTCATTTTTCAGTTTTTCATCTGAAGTATCGTCAAACCCGTTCGCATAATAGTTTTTCTTCTCTACATCTCTATAGTCAAATTTCTCTGTAATCTCGTAATGCTCTTCCGCTGCTTCTAAATTGCTCATAAAAGTCAGTTTCTGGTCTGTCTTATATCCGGTAAATACCGTTCTTCCTGCATAGTCTGCATTGCCTTCACAGTAAATCTGCTGCTGCAGAGACTGGAGAGCTTTTAAAATAGTCTCTCTGTCTTCTGTTTCCAGCTCATCCGTAGCACCGTATACAACACGGCTGTAAGCATCGGTAAGCAGGTCTTTCATATTTGTGAGTGCTGTTTCGGTACAGTCCATCCAGGATTCCGTATCCGGAATATTGTTTTCATAATACTGTGTAATTGTACTTAATGTACTGCGCAGGCGCAGTGAGCGGATGGCAATAATCGGATTGTCGGAAGGCTTCGTGATTTTTTTCTGGGTAGACATCTGGTTGTTCGTGTAATCTACCTTAGATCTGTTGTTGTTAATGTTTGTTTTCGTCCGTTTGACGATCATGGAATTGGTTACTCGCATCATGGCCGTTCCCTCCTTTATACACCTGTCTGCGTAATCAGCCTGTCATACATCTGATTCATTGTGGATATAATCTTAGATGCCAGATTATAAGCATTCTGGAATTTAATCAGATCCAGACCTTCTTCATCTTCATCCACACTGGAAACAGACATGCGGTAAGTATCTACAATTGTACCGATATCTGAATAGTTGGATGCCAGAATCTCTGCTTCCTGTGCATCTACGGTAATATCTGAAATAATATACCGGAGGAACTGGTCTCCGCCGGAACCGCGGTATATAACCGTCTTTGATTTCAGTTCCAGCATCATGTTAACGATTCCCGCCTCACTCTCATCTGTGTCGGTGCGGACGGACGTTGCAAAATTATTTGAATCATCGATCGCTTTTTTGTTTACAGCAGCATTTCCTGCTGTCAGCTGGTAATAATTGCCGCCGGCTGCATCCGAAGAATATTTTACCCTCTGCCCTTTTTCGCCGTCAGTTTTTTTAGTATCTAAGAATGCATTTTCCTGACCGTTTGTTTTATTTGCTACAAAAAATGCACCTACCTGATTGCCGTTTGTATCAACACCGCCGTTTTTATATGCAATGTCTTTTGGAATTACGTTGCCGTTCTCATCAATGGTATAGCGTTCGCCGACCAGATTCCCGTCGCTGTCTGTCATTCCGTCACCTTTTCCATAAATCTGCATATCATTAAATTTACGGCAGAATGAACGCAGGAATTCGTTCATCTGTGACATATAATATGGAATACCGCGGGAATCAATGGCGCGTCCGACGCTTGCTTCCCGGCCGGCTTTTCCCGCCAGGGAAGAAACGTTATCTCCTTCAAGTTCAAATACATACGTATATTTTTCTTCACCGTTTTCATCCAGTGAAACGCGCATCTCAAATCTGGAATATGCATAAGTCCGGTTTGCAATTGTAATCTGTCCGGCATCCGGCATATTCATTGCCTCGACGTTCGTAATATTCGGACTTTCAATTGTAATCCTGTTGCCCTCTATTTTTGTAAATGTTCCCTGGAAATTTTCTCTGTTATTGCCGTCACGGATATTTAATACGGCTTTTAATTCTCCTGACATCGTATCAGAAGAAGCATAGAATTCATTTCCGGTATGCGTCCAGCGGATGTCATACAGTCCTTCAATATCACACTGGCTGACTTTTTCTGTACGCGCATAGCATTCCAGCTGATTATAATCGCTGCCGTCTACAAGAAGCTGGCCTTCTAAGCGGACGCGGAATCTTGTACCGCCCAGATAGTTATCCGGATCATTGCTGTTTTGCACTTCTGTTTCTTCAATTTCAATCGGCACAATTGCAGAGAGCTGGTCTAACAGATACGCACGCTGGTCGCGCAGCTCGTTGGCACGCCTGCCCTGGATTTCAATGGTATTGATTTTATCATTGATGATGGAAATTTTCTGTGCATAAGAGTTAATGTCTGTAACTAATGCTTTTACTTCCTGATTACAGTCTGACTGCATATCCTGCAGATTGCTGTACATACTGTTAAAGTAATCCATCATGCTCTGTGCTTCATTGATAAACTGCTTGCGGATATATAAATCAGCCGGACTTCCTTTTAAGGAATCCATCGACTTAAACATTTTTGTATACAGTTTTTCAAATCCGGCCAGATTTACGGAATCGTCTCTGTACAGATTCTCAATCTGTGACATATAATATACTTTTTTCTCATACTGTCCGACTTTGCTGTTATTCGTCCAGTATTTTACATCATAATATGTGTTTCGAAGCTGGGTAATCGATACCGCGTCAACACCGCTTCCAAGCGTGCCGTACGTATGATTCCGCAGCGCTGCTTTTGCCTCCAGGTTTACAACCTGTTTGCTGTATCCAGGCGTATTTGCGTTGGATACGTTATTTGCAGTTGTATTGATAGAAGCTGAATATGCATTTAATGCAGACCAGCCGATATTTAATCCAAAAAATGTAGAACTCATATATTCACCTCACGTCTTATAAGCTGGTAACAAGCATCTCTATCATATCGCTGACGGTCTGAATATAACGGCTTGAAGCATTATATGCATTCTGATATTTAATCATCCTTGTCAGCTCTTCGTCTGAGGATACGCCGATTACTTCGTTCCGCTGGTTTTCTACTGCCGAAACTGTACCTTCCAGTTTTTCGGCTGTTGTTCCGTACATGGAGCCGACAATTCCGATTTCACCGACCATTTCCTTATAGTATTCACTATAACTGTACTTTGACTGTGTATAGCGCGGATTAATCGACAGTGTTTTATTATCCCATAAGTTTGCCAGCTTAATCGCCATGTCATGGGCGATTTCCAGATTGTCATGTTTATGCGGTAAATTTTTTACGTCTTTCAGCAGATTAAAGTTAATTTCTATTTCCAGTGACGTATACTGTTTGGACGTATCGTAAGTATAGTTTTCATTAATAATCCATCTGCCGTTTATCTTCTCTCCGGTATATTTCTTATTGCCTTCTTTATCCCAAGGTGTGTATGGTTTTTCTTCTGTCCGGCCTGTAATTACCAGTTTTCCATTCTGGATATCCGGCTCGCCGTTTGTTTCCTGAAGCGTTACTTTAGCAACAGTTGTATTATCTGAATTAAATACCCGGTAAGTCTTACCGTTTGAATCATAATACGGCTCTGAATCGTTCACGTCTTCTTCGTTATACATATAAAATGTACGCCATTCGCCTGTCTCTTCATCAAAGGCGGACACTTCTTTATAACGCGGGCAGCCGGATCTTGTAAACAGCTCCTGAGGCGGTTTTTTTCCGTCCATGCCTACACAGCAGTTTTCCTCATCTAAGACATTTGCATTTCTGTACTGCACATACGAATAGCTGCCGTCTGCATTCTGTTCCCGCACAATCAGGCTGTCCATTTTCTTATTCGGCGCAAGAATGTCGTTGATCTGTTTTACAATTCCATGTACTAACTGGTCAAATTCTGCCTGGGTATTCTGCATAACCGACAGTCCTGTTGTAGAATCATATTTATCCGGATCTGCGTTGAGAATATCATTAAAATTCGATACTGTAGTGCCTCTTGCCTGCAAAAGAGCTTTCAGTTCGCCGATATCTGTATCAAACTCTGTACAGATTTCCCTGGTAAAGTCAAATACTTCATGATATTTTCCGGCTTCTTCATTAGAAAGATGCGGCCAGTACGGCGTAACATATCCTGTCATGCGGTCTGTCTTTTTGCCTATCTGATGATAGAACATATCGTCCGCTACTAATTCGCCTTCGAATTTTATCGCAACGGCTCCGTTTTTTCTTTCTTCATATGTAATATTTCCATATTTGCTCAGCTGGTCAATCGCGTAATCTCTCGCATCACGTTCATTCATTGCAGTTTCGCGGCCGCCTGTTTCTATGGAAGTAATCCGGGTGTTCAGCTCGTAAATCTGTTTGATATATTTATTTATATCATCTATGTTATCAGAAATCTGTATATTAATCTGTTTCTGGTAATTCATAAGCCCTTTGAAAACTGCCTGCGAACGCGTTGCAAACAGGCTGGCTTTCTGAATTACAAGGTTCTGAGCCGCCATGTCTGACGGATCTTTGGAAAATTCCTCAAATGCCTGCCAGAGACTTCCTTCACTGCCGTCTAAAATCTCCTGAAAAGCTGTACCTTCCAGCTCCTGGAAAAAGTTCTGCACTTCGTCAATTGCATCATAGGTCGCCTGGTAATAAGCCTGCCTTCCGTTTTCCTTACGGAACGCCTTATCCAGGAAAATATCCCTTGCATGCACAATTTCCCCGATGGAAGTTCCCTGTCCTACTAATTTTTTGTAATTATTTTTGGAATATGCTATATTGCTGTAGCGTGCATCACGAAAAACAACCTGCTGACGTACATACCCCTGGGTGTTTACGTTAGCCAGGTTGTTCGCTACATTATGAATCGAATCCTGAGAAGCTTTCAGCCCCGAATGCCCCACAAAAATAGAACCCATTCCATTTGCCATAATTGCTTACCCTCCTGTCCGTTATTGTTTTGCGTCAAAACCGCCGCCTCCTAAGATATCTCCCGTATTGTAAGCGTTCCTGTCATAGTTCGCCGTCTCGGGTGCGGTTCGCATGCTTCGAAACAGAGTCAGGTCAAACTCTACCATATCCAGAGCCTGATTCAGCAATGTCTGATTTTGTTCATTGATTTTCCGAACTTCTGCTAATGTCGTCTTTAACCGTTTTTTTACGTTTTGTAGCCGTTCCTGTTCCTTTGGCTGGCCGTCTAACATTTCAATGACTGTATCCAGCGTAAAATCCTTCTCTTTCTTATTCAGAACAACTGCCATGTCACGCATGACTTTTAACCTGTAATTATCCAGATTTTGAATTTTACTTGTCACGTCCTGTTCTAAATCTACGATTTTTTCCAGAGCCGGAACGTTGGCATCTATGATGACCTGCTTTTTCTCCTTAGACAACTCAGCTAATTTCTCATATTCTTCGTTCTCGCTCTCTAAGACCTGAACCAGGTCATCCATTAAACTAGCCACTTTTTATCCTCGCATTTCTTTACTTTTTAATTAGCCGCGTAATAACTGGCTAATAACCTGCTCGCAAAATCTCCAGTATCAACGTCATAGTTTCCAGACTTTATGCTTGATTTAAGCTCTGCAACTTTATCTTCCCTGATATCCGAAGCTGCTGCGACTGCCTGTTTTGCGATTTGATAGTCTCTCCCTGCTCTTGAGATCTGAACCTGATCACGTGCAGAGGTGATTTCTGCTGTACTCTTTGCCTTGGACGGCTTTGTCGTATTGTATAAGGTAGCGATCTGGTTATAAGCATCTATACGCATAATAGGCATCTCCTTTCATTGTCTCATCCCTGAAAATATATTTTAGAAAACAACACTCTGTATGCAATAGTTTCATTGCTTTGTGAAGTTCTATAACTTGTTTATCGGATGTTTTCGGGATTTTGTTAGCTGTTTTTCTAATTTTGTTAAAAATTGTGTTCAGGTATGGGATTCCCGAACGCCAGGCAGAGAAATGTTTTCCTTTTTCTGTTCGGAGGCGGAACAAAAAAAGGAAAAAGTTTATCCGCCTGGCGTACGGATAACCTATACCAAAACGCCAGGGCATCAGATTATAAATTCCATATCCAGTTTTCCGTTTTTTACGAACTCCTTCCTTCTTCCCTGAGCTTCTTCATATAAAACATTTGATATCTCTTCCTCTGAAAGAAACAGGTTGTACAGACAGATTTCAAAAATACGGTTTGAGATCTGAATTGCAGATTCTTTATTTACTACATATCCAAACATAGCTGCCAGATGAATCAGCGGATGATACGGATTATATGTGATTTGTTTTCCCTGAAACAAAATGGCATGCAGCATTTGTCTCATTTCCGGATACTCTGTAAGCTGTCTTGTCATGCTCTCAAAAATCGGACGTCTTTCTTCTAACAGCATTTTAACCACCCTGGCAATTCCCTGTTTTGTCCATACATTTTTCATATCACTGGCCGGGATTTTTTCTGATATGCTTTCTGCTGATCTTTCCTACATAATGCCGGGTACTTTTTCATCAAGAAATCTGCAGACTGCTGAAACAAGGTACGGATATCCTGATGTATACTGATAGATTTCCTCTGCAGCTTCGCTTACGTTCATTCCTGTCTGGCAGTCTGTCTCATATTCTTCTAACATACCGGCAATCTGCTTCGGTGAAAAGCTCATGTCCACATCAAAATCAGCTGCTATATTCCACGGACTGTTATACTGATGCTGTTCATCAGGCCTTATTTTCAGTTTTAAATTTTTAATATCATATACTCCAGCCAGAATTACCGACCGGAATACCGGCTGCCGCTCCCGGCTGAGATAATAAGTACGAAGCATTGCCAGAAAATCTAAAAACACCTGATTATTTCCAGCACTGTCTGTTTCATCTATGATCAGAACTGCTTTCCTGGAAGCGTTCGCACATCCTTCGCTGAGCCTTGAAAACAGTTCCTGCAGCGTACAGTTTTTTTCTTTTTGAGCAAAATCACTGACAGGATCTGTCAGGTCTGCTGCACCGTCCTGCTCCTGGGATGACCTTACAAATATTCTGGCAAAAACTTTTGCAAACGATGCTTCATCGCTAAAATCTGCTGTACTTATTTACTGAAAATCCATAAATATAACGATATATTCTTCTTTCAGTTCACTGGCCAGCAGCTGGAGCATGGTTGTCTTTCCATACTGCCTTCCTCTGTTAACGGCAAAATATTTCCCCCTGTCTACAAAAAACTGTCTGATATATTTCAGTCTGTCATCTATATTTACCATGTAGTGGCATTCAGGACGGCATGTCCCTTCTGTATTAAAGCACCGCCTTATCTTCTCCATGTTATTGTTCCTCCGAATCTCTTTGAATATTCCCCGGCCGGCATTTGTATCCTGTGT
This sequence comes from uncultured Eubacterium sp., assembly GCA_910580075.1. Lineage (GTDB taxonomy): Bacteria > Bacillota > Clostridia > Lachnospirales > Lachnospiraceae > Eubacterium_J. The sequence continues at coordinate 26,231 of CAJTVR010000014.1, read as the reverse complement.
ACAGGAATATTTGTTTTTCTCATTTTGCTACGCTTTTTTCTAAATGTCAATGGCAGGAACACGCTGCGTGAATTAGTCATTTCATTCATGAATCCGGCATTGATTCCCCAAAATATATATGGTATCCTGGATATATCAAACAAGAAAGCGAGGAAAACCCTATGAAAAAATTTCTACACATCACAAGTATCTTTCTGTGCACATTCTTCCTCTGCTTCTGTGTATCCCCGCAGTCTGCAAAGGCAACCACAACGATTGGCATTGACCTGCAGTACGGACAGTCAGAAGCAAGGGATATGCTGCAAATGGTGAATTCATTCCGCACAAATCCATCGGAAGCCTGGGCATGGAACCAGTCGAACTCGGAACGGGTTAATTATTCCAATTTATCATATCTTCAGTATGATTATGAACTGGAAAGAATTGCCATGCTGCGGGCTGCTGAAATTGCTATTTCTTTCAGCCATACAAGGCCAAACGGCACAGACTGTTTTACAGCTTACGGAAGTTCCAATACTTACAGTTATAAAGGCGAGAATATTGCATCCGGCTATCCGACAGCTTCTGCGGCATTTGAGGGATGGAAAGAAACAAACGAACAGTATTCAGGGCAGGGACACCGGCGCAATATGCTTGGTGAATCGTTTAATGCGATTGGGATCGGGCATGTTTCTTACAACGGAAGGCATTACTGGGTACAGGAGTTTGGTTATGCTGTATTCCCAAATACGGCTCCTACAGCGGCAAATAATAACAGACAGACTGTAAATATCGAAACGCTTTCGTCCTATACTCCTGGCAGCTCTGGAAATGGTTCCGGCTACAGGGAATATACAATTACTTTTTATTCCGATTACAGTAATTCGAACGAAAATACCCGACAGACTACCGTAAATCAGAGACTTACCAGTTTTCCGAATGTATGGAAAAACGGCTATACGTTTAAGGGATGGTATACGCAGCCTTCAGGCGGAAATCTCGTAACATCCAGTACCGTATTTTATAACGATACGCCATTGTATGCACAGTGGGAATCGACGTATTCTTCTACCTTTACAAATTTTACTGCTACGGAAGTTACAGATACCACTGCTACCGTTACAGCCACCATTCCGTTCCGTTATGTCAGGACTTACGGCATCACGCTTGGCACTTCCAGTTCTTACATGCCGGATACCCGGGTGATGAACAGTTATGCTACGACTTCTGTGCTTACGATTCCATTAACCGGACTGACGCCTGATACAACCTATTATTTTAAATTATATTACACTACAGACAGTGACAGAATCGAATCACTGACCGGATCTTTTACAACGAAAAAGGCTTCCGAATTTACCGTTACCTTCTATGGAAACGGAGGGACCGTTGACGGACTTTCGTCATACATTACTGTAAACCAGAGACTTTCATCTCTTCCAAATGCCCGCCGTGAAAATTACAGATTTGACGGCTGGTATACTGCAGCAAGCGGCGGCACCCAGGTTACATCCACTACTGTATTTAATACCAACAGCAGTGTTTATGCACACTGGACTTATCTGACACAGAATCCGTCCGTGCCAGGCACAAATCCCGGAAGCTCAGGCACTACAGGCGGCGGAACTGCGAATCCTGGAGGAAGTACCGGAAATAACGATTACAGCAATATTGACATCAGCGAACCGGACCCTGATGAATCGAATGAGCCTGTAAGCGTAGAAAAAGTAAAACTGAAAAGTCTGAAAAATACAGGAAAAGGCAAATTAAAAGCTGCATGGGCATGGGATGCTTACGGTGACGGATACCAGATTTCTTATTCTACCTCAAGCAAATTTCCAGCCAGCAAAACCAAGCTGAAAAATGCAGGTGTTTTTACAGATTCCAAGACAATTACCGGACTGAAAAAAGGTACTACTTACTATGTAAGAGTAAGAACATTCCAGAAAGTAGACGGCGTAAAACATTACGGGCCTTGGAGCAATGTGAAAAAGCTTAAACTGAAGAAATAAATATTTGGATCAGGTTTGTCCGGTGATCTATTATTGAAGAGGAGCTTTCGCATTAAGAAAATGGATACAAGATATGGCTGGTTTAAACCATTCTTTATACTATATCTTGTATATATTTTACTTAGTGCGACAGCCCCCTCTAAACATGTTCTGCATTTTTTTATATCTGTCTTATGGCTCACCACATCTCAGCTTTACATACAATAGAATCCTACCTGAATTTTTCTAATATTCCTCGTATCTTACAGAATCCGCATTTTTCTTATATTCCAGCAGAATAATAAACAGAAACTCCTATAAATACTGCCAGCGGCAGCACATACTTTCTCGGATTTTTCCATAATTCCTGCTTCGTCTGCCACCCCGTTATTCTGCGTTTTCTTTCCAGCATTCCGGCCAGAGCTGTTTCAAAAGGTGCTGACAGCAGTGCTAAGAACACATCCCGGTACATAAGTTCTTGAAAGATCATATATTTTGCCAGCAGAATAATGCTATTGATCATCAGGAAATAACTCAGCAGAAATATAAAATACTGCTTATAAATACTGTTTTTCTTTGCAGGAAGCATATCGATATGGCGTGATGTCTGTAAATCAGCCGATATCATTGTCAGAAAAGGCGTATTTACAGCACCGGTACACCAGACCAGATTCATCATGACCTGGTTTTCCCTGCTTATCATACACAAAACTATGAGAAATACAATGATACATGCCGTATTGGCCAGATATATTTTTTCTGTCACAGCCACCCTGTAAAAATAATTAGCAGCACATTTTCCCGGCCTGTTTTTCTTTGGTTCATGTATGATCATCAGATCTGTTATTTTCATACTGCGGAAACTGGCAGCAGCGCCGGCTGCTATGCAGACTGACAGCACTGCCTGGTATCCGGACTGCAGATCCAGATATCCTGCGGCAGGCAGCGCAGCCGCCAGCACCAGATTCCAGATCAGGGTTCCCCATTTTTTAGAATTTTCAGCCAGCAGCAGACCGATACTCAAAAGCACTGCAGTTCCTGAATTTAAAATAAGAAGAAGCAGATTTTCCGCTGCATGGGTGCTGAATTTTACAACGACAGGGACTGCAAACGATATCCTCTGAAGGAGTGTGCATATCCACAGGGCTGCAAAGTATGCGCCGTACATTTTCCATTTTTTCACCGGCAGCGCCAGATAAAACCCGATATTTTCAAAAACCGGATACGTATGTGTCACATAAACTGCTGAAGTAAATGCCATCCCGTATCCGATCATGCTTCCGGCAGAACCGCTGAGGCGGAAAACTGCCTGGTCCTGGAAGAAAATCTGAATAAAAACAGCAAACACAAACACGTATCCCACATATCTTTTTATCTTTGCCGGAGTGATAAAATCCCGCAAAAACAGTTTGATTTCACTCATTCAGCCACTCCTTTAATTCCTTTCGAATATCTGTATGCTCTGTGACAGCTCTGCTGCTTATTCTGCCCTGATCCAAAAGCAGTACTTTATCACATGTTCTTTCAAAACTTTCTGCAATATGCGAACTCATAAAGACGCTCCCATACTTTTTATGCTCTCTCAATGCCTGATATAAAAACTCTGCCGAGTCAAAATCCAGTCCGTCCAGCGGTTCATCTAAAATCAGCAGCGGCAGCTGTAAAGCAAATCCTGCAATCAGAAACACTTTCTTTTTATTTCCGGTCGAAAGGTTTTTTATATACTGGTTCTGATACTCTTCAAACCGGAATCCCTGGATGAGGTATTCCAGGTATTCTGCATCTGCTTTCTTTTGATAGACTTTTTCTATATAATCTTTGTATTCGCAGAATGTCCAGTATTGGAATGCCTGGCTATCCGTAAATACTGTATACCTCTGCAGACGAAACTCATCATCTGCCGGCGTAATTTCATGATCCTGAAATAAAATACATCCTGCACGATACATTTCATGAATCCCGCTGACCGTATTTATTAACGTCGTCTTTCCCGCTCCGTTGATTCCCAGCAGTCCGGTCACACTGTGTGAGCCAATCCCAAAATCCGCATTCCTGATAATAATTTTTTGATCCTCATATCTTATGCAGCTGTGCGAAACGCTTTCTATGCGGGCCGCCTTCCTGGTATACCATACAGAAAGATTTTTGAACTCTAACATCCGCGTCCCTCCCTATTTTTTATTCCTAATCTCCTTTAGCGCCCCGTATCCAAAAGCGATGCCGGCTGTAAGAAAAGCCGCTGCATAAATCCGCTCTCCTGCTGCCAGATATACTGCTCCTCCTGCTGCGAATATGACTGCCGATAAAATTCTTACATATAATCTTTGTTTTTCACTCATAATAACATCCTCCCGGCTCTTTTTATTCTCTGAACTTTACTGACAGTCATATCATACATGAAAAAATGCCCCTTGATCCCTTTTGTCCCTATTCGGCCGGTAAATGTCCTCCATCAGCCGGCCTTTTCCGGCACAGACTCTTTCCCTTTGTCCGGATGAGCATTTCCAGCGGTAATAGTCTGGCCGCATACATTATAATTAAGCGTTACAACTGCCGCCACCCGGTCCTCCTCAGCCGTATGCTGCATGACCCCTTCATATTTTTCAACCGCCGAAGCCGCACTTTTGATTCCCCAGCCGTGAAACCTCTCATCTCCCTTTGATGTTACCATCTGCTTATTTCGAATCTGCGGTGCTGTCTCGTTTCCGTTTTCAATTTTAAAAATAAGCATGGCATTTACGATTCTGATTGTAATATGTATCCATTTGTTTTCCTGCTTTTTATTTCTCTGGCATGCTTCTATTGCATTATCCAGCAGATTGCCCAGTATAGTACATATATCACCCGGCATAATATCGCTGTTGTTTGGAAATTCTACATTGATTCGTGTCCGAATGCGGTTTTCCTCCATCTTTTTTAACTTGCTGTTTATAATCACATCAATCACTTCATTGCCTGTCCAGGTATGTTCCAGCAGAGATTTGACCGGCCCGCTGATATGCTCCAAATATTCCAGCGCATGTTTCGTATCTTCGTGTATTAAGTACTGCTGCAGGATATGCATATGGTTATTAAAATCATGATAGACTTTTGCATTTGCAGAATATGCCTCGCTTAATCCCCTGTAATTTTCTTCCAGCAGCGCGTTGCGCATTTCCATAAACCGGACCATATCTGCTTCATGCCTGCTCTTTTCATAAAAAATCACTAAAATCCAGCTGAGTAAAATTATTATACTGAATACAAGCCAGTTCACTACGTCTGTATCATTTACCTGCTCGATGGAGCTTTCAATCAGATAAATAATTCCGATTCCCCCTGCTATCGTAAGCATCATATAGTGCTTCCACGAATCCGGCCTGAATTTCCCTTTTATAAAATGTCTGGCACACAGATATGCTGCAGCCAGCAGCCCCTTGCAGATCAGCATCTGGCGGATTCTTAAAAATCCATATTCAGTTACTACGGCTCTGGAATAATCCGGGTCCTGCAGGACTGCCCCGGTTATCGTAATTGCCAGAAAATCAAGATAGTTCATGCACATAAAATAAAAACAGATTACCATAAATGCATGTACATATTTACATCTATATAGAAAACAAACGGAAGCCGATATGCTGATAATCCCGAACGCTATCGTGACATAAGAAAACAACACTGCTTTATTTAAAAGAGTAACAAAAACAGAAAGAAAAGCAGATACTGTTAAAGCATACAGGCGCTGTTTCCTGTTTCCGTATCTGCTTTCTAATACAAGCCCGGCAGACATGATTCCAATGTACCCCTCTAAAATAGTCGCCAGGATTTCTATTGTAATGACTAACATATTCAAAGCTCTTTCCCCCAGAATGCAGCGATTAACTCTTTGACCGGCTGGACATGTGACCGGCTGACCGCCTTGGATTCGCCGTTTTTTAATACAGCTTCACCATTTTTTATCTGCATGATATGAATGATATTTACAATGCATCCTCTGTCAATATAAATAAATTCCTCCCGGTCTATTTCTTCGTATACCTGAGACAAACTTTTCCGCACCTTTGTCTGGTTATAGAATGTTACAATCCGTGCATTTTTTCCGCTTTTTTCAATGTATAAAATATCTTTTAACAGAATTTTTTCAAGACGGGTATGTGTCTGGATTGTGTAGAAATCGTTTTTTTCCAGATTAATATAATGAAATGCATCATGCAGCGCCTGGTCCAGCCGGGGCTTTAATTCCTGCTTGGGAATATATCGGAAAATAGATAAAGCAAATGAATCAATCGCATACTTTAAATGAGAAGTAACAAAGATAATCAGTACATTCGGAAGATATTTTTTTATCTGCGGGGTGATTTCCATTCCGCTTTTACGAGGCATTTCTATGTCCAGAAGAATCAGATCAAAATATGTCCCTTCCTGAATATCTGCCGCCAGAAATTCCCCGCTGCTGTATTCTTCAATTACTGCCGCTTCTTTATGCTCCCTCATATACTGTTCCACAATTTTTCTGTTTTCAGATACCAGTGTCTGTTCATCGTCACAAACTGCTATTTTAATCATGCTGAGCCTCCTAAGCTGGAAAATGTAAATTATCAGGACGCCGGGAAGAGAAATTTTTTCCTTTTTCTGTTCGAAGGCGGAACTGAAAAAGGAAAAAATTTCTCCGCCCGGCGTCCGGTTAATCCCACTGCATATATTATAATAAAGATAATCTCTTCATCCCCTCTAATACCATATTCTTCTCATACAGTTCTGTCAGTACCGCATTCTCCTCAATCATTTCAATCAGGGCAGCGCTCACCGGTAAAATTTCGCTGGTTTTTATGAGTGCAAACACAACCCATATTACAAAAAACGCTTTCACTACTCCGGCAAAGAATCCAAGTATCATGTTTGCAAGATTGATGCCCGGAAGTCTTGCAAATAAGTTCAGTTTTTTTCGAAACAGATACAGGAAAATCTGGATGACTGTCAGTGTAAGAACGAACGCAATTGTAGAAACGCAGTATTCGGCCACTGCTTTAGCCATTTTTTCATATATTTTCTGAGATTTTAAAATTTCTTTTATGACTTTTTTTGTCCCGCTGCCCAGTTCGTCACGTACAGATTCCGGGACTGCAAACCAGGGAAGGCCTTTGCTCTGTGCAAGTGTGCCGTCTTCTAATCTCTGGTTAATCTGATTTCTTATAAGTTCTTCGCTTTTTATTTCAATCTGGTCCGCTATGGAGGTCTGTTCAGTAAGTACATTTCTGACTGCCGGAGATACAGCTGCCACAAATACAACTGTGACCAGCAGCGCTGCCAGTGAATAAGCGACTCTTAATATTCCTTTGTGATATCCGCGCACGGCACATAGCACAATATATCCCATTACAGCTATATACAACCAATTCATTCTTTTTTTAATCCTTTAATTTTATTCTGTCCGTTTCTCCGCTCAGTATGATCCAGTAATCTAACTGTCCGTTTCCTGATATGACATCATATACATTCCGGTCAAATGTATATTCAAACCGCTTGCTGCCGCGCATTGTAAACAGCTGAACGCTTTTTTCATTGCGGATGCATAGCAGGCCGTTCTGCAGAAAACCGATGTCTGTATACTCCAGGTCAAATTTCTGTTCCAGCACCAGAGCGCCTTTCATATTATATATATGAGTCAGATATCCTTTTGCGGAATCCGGGTTATCAAATACAAGTCCGAAATTTTCTTCGTCCCAGTATATGCTGCGGATATTTGATTTGCACTTAATTTTGCGGGCTTCCGCCGGTTTCTGTGTCCCTTCAAAAATTATGATATCGGTATCTCCAAACGCCAGAAGCCTGTCATTGCTTACAAACCGGATACTTGGTATGACCATATCCATGTAGCTGTAGGAGCTTACGATATTGTCAATTTCGCTCTTTCCTACTGTACCGTAATTGTAGAATACTACGGTTGATTTCACATCCGCTTCTTTGATATCCAAAAGACTGACCGCCAGCTTCTGAGCATCTGCCGATAAAGCAATATCCAGCGGATATCCGCTGTTTTCTATATGAAGCTCGCCTCCAGCCAGCTGTTTTCCTTCTTTATTATACATATGTAAATAGCTGGTCTGGGAATCTTCCATGAGCACAGCTACTGTTCCCTGGCTGGCAATACTGACCCGCTGGATCGGCAGTGTCGTACTGATTGCTCCCTGCTGTCCCGCCATGCTCATGATATAAATACGGGTTCCGCCCTGTTCATAAATAGCCAGATAATCATCACACATCGTAATACACGGCGTTTCCATTTCATAAGTCTGATTCCAGAAAACATTCCCTTCAATATCTGAATAAACGGCTCCGTCCTGGGTATACTGCAGTACGCTGCCGCAAAATTCTTCATATTCTGCAGCCTGCATTTCACTGCGCTCTGTCTGCTCTATGATTTCATAATCAGTATAGACTTTATTCTCAAAATATATAAACGCGGCAAAACATAATCCAATGACTATACTGATTCCTGCCAGAATCAGTATGAGAATTTTCATTCTATGAATCCGGATTTTCTGTTTTAACTCGGATAACTCTTCCGAACTCTGCTCTGGAAGAGCCCGCAATTTTGTACCTCCGCTTTTTGTCATATCTGCTCCCGTATCCCCAATACCTGTTTTCTCATTCCATTGTATTTCATGGAAATCCTATTGTAAGGCCCGGTTCCTGCATTCTTTTATGGCAGTTCCAGTCTCTGGCCCGCATATATCTTGTCCATATCATCGATACCGTTCAGCTCGCATATTTTTGCGGCTTTTGCCGCTGAACCGTAAATTTTTCTGCTGATTCCTGCAAGGCTGTCCCCTTTTTGCACTATGTAATAGCCCTGCAGCAGATAAGTCTGCGCATCTGAAAGAGATGAAGTTTCCAGACTATCTGAAGAGATCTTCTCAGATTCCTCCCTGTCAGATTTCCCTTTGCCGCTGTCATCTGCACCGCTGCCTTTTTCTTTACTGCCGGATTTTCCCCCGTTTTCGGAAGCGTCTGTTTCATTTTCAGACGATTTGCTGTCTGTATCCGCTCCGTCCCCGTTTCCAGAGTTTCTGCTGTCTGTATCGTCTTCGTTTCCGCCAGTGTCTGTTTCCTGACTGCCGGATTCTTCTTCAGTATCTGTCTGGCTGGCAGATTTTTCTGCATCTGCATTCTTTCCGCTGGCAGAATCTGTTCCGGCCTCATCCGGTTTTCCTGTATTCTGGCTCATGACCGGCATATCACCGGCTTGTCCTCCATGGCCGGAGATCTGGCTGACTGTAGATTCCAGATTCTGCATTTTTTCTACATTATTTACGGTGCTGACACCCAGAACACAGACAGACAGTACGAGAAGCATACTGGTAGCATATAAGACGCCATTCCATTTGCGGGCTGACAGCTGTGCCTTTTTTTCCAGCAGTGTTTCGCGATAGCTGTGTACGAGCGGTTCTTCTATTTCCTGCGGCGGAATGTCCAGCTGTCCGGATTTCTGGGATTCTATCATATATTCCTGCATCTGCGGATTTTTTTCATAATAGACATAATAGCCTTCTTTACGCTGCAGCACATTTTTTTCAAAGACATAGAAGGCTTCTTCATTTTCCACATGATCAATCAGAAACAGGACATTTTTCTGAATATTAAAATTCTGCTTGTGAATCCGTTCCAGTTCTGCGGTCAGACTGGCCGAAGCACTGCTGACATCCTGGCCCCAGCCTGTGATTTCCAGGTCGTCATAGTATTTTTTCATTTCTTTGTAAATATATGCCCATGTTTCGTCTGAAAAATCCAAAACACCGTCTTTGAAGAACATGTCCTCAATGCGGATCAGGCCGCTTATAAAATATCTTGTGTCATCTTTACTGCTCTCAGCTTTTCCCAGCAGCACAAATCCCCGGTGAGCCCAGTCCTCCTGCTCTTCCTGTGTATGTAAGTAAGTATATACATAATCCTCCAGATACACTCTGCAGTTTCCTTTGCTCATGCCTATCTGGCGGATATTCTTTGGTAGTGCCCTTATCGGCTGTTTTTGTTCTGCCACTTCACACACCTCTTTCCATTTTTTCAGGCTGTGTTCAATGTAACATAAAAAACAGGCCGATTTTGGCATATATTGTTGTTAGCAGAGCAGATAAATTATTCTATAGTTCTGTCCGGCCTTCCAAAGCCCTCAGCAGAGTCACTTCATCGATATATTCCAAATCTCCGCCTACCGGTACTCCGCTTGCAATCCGCGTGACTTTAATGCCGGTCGGCTTAATCAGTTTGCTGATATACATGGCGGTTGTCTCGCCTTCGAGGCTGGAATTTGTCGCTATAATAACTTCGCTGACATCTCCCTGCAGACGCTGCATCAGCTCTTTTAACCGGATATCCGCCGGCCCGATGCCAAGCATAGGCGAAATTGCACCGTGCAGGACATGATATACGCCTTCAAATTTCCCGGTTTTTTCATAAGCCGCCAGATCTCTCGGATTTTCTACAACCATAATCTGTGTCTGGTCACGGTTTTTATTTCTGCATATCGGACAGGTCTCGTCATCTGTCAGTGTAAAGCACTTGCTGCAGTAACGTACATTGCGTTTTGCTTCGATAATGGATCTGGACAGTTTTTCCACTTCTGTTTCCGGCATATTTAAAATATGAAAAGCCATTCTCTGCGCAGACTTGACGCCAATCCCTGGCAGCGCTGCCAGAGATTCTATCAGTCTGCTGATCTGGCTGCTGTAATAGTCCATATTTAAAATAACCCCATTCCGCCGCCAAGTCCTCCGGTAATTTTGCCCATTGTGTTCTGGGAATATTCATCTATCTGGCGCAGGGCTCCATTTGTGGCTGCCATAATCAGGTCCTCCAGCATTTCCACATCATCCGGGTCTACAGCTTCCGGGTCAATTTTTACTTTGGTAACTTCCCGTTTGCCTGATACCGTAACTTCTACGGCTCCGCCTCCTGCGGCAGCGGTCATTTCTTTTTCTTCCAGTTCTTTTGTGGCATCTTCCATCTGTCTTTGCATCTTTTGTGCCTGTTTCATCAGATTTGCCATGTTATTCGGCATGCCGCCTCCTGGAAATCCGCCTCTTCTTGCCATAATCCTTTCCTCCCTGTAATGATTTTTTGCTGCTATCTGATTTTAACGCATATTTGCCAATCTGACAATAGCGAATGCTGCTGCCTGCAGGTGAATTTAAAAATCTTCATATTCAATTTCTGTATGAATGATCTGCTCCAGATCTACATATGCTTTTTCAAATGAATGCCCGGTATCATTGAGTTTTACCTGTATCTGTACTTCTTTTCCGATACTGCCGGATATTTTTTCAGTGATTTCCTGCAGCCGCTCTTCTTCTGATATCATATCATATAAGAGAGAATCATCAAATACAATTAATAAAACATCATTGCCGCCTATGCTTAAATGAGCTTTGCGCAGGTAATTTCTAATTAAATCAGACATATCTGCCAGTATGCTGTTCCAGTTTGTCACAACCTGCTGAATATCTTCTGATACGGCTTTCGGCACAGGCAGCTTTGGCACGTCTGATGCGGAGGTATCTGCAGGCACGCCTTTAGCTGCGGCTGCGGCAGACGCCGGCTGAAACATGATACCTTCTTCAGCCTTTTTTTCCAGCTGTCTGATTCTTTCTAAAACAGAACCGAGATCTTCTTCCATCGCCGGGCGGCATAGTTTGATAACTGCAATTTCTATTAAAATCCGTTTTTGGGACGCATAGCGTATCTGACTGGATAATTCCGAAAAAATACGGATATATCGCATCAGCTGTGTACTGTCTGTCATCTGGCATTCTTCTTTCAAAAGAGCCAGATTTTCGCTGGAAATATCCAGTACTTCTTCCATATCGTCTGAGCTTTGCAGGAGCAGCAGGTTACGAAGATACCATGTAAAGTCATTGACAAACTGCCCCAGATCCCGGCCTTCTGTCACCAGCTCTTCCACCTGATGCATAGCTGCCAGCACATTTGCGCCGATCACCGCACGCAAAAGAGCGGAAAAACGCTCTGTATCTACAGCGCCAAGCACATCCAGCACATGATCGTATGTCAGCTTCTGTCCCATATAAAACGCCATGCACTGGTCTAACAGACTTAATGCATCGCGCATGGCTCCGTCAGCACACTTTGCTATATAGCGCACAGCTTTTTCTTCTGCCTGGGCCTGTTCCTTTTCTACAAGCTCCTGAAGCCTTTGTGTAATTACATCTGCTGAAATACGGTGAAAATCATACCGCTGGCATCGTGAGAGGATTGTCACCGGAATTTTATGCGCCTCTGTCGTAGCCAGTATAAAGATAACATACGAAGGCGGTTCTTCAAGCGTTTTCAGCAGTGCGTTAAATGCTCCTATGGAAAGCATATGAACCTCATCGATAATATAGACTTTATATCTGCCTGCTGTAGGCGGATAGGTTACTTCGTCCCTGATTTCCCGGATGTTATCTACGCCGTTATTGGATGCTGCATCTATTTCGATCACATTCAGGGAGCTGCCCTGTGAAATGGACCTGCAGGACGGACACTGGCCGCACGGGCTTCCTTCGTCCGGGTTTTCACAATTGACTGCTTTTGCAAAAATTTTTGCTATCGTAGTTTTTCCAGTCCCCCTTGTCCCGCAAAACAGATAAGCATGTCCGATCCGTTCCGCTCTGATCTGGTTACGAAGTGTTGTTACAATGTGATTCTGGCCCTTTACATCTTCAAAACTCTGCGGACGGTATTTTCGGTAAAGCGCTGTATATGACATTCTGACCTCCTTAACAACCGACAAAAAATATAAAAACTGCTGCGTAAATCCGGTTCATGACTGGAAACGGTTTCCAGCCACGTCCCGCAGCATCCACGCAGCAGATTTTATTTTATACCCAAAGGGCAATTCCATTAATCCCCAAAGCTAATGCCTGTCAGTTTTGCTTCTTTTACAATCTGGGCATTCGGGTCAACTGTCTTTAATTTACCAGCAACATTTTCTAATGGCACGCGTCTTACTTCATTATTTACCATTGCGATCATGTGGCCGTAATCTTTTTCCAAAATAGCTTTTGCGCCTTCTGCGCCAAGTCTTGTACAAAGCACACGGTCATACGGAGTCGGGCTTCCGCCTCTTTGTGTATGTCCCGGTACAGTTACGCGCACTTCACTGCCGAGTTTGTCGCCGATTTTCTGTGCAATTTCATAAGATACAGACGGATATGGAGATTTTTCCAGTTTCTTTTTATATTCTTTTTTGCTTAATTTTACATCTTCTTTTGAAATCGCACCTTCTGCAACTGCAAGAATGGTGAAGCCTTTTCCGGCTTTTGTACGGTTTTCAATCGCTGTTACGACTTTTTTAATATCATAAGGTATTTCTGGAAGAAGAATAATATCTGCACCTCCGGCAAGTCCTGCATAAAGTGTCAGCCAGCCAACCTTGTGTCCCATTACTTCTACAATAAATACACGGTTGTGGGAAGCAGCCGTCGTATGTATACAGTCAATTGCATCTGTGGCGATATTGATTGCACTCTGGAATCCAAAAGTAACATCTGTTCCGAATATGTCATTGTCAATAGTCTTTGGTAAGTGGATCACGTTAAGTCCTTCTTCACGAAGAAGATTTGCTGTTTTCTGTGTACCGTTCCCGCCAAGAATAACAAGGCAGTCCAGATTCAGCTTGTAGTAATTCTGCTTCATGGCTTCCACTTTGTCCAGCCCGTTCGCATCTGGTGTACGCATCAGCTTAAACGGCTGACGGGAAGAGCCTAAAATTGTTCCGCCTTTTGTCAGAATACCGGAAAAATCTGACGAAGAAAGCAGGCGGTAATTTCCATAAATCAGCCCCTTATATCCATCTAAAAATCCATAAATCTCTAACTCTTCCACATTGGAGCTTAAACCTTTTGCAACGCCTCTCATGGCAGCATTGAGTGCCTGACAGTCACCGCCGCTTGTAAGCATACCCACTCTAAGCATTTTGACGCATCCTCTCTTTCTTCTTAGTAATATAGTAAAACTATTCGTCATTTCTATTATAAATTATTCGTCATTGGGCTGTCAATAAAAAAGAATTCAAATATTTTGAATTTCTTTTCTTTGATGCCGGTAAAAAGCTGATAAAATAAAATGAATCCACACTGCGCTCCTGCAGCATGAATTCATTTAAATTGAATCAGGCTATTTTGTTTTTAAAACCTCCAGAATAAATTCCCACACCCGCTTCGTGGAAGATATGCTCAGCTTTTCTTCCGTTGTATGCACAGATTCCATATCCGGCCCTATGGAAATGCAGTCCAGCCCCGGGAGTTTGCCGGCAAGCAGTCCGCACTCCAGTCCGGCATGAATGGCCTCAATAACAGGCTTTTTTCTATACATCTTTTCGTAAACTGCACACATTTTCTCCCTCAGAGCAGAATCCCTCCTGTATTCCCATGCCGGATAACGCCCGGTTATGCGGATGCTGCCGCCAAGTCCCTGTGTCAGGTAAGTCATTTTATTCAGTAACGCTTCCTGTGCGCTCCCCGACGAGCTGCGGACTGCATAGGTAACTGTCAGTTCGGTTTCAGCCAGTTTTAAAACACCCAGATTCAGGGATGTTTCCACCAGCCCTTCTACATCTGCGCTCATTGCCTGAATTCCATTCGGAAGTGCATTTACAAGCAGTACTGCCTGTCTGGTGCTGTCCTTGTCTAACATGGTATCCGGCCGTTTTTCACCGCTTTCCTCCAGCGTCTGTACTGTAATCTGTATGTTTTTGTCTGTGACGGCATACTCATTAGAAATATCTTTCTGGATTTTTGCAGCTTCCTGCTGTACTGCCTCCAAATCATGATCTGGCAGGCAGATCACTGCGGTACATTCTCTCGGAATCGCATTGTCTTTGCTGCCGCCTTCCCATGCCGCCAGGGTGTATGCGGCCTTTGCTGATAAATCAATCAGAATACGGCCCATCAGCATATTCGCATTGGCCCGGCCTTTATGAATCTCAGCTCCGGAATGACCTCCCATCAGGCCTGTAACTAAGATTTTTACCATACTGCCTTCTGCAGGAACTCTTCTGACTGGCAGGCTGCAGGCTGCTCTTGCTCCTCCGGCACATCCGGCCAGCAGAATGCCTTCTTCTTCCGAATCCAGGTTTAACAGCCTGCGTCCCTGCAGCATGGACACGTCAATGCCGCTGGCTCCCTCCATGCCTACTTCTTCTGATACTGTAAATATCACTTCCAGTTTTGGATGCGCAATCGTATCGGATGCAAGAATTGCAAGAGCATAAGCGACTGCAATGCCGTCATCGCCGCCCAGTGACGTCCCCTTTGCAGTGATGTAATCTCCCTGCGTCATAAGCTCCAGACCGTCTTTTTCAAAATCGATCCGGCAGCCGGATACCTTCTCACACACCATATCCAGATGTCCCTGTATAATCAGCGGTTCTTCATTTTCATATCCAGCCGACGCCTCTTTGATTATGATTACATTTTTTAAATCATCCTGATAATAGACCAGGCTGTGCTTTTTGGCAAATTCCACACAGTAATTGCTGATTTTTTCCTCATGATAGGAGGCATGAGGGATTGAACAGATTTCTTCAAAATAGGTAAACACCTCTTTTGGTTCTAAATTTGATAATACTCCCACTTTTATCCCTTCTTTCTATTATTTTAAGATCTCCCTTTTCTGCATCAGGATTTCTGTTACAGACTGGTTTACAGGTTTAAGCCGGATGCTCCACAGCAGGCTGGCGATGCTTCAAAACTGCAGAGCAGATAAGCTGCGGGGTATCTGACCCTTGCGGCATCCGGCTTATTTTTTATTTTCATATACAATAAAGCTGTTTTTTCGCAGAATCTGTATATATTCACTTAAACGCTCATACAGCGGTTCAGCTTTTTTACCAAATCTGACTGTGACTGCCATACCTATTTCATACACCGTTTTATGGCCGTCCATTTCCTGCCAGATAAAACTGCCCATATCATCCAGCTCGATTTTACTGATCCGCGGCTTGTGAAACAGCAGCTGGGCAATGCGGTTGTAAAATCCCCTGTTAACAACGGATACTTCTACATGGTTATTAGAAGTGATTTCCCAATTATATAATGCATTTCTTTTTGGAATATAGTCCAGGAAATTTTCTTTTTTCTTTGACATTCAGCTTAAAATCCTCTATTTTTCTTCTCTATTATTTTCTTATTTATTATTTTTCTTTCTTACAATCATATACCAGAGCGAAGCTGTCAGTATGGCGAAAAAGGCAAGTCCGCCCAGGCCGCCGAGTCTGACAGTTTCGGAAAGATTCATAATATCGCCAAGAGACCTGTCCCCGATTTCTATTACTGCAAAAACAGCAAGCATTATGCCGACCAGACCTTCTCCGGCTATCAGCCCTGAGGAGTACAGCACTCCGTTTTCTATTTTTCTCCTGCGCTCTTTTTCATTTTCTTCCTTTTTCTTTTCAAAATACAGTCTTACAAGACCGCCGATGATCATTGGCGTACTCAGATGAATCGGCAGGTACAGCCCTACTGCAAACGGCAGAACCGGTATTCCGAGAATTTCGACTACAACCGCAATAAATACACCTGAAAATACAAGTGCCCATGGAAGATTTCCATTCATAACCCCTTCTACAACCATTTTCATAAGCATTGCCTGTGGTGCCGGAAGCTGGTCTGAACCATAAGGCCATGCTGCGCTCAGCAGATATAAGACACCGCCAATCGTAACTGCTGATACTGTTACACCAATCAGTTCGCCAATCTGCTGTTTTTTCGGAGTAGACCCGACGATGTATCCTGTTTTTAAATCCTGGGAAGTATCTCCCGCAATTGCTGCAATGATGCAGATAATCGATCCGATACTGATTGCCGCTGCCATGCCTGCAATGCCAGTCATGCCGGATGCCTTTAAAATCATGGTAGAAATCAGCAGCGTTGCAATGGCCATGCCGGAAACCGGATTGTTTGAGCTTCCGACCAGACCTACCATACGTGAAGATACGGTTGCAAAAAAGAAGCCAAATATAATAATAATAACTGCCCCTAACAGGTTCACCGGAATAAAAGGACACAGCCACATAAAAACTGCCATAACGCCAATTCCAGCTATCACAAAATTCATTGGCAGATCCTGTGTCGTGCGCTTTAATTCACCCGCCTTTACGCCAAATCCTTTCATAGCCTGGCGGAATGTGCGTATAATTAAAGGCATGGATTTCACCAGGCTCATAATGCCCCCTGCTGCAACTGCTCCTGCACCGATATAACGGATATACGTCCTCCACAGTCCAAACGGATTCATGGAGCTGACAGGATCTGTACCCGGATAAATGACCGCATCCCCGCCAAACAAAGCGATCAGAGGCATAATAACAAACCAGCCGAGAGTACCTCCGGCCAGCAGATAAGACGATACTTTCGCACCGCAGATATAGCCTACGCCGAGAAGCGCCGGCAGCACGTCTATGCCGATGCCGGAACCTTTATAGCTTTTTATCTCATAATCTACTTCACTTGGAAAAATACACAGTCCGTCTGCAATAAATTTATAGACAGCAGCTGCTCCCAGTCCCAAAAATACAGTAGAAGCGCTGGCACCTCCTTCTTCTCCCGCCATTAATACTTCTGCACATGCTTTTCCTTCCGGGTATGGAAGCGTGCCGTGTTCCTGTACAATTAATGCAGTCCGAAGCGGTATCATAAACAAAATACCGATAACCCCTCCGGCAAATGTTATGAGTGCAATTTCCACCAGAGAAGGTGCTTGTGCTGCTCCTTCTTTTGCCCACATAAATAGTGCCGGCAGTGTAAATATGGCACCGGCAGCCAGTGATTCTCCCGCGGAACCAATGGTCTGCACAATGTTATTCTCTAAAATAGAGTCCCTTTTCAGTACTACCCGGATCACTCCCATAGAAATAACAGCTGCCGGAATCGATGCAGATACTGTCATTCCTACCTTCAAACCCAGATATGCATTTGCCCCGCCAAAAAGTACCGCCAGGAGTATACCAAGAACAACCGAAACAGGCGTAATTTCCGGAAGCACCTGATCTGCCGGAATATACGGCTTAAATTCGTTTGCTTCATTCATAGCAAAAATCCTCCTTTTTGAATTCTGTTCTATTATCTATGGAATTGGAAGCATTGTCAATTATATAATCCTAATTTCCAAAGACATCCTGGCAGATGCGGGATTTATCCTGATTATAAAAAACGGGGCTGTCACATTAAGAAATATGATACAGGATATAGCTAATTTAAATCGTTCTTTTATACTATATCCTGTATATATTTTACTTAATGCGACAGCCCCATTCCGATTCATTCTAAGCCTTATGATATTTTATATCCGGAATCTGTCCGGAGCCTTCCTGATTTATTCTGCATACCCTGTGTATACAGCCTTACGCTCTTTCAAATCCGGTATCTGTCCAGGGCCGGCGGCTTTTGTTTTTATTTCGGTGGAATGTTCCAGTTTGCCGTCCCAGCGCAGTCTTGAGCGTTTCTGCTGCTCTTCGCTGAACGTAACAGTGATTTTCCCGTCTATTATTTCTATGTTTCCTTCAATCCCGCATACCGGGCATTCTGCAAAGGTACGGTTTTTCGATATGCTCAGCATGTCACAGTGGCAGACCGGGCAGACTCCTTCTTCTTCGCCGCGCCATTTTATACGCTCCTTTTCTGTATCTGCCGCAAGCGCCTCTGCAATATGCGCTCCCATTCTTCTCATACGCTCCATCTGCTCATCATTGCCTAATACATGCTCATGAGCCATTGCCCCATGATATTCATGCATATCAACGACATCTATTCCCATGGACATCGTAATTTCATACATCGTCGGCAGCATAAATGCAAGCCAGTTTTTCGTCATTGCTCCGCCTACCGACAAAAGTGCCCCCACGCGTTTTTTAAACGTGCGCTCATCCGGAAGATCCTCTTTATTTCTGCCTGCAGCAATGCCTTCTTCATAAGCTGCTTTGCGGAATGTTATATCATGGGACGGCCCGATACGGTCGCATACAGTCTTAAAGCGTCCTGTCGGGCTTAAAACATATGTCGGCGAGCCTGCAATCAGCGCATCACATTCCATCAGCGCTTCATCCAGAATGTGAAAATCATCTTTTACCGGGCATCCGCCTTTTCCGCGTCCTGATATCATTCCGACAACACAGGAAATACATCCTGTACACGGTCTGATATCCAGGTCATCTACATGAATAAATTTTACCTCACATCCTGCTTTTTCACACTCCATAAGTGCTGCCTTAATCATCACATCTGTATTTCCCATCTTTCTTCCAAAAGACAGGCCGAGTACCTTTTTACGTTCCATATTTTCTCCTTTCTGTTTCCGCCTCTGTCAGGCCGGATCTTCCTCATCCGTCTGTTTCTGCCTGTATGATCTCCTGATAAATTATAATTTCTATTCATCTCTTCCGCTTCTGTCTGATTGCAGTTTTAATGATTTCTTTTTCAGGATTTTTAGAAACGTAAAATTATGTGCAACAAACTGTGTCTGGTGTTGCACCGCACGTCTGCTGTCATAAAGGAGAATGTAAATTATTCCGGTGCCTGTTCTGCTTCCCCGATACTTTCCAGCAGCTTTCTCACCAGATCTTTTGAAACCACATCATAAGCTGCTTCGTGCGGCGGGCCTGCAAAGGCATAGGAAACACCGTTCACGATAGTGGTCGGATCTTCTGCCCAGTCTTTGCAGGAACTGTGTACCTGGGTGATGCCGGTATCCGCCATCAGCCTTCCGGCATTTCCGGCATGGATGCCGCTGCCGGCCAGAATTTCAATTTCCTGTCCGTATCTGGCCTGCAGCTCTTTTAAAAGCTCCGCCCCGTCCTCTGCCTTTGCTGCAAGCCCGCTGGTCAGTACCCGGTCGATACCCATATCAATGAGCAGTTCTATAGACCGGTAAGGATCCCGGGTACAGTCAAACGCCCGGTGGAACACGGCCTCCTTTCCGTACTCATGGATCACTGCAGCCAGGCGCTCATTCTGCCACCGGTTTATAGACGCATCTTCATTCAGGCAGCCGAAAGCAATCCCATCAGCTCCATGGCTCACCAGAATGCGCGCATCCCGCTCCATAACTTCAAAATCCTCTCTGCAGTAGTAAAAACCTCCTCCCCGCGGGCGCACCATTGCCACCGTCCTGATCTGGCAGTTTTCTTTTACAAGCTCCAGCGTCCCTAAAGAAGGCGTCAGGCCTCCCAGGTGAAGGCCGCTGTTTAGCTCAATCCTTTTCGCTCCGCCTGATGCAGCCTGAACCGCATCATAATAACTCCCACAGCAAATTTCCAGCATAATTTCTTCCCCTTTCCATTTATTTTTCCCTGTAAATCTGATAAAGTGCAAATTCATGCTGCTTCAGCGTGATCTGCAGCCGCAGACCGGACTTTTGCGCCTGCCTTTTTTCCATTTCAAGATGCGGAATGCAGACAGCCTGCAGATATTTTATGACAGACCGTTCCAGATGTGTTTCATACTGAAATTTACCCCACTCATCCAGAATGCTTCCCTGTTCCTGGCTGATACTTCTTTTTTTAATCACATACATTTCCCCGTCTTCCATGCCGTTTAATTTCAGATTCAGGGTCAGTGTCTGATTTTCATGGAATATCGATTTGACCTGATGCGGCTGCGCTGCATTTTCTTTCTTTAAAAAATATCCGGCACTGTACCAGCCGAAATGAAAGCACAGAATCTGGCAGCTTCCGGACTCTCCTTTTGTAATGATATAATTTTCTCCCGCCATAACCAGTCTGCTGCCAAGCTGGTTTAAAAACTCAAGTGCATAAAATGCCGGTTTGGGGATGCCGTCTTTTGCCAGCAGTCCGCTGCCGCCATTTACAATATTAAGAGAATCATAATAGCCGCTTACCCAGTCTGAGCCCATCCATACACAAATCAGATCCAGCGAATTTTGTATCTCCGATATTGTCCTGCACATATAGGCACCGCGGAAACAGCTGTCATTTAAAAAATTCCGGTTTGATACAGTGTGATTCCATTCCACGGCATACAGGCGGCAGTTATCTAATCCGGCCTGGTGCAGCATCTGCCGCATCTGTACCGCCTGTTTTCTTTCATAATCCTTATCATCCGAACGTATATAAGTGTTACCGTCTTCCCCGCTTCCCTTAACATACGGAAACAGAATAAAAGAAACAAAATCAGGCACACAGCTGTTTTTTATACAGAATTCAAAAAAATCCTGAAACAGCTGCGCATCCGTCCCCGGAATACCGCCCAGCCCGCCGATTTCTGCCCCCGGCAGCAGACGACGGATAATCCTGTAAGCAGACAGGTAAACCGTTAATATCGAATAATTTTCATCTTCATAATATTTTCCCTGCTCCTGATGTGTCGGATCTCTTGTAATTTCAAAAATCCACCTGCTGACTTCTGCTTCCCCATACCTACGCAGCATATGTACAACAAAATCTTCCAGCATTGCCTCCCATGCCCTTCTGGATTTAAAATCAATGCCATCTTCTTTAAAATAAACAGCATCTCCAGCCGAGCGGACTGCTGTGCTCGGCCTTTTGCTGAAATCCAGAAACGGTATGATATGATTAGATACCAGAAAATCAAATACGCTGTCTAATGCATCATAATTATAAACACCCGTAGAAATCCCGTCACAGATCATAAGCCGCTTGTCAAAAACCGTCCACATTCTTGCATATACAAATCCAAGATGCTCTGACAGGTACAAAAGATGCTGCTGTACGCTTGCCAGTGTCAGGCTGCAGACCGAGCCGATATTGATTACCCTGTTCCAGTTTTTATTCAGTGTGCCTGTGCTGCGTATCTGTATTTCTGCCGTTTCCCCGCTTCCAGCAGTTTCCTGAACGTCCCCGCTTTGTTTTTGAAGTTCTGCACGCAGCTGGTCGCGCAGTTCCTTTTCTCCGGCCTGCTCTTTTTTCATTTGTTCCTGCATTGTATTTCTGTATTCAGTCGGCGGCATGCCGTAGTTTTCCCGAAAAACCCTGTCAAATACAGAAGCATTTGCAAACCCGCAGTCCACAGCGATTTTTGTAATCGTTCTGTCAGAATACAGCAGCTGGCGGACTGCATAATTTAACCGTATCTGGCTGACATAATCAGCAAAATAGATGCCTGTCTGCTTTTTGAAAAAACGTGACAGTGTAGATTTAGACATATACATCTGATCAGACAGTGATGAAAGGCTGACTGCTTCCTGAAAATTCCGGCTGACATAATGAAATATTTTTTGAAGTTTTTCATTATCACCGGTATTCTCTTCCTGCCTCATTCTCCCCGCATGATCTATCATAAAATTTTCAATCAGCCGGTCTAAAATCCGGTAAAGAATGCTGTATTTATAACAGTCAGATTTATGCGGGCAGAGTACTTCCTGGTACACCAGTTCCCGGAAAAGCATACGCAGTTCATCAAAAGATTCATTCTTCCGGCTGACAGAGCTGTTACACAAAAATATACTGTCCGGATTGTGTACCATATCCGCAATCAGCTGATAATCATAGGTTATCCGGCATATCATATTTTCCCTGCTTCCCGTAACAGCGTGATGCACACTGGAATTAATGAATATCATATCATCTTTTTTCAGCCTGTATTCTTTTTCCTGAAGCACTGCACAGGCTTCTCCCTCCATGACATAAAGCAGTTCTGTATCCAGATGCAGATGCTTTTCTTCATGCATACTGCGAATCAGCTGCACATGAAAACTATGCCCGCTATGCATATGTTCCTCTCCTCGCTTTATCACCATTTATTTCTGCATGCCCTGCGTTCATCCTGCATGCTGTTTTCTTTTATATTATAAACCATTTTTTCTGGTTTTTACAGAGTATACGGAGCTGGCGCATAAAAAAATCGTTCTTTATACTGCATCGTGCATAAGCCTGCATAAATAAATTCCCCCGCAAAACATATGCGGAGGAATTTTAAAATGCTTCTTTTACCATGAATCACATCGCAGCAGCCGGTAAACAATCATAGCTGCGGCTGATGCCGGCCATGTACTTATCACTGAATGATTTAAAAATTTCGATTCATCATCATCATTTATGATTATTAACCGATAATCATGATACAGACAAACTGTTTATCCTGATCTGGTTATTTACTTATAAATAACAGCCGCCAGCACAGGCATCAGTACTCCTGCACTGCGGGCAAAAGTTTACTGTGTTATTACTGGTTTTCCTTCTTTATCAAGCAGTACGGTAAAGCCCCCTGCATTTCCGTCTCTGCGAAATATATAGTTTACACCTGTTTCTGTGTCAACCCAGATTTCAATCATACTAATAGTACCCTGGCTATAAATTTTTTTAAAACGATTCATAAATTCCTCCTATAATCTGATCAATTTCATTCAGAGAAAGCCTCTGGCTTACTGGTATAGTACTTTAGCAATACATCGTACCTCGATATAGTTGTCAACCAAATACAAAAAATACTGAATTTTTTACATATTCCGGGAGAGCCATTATCTGACTTTGATTGTTTTTACCGGGTGTGTATGCTACAATAAAATTTAATTTCAGAGAATCTTTGGCAGATCATACAGGGAGGTACAGCTATGAGCTATTTTCTATTCGATAACAAAAAAGTATATTACAATGAGTCCGGCATGGGCACGCCGCTGCTTTTTCTTCATGGAAACACAGCATCCTCTATGATGTTTTGTGAAATTGCTGAAAAATATAAGAATCATTTCAAAGTAATTTTGATTGACTTTTTAGGACACGGGAAATCGGACAGACTTGATGAATTTCCTTCTGATTTATGGTTCTACGAAGCACAGCAGGTGATTGCTTTTCTGAAAGAAAAACAGTACTCGGATGTATTTATTATTGGGAGCAGCGGCGGTGCTTTAGCAGCTGTTAATACCGCCTTAGAGGCGCCACAGCTTGTGTCAAAAGTAATTGCTGATAGTTTTGAGGGCGAAAAACCTTTAAAAGAATTTACGGCAAATATTAAAGCTGACAGGGAATTATCTAAACAAGACGCCGATCTAAGATGGTTTTATCAGTATATGCAGGGCGAAGACTGGGAACGTGTTGTTGACAATGATACTTCTGCGATAATCCGTCACGAAAAAGAAATTGGCAGATTTTTCCATACTGATCTGCACAGTTTTCAGCCTGATCTTCTTTTGACCGGAAGTAAACAGGATGAATTTATCAGCAGTATTTCTCCCACTTATTTTGAAAAGATATATGGAGAAATACTTGATAAAACCGGGCATGGAAAAATGCACCTTTTTGATACAGGCGGACACCCTGCTCTGCTCTCCAATCCGGACGGGTTTTATAAAATAAGCATGGAGTTCTTTCAATAAAAAATCCATCAAAAGAAAGCGGAGAGTATCCCTGCTATTGAAATACTCTCCGCTTATTATTTGCCTAATGCATTTTAGCTAACTGTTATGGAAACTTCCCATGCCGCCTGATTCAGCCACATTAGTACAGCTTCGCCCCTGCCGGAATCCTGTCGTCCACCATCAAAAGGTTCGGCCCTTCGCGGCCGTCCTCCTCATGCACCGCAGAAATCAGCATGCCCTCGGAGTCAATGCCCATCATCTTTCTCGGCGGAAGGTTTGGTACAAGCCAGAATACATCATTTATCCTCTTAATGAAGTCACTTCACCCACATATTTCATAATCCCATCAAAGAAAAATTTTGCATTTTGTATCTGTTCTTCTACTTCTTCTTTCGATATAACATAATAATCATCATAATCTGATTCACTTCTGATTTCAAAAGCCTCTGCCAAAATTTTAGAATACTCTTTTTCAAATATCCCTGATTTTACATAATTCTTTTGAAAATATGCTATTACACCTGAATGTTTGGAAAAATCTACTCCTTCCAATGCCAGCAATCCCCTGATACTATGAAATATAGAATAATAGGAACGGTTTGCCGCACCGCAGAAATCTTCTAACTAAACTAGCGCTTTTGCGGATACAAGGCACTTTTTTGCCTTTTCTAAACGATAATTACACAAATCTTTTTTCCTCTCATCCATAAACCATTACTCCTTCTTTTAATATATTTTTATAAAATGGGAGAAAATCAAGATTATCCTCAAAATGTTTTTTATCCCTCAATAAAACAGAAAGCAAAACCTCCTGTTCAAGAGATATATCGCTTGTCATTTCTGCCGTTTGTTTTCGTAATTTCTTTATCTCTCCAGGTTCGCAGTTCAAAACAATCATAATATCTATATCTGATTCATCCGTATAATCCCCGCGTGCATAAGAACCGTAAAGAATGATTTTATTCAACCGTTTTCCATAAAGCTGTACTGAAGCACTTGTTACTTTTTTCAAAATTGTCTGCAATTCGGATTTTTTACACATACCTGCTGCCCCCATCCACACTTGCTTTTTCCAGTATCCCATTACTTCTCTTTCTTTATATCATGTCTTTCATCTGTATTATACCCCTAATACCCCTATTTGTACAATTAAATTTTCATAGCCATATCCTGGAGCATCTGATGACCTACAGTAATCCTGCCCAGTCGTATGACAGGAATCCGGCGCTGCGTCTCTCTGGAATGATTTTCCAAAAATCTGCTAATTTCCTTTTTATATTCACAGGAATAAAAACTGCAGCTATGAGCTATTTTCTATTCGATAACAAAAAAGTATATTACAATGAGTCTGGCATGGGCACGCCGCTGCTTTTTCTTCATGGAAACAGAGCATCCTCTATGATGTGAGAAAAAATGCACCTTTTTGATACAGGCGGACACCCTGCTCTCCAATCCGGACGGGTTTTATAAAATAAGCATGCCCTCGGAGTCAATGCCCATCATCTTCCTCGGCGGAAGGTTTACAATCGCAATTGCCGTCCTGCCAGTTAATTCTTCCGGCTCATAATATTCATGAATCCCGCTTAAAATCACGCGGTCCTTACGTACCCCGTCGTCTAACGTGAATTTTAAAAGTTTTTTGGACTTCGGAACCTCCTCGCAGGCCAAAATCTTCACGACACGGAAATCCGATTTGCTGAAGGTATCAAAATCAACAGATTCCTCAAACAGCGGCTCGATTTTTACGTTGGAAAAATCTATTTTTTCTGCCGGAGCCGCCTTTGCCCTGCTCTGGCTTTCTGACTTTTTCGCAGCGTCAGCGCCAATAGTTTTCATCGTCGGGATTAGAATTAAGGTTTGTTTGTCTTTGTTCGTCTTTTCTTGTCTTTCCCATAAATAAAGGGTTTTCAGACTTTTGCACTCTGTTTTTGTTTCGTCTTTGTCCGTCTTATTATTTTC